>NZ_CP013106.1:2220160-2537325 GCF_001431725.1 Halomonas huangheensis | reverse complement strand
GCTTGCTGGCCTGGCGACCACTTTCCAGTAGACGCTGGATATCATCACTATCGAGGTCGACCTGACGTGCTCGCAGGACTCCATCGTCACCCTTGGCCTTGAGCTCGACCTGATCGCCAAGCAGCATATCAGCCGGACGTGCCGCGGGGTCAGTCAGCCAGGTGGTCATTGCTCGAATTGGCAAGGTTTGTGCTGCCAATGGTGTGACCTTGAGGCTGCCCAGCGACTCCCGCAGAAGGTCGAGAAGCTCTTCGGCGCGTTTTCTGCTTGAGGTGTTGATGGCAATCATATTGCGTCGACTGTCCCACCAGAGGTCGGTCTTCTGGCTGCGCACGAATGCACGCGGCAGCAGTTCCTCATAGACCTGCTCCTTGATGCCTTGTTTTTCCTGACGACGCAGTTTGCGGCTTTCCCGAGCTTCTATTTCGGCGACACGCTCATCGACTTCCTCGCGAACGACAGAGGCCGGCAGGATGCGCTCCTGGCGCAGTGCGGTCATCAACCGATGTCCCTGCAGTTCATGAAGGTACTGGACGCCGGCCCGCCCCGCGGGTGTTGTCCAGCCGATTCTACGCGCTTCCGCGCCACCTAGTGGACGAAATGCCTGGTCGGCCAGAGCCGATTCCAGCTGGGTACTGTCGAGGCTGCTGGCGTCGTGCAGGCGGTAGAGATGCAAGTGCTTGAACCACATGAAGCATTTCCCGGTACAGAAAGGACGCACATTATGGACAATGGCGGCGATGGGTTCCAGTGGCGAAATGCCTGAACACAACCAAGGTCGTGCATGCTGTCGCGCGGGGTTCAAGTGGTGAACATGATGTCAAACGTATGTTTGAAATTGCGACCGATCGACCTTACTCTGCCAACTGTGAGCAGGGGCCCTGATCGTGGGGCTGCTTCATAAAGCCATGCTTCATAAAGCCATGCTTCATGAAACCAGGCTTCATAAAACCAGGCTTCATAAAACCAGGCTTCATTAAACGAAAGGACCGTTCCAGATGGACGACAACATCACAACAATCGAACTGCGCGTACGTGGCTATCACCTCGATGGCTACGGTCATGTCAATCACGCGCGCTATCTCGAGTTTCTCGAGGAAGGGCGTTGGGATTACTTTGATCACCATGCTGCACTGATGGATCAGCTCCGGGATGGACAGATTGCTTTTGTGGTGGTCAACCTCAATATCGATTATCGCGCTGCAGCGGTCGCAGGAGATGATCTGGTTGTGGAAACGCAGCTGGCTGAAGTGGGCTCGCGTAGTGCGAAAATGGTTCAGGAGATTCGTCGTCGCAGCGACCAGCAACGGGTCTGCCGCGCGGTTCTGACCTTTGTGCTGCTGAATGTCGCTGAGAACAGTGCGATGACTATCGAAGGCTCGTTGCGTGAGTCGTTGAGCGCGCTGGTTGCTGCTCAGAAAAGTCAGTCTGCATAAGTAATGAGGGACGCTGCGCGGAGGCGTCTATCGATGGTATGCTATTGCGCTGTATTTGTGCGCCTTGCCATGTTGTGACGCGCCTACCTGTTGCTGCGCAAAGGACTTGACGACCCATGGGTGACATCGCCAGAGAGATTCTGCCAGTCAATATCGAGGACGAGCTCAAGCAGTCGTATCTCGATTACGCGATGAGCGTAATCATTGGCCGCGCGTTACCGGACGTACGCGATGGTCTCAAGCCAGTTCATCGTCGCGTGCTGTTCGCGATGCATGAGCTGAGTAATGACTGGAACAAGCCCTACAAGAAGTCCGCCCGTGTCGTGGGCGACGTAATTGGTAAGTATCACCCACACGGCGACAGTGCGGTATACGACACCATCGTGCGCATGGCGCAGAACTTCTCCATGCGGCATGTGCTGGTCGACGGCCAGGGCAACTTCGGTTCCATCGATGGCGATAATGCCGCTGCCATGCGTTACACCGAGGTGCGCATGGCGAGGCTGGCCCACGAACTGCTGGCCGACCTGGAGAAGGACACCGTCGATTGGGTCGACAACTACGACGGCACCGAACGCATACCTGACGTGTTGCCGACCCGCGTGCCCAACCTGCTGATCAATGGCTCCTCGGGCATCGCTGTTGGCATGGCGACCAATATCCCGCCGCACAACATGGTGGAAATCATCAACGGCTGCCTGGCGCTGATCGATGATTACACCCTGACCGTCGATGACTTGATGGAATACATCCCGGGGCCAGACTTCCCGACCGGGGGTATCATCAATGGCCGTGCCGGGATCCTCGATGCCTATCGCACCGGGCGTGGGCGTATCTATGTGCGTGCCTGTCATACCATCGAGCACGACGACAAGAGTGGCCGCGATCACATCATCGTTACCGAGCTTCCCTATCAGGTAAACAAGGCGCGTCTGATCGAGAAGATCGCCGAGCTGGTCAAGGACAAGAAGATCGACGGCATTGCCGAGCTGCGCGACGAGTCCGACAAGGATGGTTTGCGTGTGGTGATCGAGGTCAAGCGTGGCGAGAGTGGCGATGTGGTGGTCAACAACCTCTTCGCCCAGACTCAGCTGCAGAACGTCTTCGGTATCAATATGGTTGCGCTGGAGGATGGCGAGCCGAAGACCATGAACCTCAAGCAGGTCCTTGAAGCGTTCATTCGTCACCGCCGCGAAGTCGTTACCCGCCGGACCCTGTTCGAATTACGCAAGGCGCGTGAGCGTGGACATATCCTTGAAGGTTTGGCAGTTGCGATCTCCAACATCGATGAGGTGATCGAGCTGATCAAGGCTTCGCCGAATGCGGCAGAGGCCAGGGAGAAGCTGCTGGCTCGCGGTTGGCAGCCAGGCCAGGTCACTGACATGTTGGAGCGTGCGGGTGCGACATCGTGCAAGCCGGAGGACCTGGAAGAAGGTTACGGTCTGTTGGAAGGCAGCAGCGAATATCGTCTGTCTCCGGCTCAGGCTCAGGCAATTCTCGAGCTGCGTCTGCACCGCTTGACTGGACTCGAAACCGAAAAGCTGCTCGATGAGTATCTTTCGATTCTGAAGTCCATTGCCGAACTGATGGCGATTCTGGCGTCATCCGAGCGTCTGCTCGAAGTCATCCGTGAAGAACTGGAAGCGGTTCGTGATCAGTACGGAGATGAGCGTCGCACCGAAATTCAGGCCAGCCGTCTCGACCTGTCGATCGAAGACCTGATCGCCGAGGAAGACATGGTGGTGACGGTCTCGCGCAGTGGTTATGCCAAGACCCAGCCGTTGTCGGATTACCAGGCGCAGCGCCGTGGTGGTCGTGGCAAATCGGCGACCTCGATGAAGGATGAGGATGTCATCGAGCACCTGCTGGTGGCCTCGACTCATGACACGGTGTTGTTGTTCTCCAATCGTGGCAAGGTCTACTGGCTCAAGGTCTATGAGATGCCGGCGGCCAGCCGCGGTTCGCGTGGCAAGCCGCTGGTCAATATGCTGCCGCTGGAGGAAGGTGAGTCGATCAACGCCATCCTGCCGGTCAATGAGTATGATCCCAACTGTTACATCTTCTTCGCGACCGCGAGCGGTACCGTTAAGCGTACCAGCCTTGAGCAGTTCTCACGTCCGCGTAGCGTGGGCCTGATTGCCATCGACCTGGAAGAAGGCGATCGTCTGATAGGCGCAGCCATTACTTCCGGTAGCGATCACGCCATGCTGCTGTCTTCCAACGGCAAGGCGATTCGCTTCGAGGAAACTCAGGTTCGTGCCATGGGTCGTACCGCACGCGGTGTACGAGGCATGCGTCTGTTGGGCGGAGCGGAAGTCATCAGCTTGATCATTCCGCAGAGCCGTGAAATCGATGCCGATGCTGACGCTGGCGAAGAAGAGGCCGTTGCCGTCGAGCAGGGCACTTCCAGCGACGATCAGATCTATATCCTCACCGCGAGCGAGAATGGCTATGGCAAGCGGACTCGTCTCGAGGAATTCCCGCTACGAGGTCGTGGTGGTCAGGGAGTTATTGCCATACAGACCAGCGAGCGTAATGGATCAATGGTCGCTGCCATGCAGGTTTACTCCAGCGACGAGATGATGCTGATTACCGACCGTGGCACTCTGGTGCGCACACGGGTTGGTGAAGTTTCGATCACTTCGCGTAACACCCAGGGCGTGATGTTGATTCGTCTGGGTGAGGCGGAGTCTCTGGTCAAGACCGTGCGTATTGAAGAGCTCGATGAGGAAGATGTTGTCGCTGAGGTTGATGGCGAGACTGTCGACGGTGGCGACATCGAGAATGGTGCAGGCAACACCGATGCTGGAGACAATTCGAGCGGCGAGTCTCAGGCCGACGATGATGCTGCGGAAGGCAGCGGTAACGATAACGAAGAATAATTCGTGTCCCGCGTCCCCGGCTGCGGTCGATAGGTTGCCGGGGGCGCGAGTATAGACAATCAGTGAAGGACACTGGACACCCATGACGCGTCACTACAATTTCTGTGCGGGGCCAGCAGCTCTGCCGACGGCGGTGCTCGAAAGGGCCCGTGAGGAAATGCTCGATTACCAGGGGCGTGGTCTTTCGGTAATGGAAATGAGCCACCGCTCTGACGAGTACGTGGCGATTGCCGAGAAGGCCGAGGCCGATTTGCGTGAGTTGCTGAACGTACCGAGCAACTACCGAATTCTGTTTACCCAGGGCGGGGCGACTCAGCAGTTTGCTGCCGTGCCCTGGAACCTTCTTGGTCCGGGTGGCACGGCCAATTTCATTGAAACCGGCATCTGGGGCAAGAAAGCTATCCAGGAGGCGCGGCATCTGTTTGGTGCCGCGCATGTCGCGGCATCCAGTGCCGAGAGCGGACATGTGGCAGTACCTCGTCAGCAGGACATTGCCTTGTCCAGTGACGCAGCTTATCTGCATTTCACGCCCAACGAGACCATTGGAGGCCTGGCCTTCGATTATCTGCCCCACACTCAGCGTGAAGATGGTATTGAAGTACCGTTGGTCGCGGACCTTTCCTCGTCGATCCTGTCGGCGCCGCTGGACGTTTCGCGTTATGGGGTTATCTACGCCGGTGCCCAGAAGAACATTGGTCCCGCAGGGCTGGTGGTGGTGATTGTCCGCGAAGATCTGCTGGATCGTGCGCGTGACGATATGCCAACCCTGTTCAGCTACCGTCAACTGGCCGAGGCGGGGTCGATGATCAATACGCCTGCCACTTACAGCTGGTATCTGGCGGGGTTGGTTTTTGACTGGCTGAAGAATGATGTCGGTGGCCTCGACGCCATGGATGCCATCAATCAGCGTAAGTCCGACAAGCTCTATGCTGCCATTGATGGTAGCGCTCTCTACAGTAACCCGATAGCCCCCATCAATCGCTCGCGCATGAACGTGCCTTTTGTGCTGGCTGACAGTCGCCTCGACAGCGATTTTCTTGTCGAGGCTGAACAGGCGGGGCTATTGAATCTCAAGGGGCATCGTAGTGTGGGCGGTATGCGTGCCAGCATCTACAACGCGGTGCCGGAAGCTGCGGTGGATGCATTGGTAGCGTTCATGAATGACTTTGAGCAGCGGCGGGGCTGATCATGAGTGAATCGAACAAGCAGGGCCTGGGAGGCTTGCGGAACCGTATCGACGAGATCGATAGCGATATTCTGCGCCTCATCAGCGAGCGTGCCGAATGTGCACGCCAGGTGGCGGAAACCAAGACAGCGTCGGACCCCGACGCGGTATTCTATCGTCCTGAACGCGAAGCCCAGGTGCTGCGCCGGGTGATGGAGATGAATCAGGGGCCGCTGGATAGTGAAGAAATGGCGCGCCTGTTCCGCGAGATCATGTCGGCCTGTCTGGCGCTTGAACAGCCGATCAAGGTGGCCTATCTCGGGCCGGAGGGCACCTTCACTCAGCAGGCGTCACTCAAGCACTTCGGCGACAGTGCCATCAGTCTGCCGATGGCGGCCATCGA
The DNA here is from genome assembly GCF_001431725.1 of Halomonas huangheensis. Lineage (NCBI taxonomy): Bacteria > Pseudomonadati > Pseudomonadota > Gammaproteobacteria > Oceanospirillales > Halomonadaceae > Halomonas > Halomonas huangheensis. The sequence goes on along the minus strand of NZ_CP013106.1, from coordinate 2,531,439 downwards.
CGAGGTCTTCCGTGAGGTAGAAGCGGGTGCGGTCAACTATGGTGTGGTGCCGGTCGAGAACTCCACCGAAGGCGTGATCAACCATACGCTGGACTCGTTCATGGACTCTTCGCTGCATATCTGCGGAGAGGTGGTGCTGCGTATCCACCATCACCTGCTGGTGTCGGACACCACGCTCAAGGACAAGGTCTCGCGGATCTATTCGCATCCGCAGTCCTTCGCCCAGTGCCGCAAATGGCTGGATGCGCACTTCCCTCACGCCGAGCGGGTACCGGTATCGTCCAACGCCGAAGCGGCGCGGATGGTCAAGTCGGAGTGGCATAGCGCGGCGATTGCCGGCGACATGGCTGCCAAGCTTTACGGCCTGAAGCATCTTGCCGAGAAGATAGAGGATCGTCCGGACAACTCCACGCGCTTCCTGATCATCGGCAATCAGCAGGTGCCGATGTCAGGGACCGACAAGACCTCGCTGGTGGTGGCGATGCGCAACCAGCCGGGTGCGCTGCACGATCTGCTTGAGCCATTTCATCGTCACCAGATCGACCTGACGCGTCTCGAGACTCGCCCATCTCGTACCGGAGTCTGGAACTATGTGTTCTTCATCGACTTTGCCGGGCATGTCGATGAGCCGCGCGTTGCCGCATTGCTCGAAGAAGTCAGGCTGCGGGCGTCAGAGCTCAAGGTGCTGGGTTCCTATCCCCAGGGTGTGTTGTAAGGATGGTGAGGCAAGACCTGAGCTTACCTGCAGCATCGCGGATCCTCGTCGTTGGTCTTGGCCTGATTGGTGGCTCGCTGGCCGCCGCTCTGCGGGCGGCCGGTGTCGGTCAGGATGACAACAGCGTTATTCTGGCTTGTGACCCCAATCAAGATGAGATCCAGCGCGGTATCGAGATGGGGTTGGTTGACGCTGGCGCCACTTGCCTCTCCGAGGTAGTAGAGGGGGCAACGCTGATCGTACTTGCGGTGCCGGTGCTGGCAATGCGCACCGTCATGCAGGAGTTGTCCCGATATCTGCCTCAACTGGCAGAGCGGGCCGTGATCACCGATGTCGGTAGTACCAAGGCCGCGGTGCGGGATATTGCCATTGAAGCGTTTGGCAGCTTGCCGCCGCGCCTGGTGCTTGGGCACCCGATCGCTGGTTCGGAGAAGAGTGGCGTGGCGGCATCGGACGCCGAGCTCTATCAGAGCCACAAGGTCATCCTCACTCCCTGTGCCAACACTGAAGCCGATGCGCTGCAGCGTGTCTCGGCAATGTGGCAGCTGGCCGGTGCCGAAGTACTGAGCATGGATGTCGAGCGCCATGATCAAGTGTTGGCGCGGACCAGCCACTTACCCCATCTGCTGGCGTTCTCGCTGGTGGATACGCTCGCCAGACAGGACGAGCGGCTGGAAATCTTCCGCTATGCTGCGGGAGGGTTTCGTGACTTTACCCGGATTGCCGGGAGCGATCCGGTCATGTGGCGCGATGTCTTTACCGCCAACCGAGAGGCCGTGCTTGATGCTCTGGATGACTTCGAGCTTGGGCTCAAGCGGCTGCGTCAGGCAGTGACGCACGGAGATGGCGATGACATGCTGGCGACTTTCGATCGTGCGCGTCATGCTCGGCATTACTTCGAATCCTTGCTCAATCAGACCAGTTATCAGGCGGAATATCAGATGCAGGACAACAACAGCTTGCGCTACCGCGTCGCTCCGGGCGGCAGTGTTTCTGGACGCATTCGCGTGCCGGGAGACAAGTCGATTTCACATCGTTCGATCATGCTGGGCGCCTTGAGTGAAGGCGTCACCGAAGTTACTGGCTTCCTGGAAGGTGAAGACAGTCTGGCGACACTGCAAGCCTTTCGTGAAATGGGCGTTGCCATTGAAGGCCCTCATCAAGGGCGCGTGGTGATCCATGGCGTTGGTATGCATGGTCTTCAGCAGCCTTCCGGGCCTCTGTACGTGGGCAATGCCGGCACCGCCATGCGTTTGTTTGCCGGTTTGCTTGCGGGGCAGGCCTTCGATACGGAACTGACCGGTGATACTTCGCTGACGCGTCGGCCCATGGGCCGAGTTGCTGATCCGCTGCGTGAAATGGGCGCGGTGGTCGAAACGGCCGAGGGTGGCCGCCCACCACTGAGAATCAAGGGTGGCCAGCCGCTCAGAGGACTCGATTACGACATGCCGATGGCCAGTGCTCAGGTCAAATCCTGTCTGCTGCTCGCCGGCATGTACGCCGCGGGTGAAACGCGTGTGCGTGAGCCAGCCCCGACCCGTGATCATACCGAGCGCATGCTCAATGGCTTCGGTTACCGGGTTGAGCGTGAGGGCGATACCTGTTGGCTGCAGGGCGGTGGCAAGCTGACCGCTGCGCCGATCGATGTGCCGTCGGATATCTCGTCAGCGACTTTCTTCCTGGTCGCTGCGGCCATTACGCCTGGTTCAGACCTGGTGCTGGAGCATGTTGGTCTCAATCCGACCCGTATCGGGGTGATCAATATCCTCAAGGCGATGGGCGCGGATCTGCGCATGGAGAACTCGCGTGAAGTGGGGGGCGAGCCGGTGGCTGACCTGCATATCCGCTATGCTCCATTGAAGGGGATTGAGATACCCACCGATCAAGTGCCGTTGGCGATTGACGAATTCCCGGCGCTGTTCATTGCCGCGGCCAATGCCGAAGGGGTGACACGTCTGCGAGGAGCCGAAGAGCTGCGCGTCAAGGAGTCGGACCGTCTGCAGTCGATGGCGGATGGCATGACGATCCTCGGAATCGAGAATACTCTGTTCGATGATGGCATCGATATCGTCGGCAAGGGCGGTGAGGCGCCGAACTACGGTGGTGGCCGTGTGCAGAGTCATGAAGATCACCGTATCGCCATGGCCTTTACCATTGCCGGGTTGCGTGCGAGTGCACCGATCGAGGTGGACGACTGCGCCAATGTTGCTACTTCATTTCCGGGGTTTGTGGAGTTGGCACGTCGTGTCGGGTTGAGCCTCGATGAGGTACGTGAGGAGTTGGAATGACGGTACAGTCCCTGACGACCTCTGCTGCACCGGTGCTGGCTATCGATGGTCCTGGTGGTGCTGGAAAGGGCACCATCAGCCGCCTGATTGCGGAGCGTCTGGGCTGGCACCTGCTGGATAGCGGTAGCCTCTATCGCTTGACGGCGCTTGCCGCGCTGCGCAAGGGGGTGGCGCTGGATGATGAGCCGAGTCTCGCCGGAATTGCTGCCCAACTGGATGTGGTGTTTCGCGTTGATCAGGGGCATGCGGTCATTGAGCTGGAAGGTGAAGTGGTCACCAATGACATTCGTACCGAGCAGATCGGTGATTGTGCATCTCGGGTCGCCGCCTTGGGCGAAGTGCGCTCGGCGTTGCTGCAGCGTCAGCGCGACTTCTGTCAGCCGCCGGGGCTGGTGGCCGATGGTCGTGATATGGGCACGGTGGTTTTCAAGGATGCCCCGCTGAAGATATTCCTCACCGCCAGTGCCGAGGAAAGGGCAAGGCGGCGTCATATACAGTTGCGAGAGGCTGGCCTGGATGCTAGTCTACCGAGTCTTTTAAAGGAGATTCAGGCACGCGATGCTCGCGATACGCAGCGTAGCGTGGCTCCGCTGGTGCCGGCCGATGATGCCATCGAGCTCGACACCACTAACCTGAGCATACCGGAAGTGGTGGAACAGCTGACCCGGTTGCTGGTCCAGAAGGGACTGGCAAACGTCACCTGAACTTCGCTTGCGGAGTCCCCGGCAAGATGTCAAGACGTGGCCGAGTTGATGAATGGCTTGTTGAAAAGCCAGGTTATTGAAAAAACCAGGAAAAACACGGTCAGGTCTAACCAGTGTCAACATCCCCGGGGGTTATCGGAAATGGCCCGCACTTGCTGGTGGTGCGGAGAAGCGGCCCTGCCGCACTCAACGTTGATCACGTAGGAACATCATGAGCGAAAGCTTTGCTGAACTGTTTGAACAGTCTCTCCAGGACATCAACATGGAACCGGGCGCCATCGTCCCGGCAACTGTTGTCGACATCGAAGGTGACTGGGTTACCGTCAATGCCGGCCTGAAGTCCGAAGGTCAGATCCCCGCCGCGCAATTCCGCGACGATAATGGTGAGCTGAACATCGCCATTGGTGATGAGGTGCACGTTGCCCTCGAAGCTGTGGAAGACGGCTTTGGTGAAACCCGCCTGTCCCGCGAGAAGGCCAAGCGTGCCGAAGCGTGGAAGGTACTGGAAGCTGCCTTCGAGAAGGAAGAGATCGTCAAGGGCGTGATCAACGGCAAGGTCAAGGGCGGCTTCACTGTCGACGTCGACTCCATCCGTGCCTTCTTGCCTGGCTCTCTGGTAGACGTTCGTCCGGTTCGCGACACCGCGCACCTGGAGAACAAGGAACTGGACTTCAAGGTCATCAAGCTCGATCCGAAACGCAACAATGTTGTCGTTTCTCGTCGTGCCGTTCTCGAAGCCGAGAACAGTGCAGAGCGTGAGGCGCTGCTGGCGACTCTGCAGGAAGGTCAGCAGATTCTCGGTATCGTCAAGAACCTGACCGACTACGGTGCCTTTGTTGATCTGGGCGGCGTTGACGGCCTGCTGCACATCACCGATATGGCCTGGAAGCGCATCAAGCATCCGAGCGAAATCGTTGCTGTTGGTGACGAGATCTCTGTCAAGGTGCTGAAGTTTGACCGTGAGCGCAATCGTGTGTCTCTGGGTCTCAAGCAGCTGGGCGAAGATCCGTGGGTCAACATCAAGGGTCGCTACCCGGAAGGCACCAAGGTGCACGCTCGCGTCACCAACCTCACCGACTACGGCTGCTTTGCCGAGCTGGAAGAGGGTGTCGAGGGTCTGGTTCACGTTTCAGAAATGGACTGGACCAACAAGAACATCCATCCGTCCAAGGTTGTCCAGGTGGGCGACGATGTGGACGTCATGATTCTGGATATCGACGAAGAGCGTCGTCGTATTTCCCTGGGTATCAAGCAGTGCACTGCCAACCCGTGGGAAACCTTCAACGCTCAGTTCAACAAGGGTGACCGTGTTTCCGGTACCATCAAGTCGATCACTGACTTTGGTATCTTCATCGGTCTCGACGGTGGCATCGACGGTCTGGTTCACCTGTCCGATATCTCCTGGACAGATACCGGTGAAGAAGCCGTGCGCTCCTTCAAGAAGGGCGACGAAGCTGAAGCCGTCATCCTGTCCATCGATCCGGAGCGTGAGCGCATCTCTCTGGGCGTCAAGCAGCTTGATACCGATCCGGTCGCTGAGTTCCTTGCTGTAAACGACAAGGGCGCTATTGTTACCGGCCGCGTTGTTGAAGTTGATGCCAAGGAAGCTCATGTTGAGCTGGCTACTGACGTCATTGCCGTGCTCAAGGCGTCCGAGATCAGCGCTGACCGCGTTGAAGATGCTCGCAACGTCCTGAACGAAGGCGATGCTGTTGAAGCGCGTATCGTAAGTGTGGATCGCAAGAGCCGCCAGATTTCCTTGTCCGTCAAGGCCAAGGATCAGGACGATACTCGTCGTAACATGACCAAGTTGCGTGATCAGGAATCTGAAGTTGGTGGTCCGACCACCATCGGTGACTTGATCAAGCAGCAGATGGGCCAGGACTGATCCTGATACCCGTTGGTCATCGCTGACCGCAGAAGCGCCGCCCATCAGGGCGGCGTTTCTGTTTATAGCTGTTTATAGTGGACTCGCGCGTAGTCTTGTTTGCACCGCCATCGTTGTTGGATATTGTCTGGCTAGTGTTTTGTTTTGTGAGCATTTGTTTTTCTGTGTTTATTTTTAGTGGTTGAGTGATTTCGCAGTCATATTTTCCGCCACTGTATGCTTTCTCGCCAGGCTCCTGCACCATGCATCCTCCGGAAGCTATTGTGCTGCACACTACTCCTGTAAGTTCTACGCAACGTGGCGCTCAATGATAATTCTGCACCGAAATGAGAAGTCTTTTCTCTCTTTCTGGGTTGCTCATGATGGCTATTTGTGGGTATTGCAAAGTATTTGCGGCAGTACTGCTATTATAAAATTGCTATAGTAGTTGCGAGTTTCAACTTCAGAAGTAATAATGATGCGCGCATCCTCAAAATCATAATTCAAGGTAACTTTCATGTCTTCAATCTTGAATGACTACGTACAGCTTGAGCAGCAGCTCAAGCAGGTTCAAGCCCAGCTGGAAAAGCTACAGAACGATGATCGTCTCAAGAGCGAGCTCGAGTTCAAGAGCAAGCTTGAAGCATTGATGACAAAGTTCGAAAAGAGCCCAGCTGATGTTATTGCTCTACTCGATCCGAAGCCTGCTGCCAGCACCAAGGCTGCACCGGCGTCTGCCGGTGGTCGCCGCAAGCGCAAGCTGAAGATCTACAAGAACCCCAACACGGGTGAAGTGGTTGAGACTCGTGGTGGTAACCACAAGACTCTCAAGGCGTGGAAGGAAGAGTTTGATAGTGATACCGTCGAGTCATGGCTGGTACGCGTTGAAGAGTAACACGCGTTGATGAATAGCACGCGTTGATGAGTAGCTAAGCGCGCCTTTAGCTTTGCGTGTGTCAAAACCCGTCGGTGATACCATCACCGGCGGGTTGTTTTTTGGTCCCCTCAATTCAGGATCTCGTATGTTGCATACAAGACCTGAGTTGGATGAGCTGATTTCTGCCGACACGTTTACAAGCAGGTTGCGAGGCTGAGGCTTCGTGTTTAATGGATTAGCGAAAGAAGAGGCAAATGTGCAAGACAATGGCCGCAGAGTTGCCACTGCGGCCATTGATGGGTCAAACTATGTATTCGTTGCGCTGCTCAATCGTCCTCAAGAAGAGGGAGTCGTAGTTCGAGCTCGTACTTTCCCTTGATCAGCTGAGGCGCCTCTCCACTGAGGTAGACGCCATGTTCAGACAGGCTGCGACAGGCCATGAACAGCATGGCGCTGGTGAGGTGCGAACTGTCCTCGATCGAAATGGATGCATACCGTTGAGCTGGTAATACTACCAGGCGGAACGGTAAAGGCAGGGCCAGACGATGCGCGTGTTCCTCTTCAACCAGTACGCCCAGGTCGATGCGCGGTGATTCGCTTGCCAATGGATGATCGTGAAGAATTGCGATGGGCGCGGCATTGCTGATTCGAGCTGGCAGGTCATAAGCGCCATCAGCATTGCGTTCCCAGTTGTCCAGGTTCTCGATGATTTCCGGTGGCTGATAGAGGCGCGTGACGGCCGCTCTACGCAACGGCAGGTCGATCATCTTGACAGAGAAGTGCGGTAGGTTGTGCCGGTGACGATACAGTTCCAGTCGCTGATTCTGGCGATACTCACGGGGTGCTACGTGATAGCGGCGCTGGAAGGCACGCGTAAAGGCAGAATGATTGCGATATCCGCAACGCCTTGCGATATCATGTACACCATGAGGTGTATGGATCAGTAGGCGGGCAGCCTTCTCCAGCCGCAGCATATCGCGATAGGCGCTGGGAGAAATACCGAAGGACTGACGAAAGCGTCTGCGTACTTGTGACGATGAATAGCCCATGCGTGTGGCCAGGTCTTCAATGCTGAGTTGACTGTCCAGAGTTTCCTGCAGCCAGATTTCGGCGCGCATCATTTCATTGAACATATGTCGTATCTCCCTGAACCAGTGGCATGCTTTATTGGAGTTGGTTGGCCTTTCGACCCGAATGCTTCACTGGTGGCTGGTATGGGGAGCGATCCTGCCCCGCGTTGATCAAGAAAAGGTGATTCGATCTGTTTCTTTCTGATACATGCTGTTACTTAGTTATGCAGTGTAGGGCGTGTTGAAGGCAAGTTCAATGTGCCGATTTGATCGATTGTGCACAAAGAATTAGAAGGGTGGTGTACGATACTGCATTGAAAATCATGAAAAAACGTTTAAATGATGTTATTTTTCAAAGGTGAAGAGTCGAAAATGATCAATTTTTTCGCTTTTTTCTTGTCACTTACGGCCGGTAACAAATGAGACAGAACAATACTTCCAAGCCTATGGATGAACGTGAAAAGCTACGTAAATTCCGTGAGTTGGATGATGCATTCGCTGAGGCGCTGAAAGGGCTGGATGGCTCGGTCAAGCTTGAGGATGCTCCTGATAGCCCACCGTTGCGCTCTGTCGAAGAACTGGAGCGCGAAGAGGCGCAGCGAGCACAGGAAGCACGAGATGCGGAGTTTAGAGAGCAATTGAGTAGCTTGATGGCTGAGTATGCTCAATCTCCACGTGGTGCGTGTGACCTGCTGCGGGTGATCGAAGCGGAGCGTCGGGGACGGTCGTGAGTCCCCTTAAGTCTAATCGCGAGCAGCTTTTGTAGCCGCTGCAGGCCAACTCAATATGAGCGGTAGCGAAAGATTCGCAGACTGGGCAGGAAGGGATCTTCTTCCAGACGCTCATCGCTGCGACGCGCTCGCTGTCGTTCGCTGGGCGGGCGTAGTGGTGGCATGTTGTGATCGGGTAGCCGCTTGTCGGGGCAGGGCACAAACAACGGTAAGGCGACGTTCATGGCGCGCCGGGTGCGTCCATCCTTCAGCGGCTCTCGATAGAACAGGTTGGCGCGCATCAAGGGAGCTTGCCGTTGTACTTGAGCCAGGGGTTCCGAAGCAGGAATGCCTGCCAGCCGTTGCAGCTGTATACGGACGTGGACGGCATCACTGTCGAGCGCGAGAAGACGCTTCTCGGCCTCGGCAACACTCAGGCGGGTAATGGAGCGGCCGCTGCTGTACCAGGCGAGACGCACCCGCGTCAGCGGTGCGTCGGCTAGCGGAATGCTCCGCCAGCATTGCTTGAGGTGAAGACGTGCCAGGCCGGAGCCCTTGAGATGAGTGTGCAGGTGAGGGTGACGAAAGGGCAGTATGGCCTTGAGCTCAGAAATGCGCTGAGGGTTTTGTTGGCGAATCTCTGCGGCGATACGGGCGAAGCGTTCCTTGAGGGTATTGAGCTCTTCAACCAGCCGCATGGTGGTTTCATCGGCACCGATGATACCCACATGACTGCTGGTGGAGCGGCCATCCTGGCCGTCCTGGTACCAGACATCCAGCAACGCCTGCCGGAGCCAATCTGCATTTGCATGATCTGCATTGAAGGCCCAGCCTGGTAAATCCGCAGTGGACCAGTAATCTACCAGGCGTTCCACGCCTTCGATGATGTGGTCGAAGCAATGTTCCAGTTCGGCCAGCAGGCGATACGAGGTGTCGTCAGTCATCCCTGTTCATATCTCGCTCTGCACGGGCTACCCATTCATCGATGCTGGTCTCATCCATGGCGGGTTCGCCAGCGATGCGATGAGAACCGTCGGCCCATGCACCCAGGTCGATCAAGCGACAGCGTTCGCTGCAGAAGGGACGCCAGGGATTGTCCTCGCGCCACTGAACCTTCTTCCTGCACTGTGGGCAGGCGACTTCCAGGGGGCGCTTCTGGTCGGTTTGGTTCATGAAATCTCTCGGTAGGATTCAACACTCAGGCGCCAGGATGCCAGATTACGGCGTTTTGGGCAAAGCCGATGCCATCAGCGCCTGGCGATAACGACGATCCAGTGCTCGAACCTGTTCGTTGAGCGCTGTCATATCGCCATCATTGACGATGACATCGTCGGCACGGGATAGGCGTTCAGTACGCGACATCTGGGCGGAGACAATGGCTCTGGCCTGGCCCTCATCAACACCGTCGCGCTCGCAGGTGCGGGCTATCTGCACGCTTTCCGGGACATCGATCACCAGACAGCGGTCGACCATACCCGCCTGGCCGGATTCGAACAGCAGTGGCGAGACCAGCAGCACATAGGCTGACGACTTCTGCTGAAGTTCCTCGAGACGCTGGTGCAGGCGCTCGCGAATGTGTGGGTGGGTGATGCTCTCCAGCCAGCGCCGCTCTTGTTCATCAGCGAAAATGATGGCACGCAGTGCAGCTCGGTCGAGATTGCCGGAGGTATCGACGATGGCAGGCCCATGGCGAGCCATGATCTCGGCCAGCGCCGGCTCGCCGGGCGCGACGACCTCGCGAGCAATCTGGTCAGCATCCACCCAACCAATGCCGAGTTCGCCGAAGGCGCTTGCCACTGTGGACTTGCCTGAGGCAATGCCCCCTGTCAGCCCTACGATCATACCAGTGTGTCCTCGTTGCTCAGCCCTGCGGTGTGCTCTCATGGCTGGAATAGTGAAAGATAGCTCGACATTAGTGTGTCACCCGCGATCAGGCCACACCAGCCCGCTAAAGCCAGCCACGGGCCAAAAGGCAAAGGCTTGCCGCGTAGATCCGGGGATAGAGCATGACTCAGCAGCCCGCAGACGGCGCCTGTACCAGCCGCGATCAGCATGACCAGTGGCAACATCTCCCAACCCAGCCAGGCGCCCAGCGCCGCTGTCAGTTTGAAGTCACCGTGGCCCATGCCTTCATGTCTCGTGACCAGGAGGTACAGCATGGAGATACACCACATGGCGCCATAACCCACTATGGCGCCGATAACGGCAGATTCAAGCATGTCGGGTGCGATCAACAGCTGGTATATCAATCCAGCCCATAGCAGCGGCAGGGTGAGAATATCCGGCAGCAGTTGAGTACGGAGGTCGATCGCTGCCAGAGCCAGCAGCGTCAGTGCTGCCCCGACCAGCATGATGCTCGACCCCGATAGCCCCTGGGTGTAGATGATCGCGACCGTCAGAACGGCGGCAGAAAGCTCGATGGTAGGGTACAGCGGGCTTATCGAAGCTCGACAATGGGCGCAACGGCCTCGTCGCTTGAGCCAGCCAAGCACGGGAATGTTGTCGTGCCAGGCTATGGATTGTTGGCATCGTGGGCAGTGAGAGGCTGGGCGAACCAGCGACAGAGGTGCTTCGGTTGCTGGGAGTCGCCCAGCTATGACCAACGCATCGCTACGCCATTGGCGTGCCAGTATTCTCGGTAGCCGTTCGATCACTACGGTAAGAAAGCTACCCAGGCAAAGGCCAGCCAATGCGACAAGGGCCAGAGGTAATGTGGTGATAGTGTCAGGATCGCGATACACGAGTAGGCTCCTGCCTGTTGCAGCCCTGTTCATCCTTGAGGGCATTCCGATAGGGTGAAACCATGCGGTGATGCCAGGCGGGATATTCTAGTGCAGTTTCCTGCTGGTCGGCATGACGCCAATGCTCTGGATCAGGCAATTGCACGAGTACCGACGTTGCGTTGCTTCGCTGGTTGATATGGCCGATATTGACCTCAGAGAATGTCGAGGTGTCGGTCCATGTCGGGGTGTCGCGGAGCATGATGCGCCGATAAGGTATCGGTGAGAGACTGGCCATGCTGCCGGCATGATGAGCCAGGCTGTCGCTGTGAATGACTTTAGTCTAGAATCTTTTCCCTTTTCCGATCAGGTAGGCGACATGACCCAGACGCTTGGACCGGTGATGATAGATCTCGCTGGCACCGAACTGATGGCTGATGAGCGGGACCTGCTCCAGCATCCAGCGGTAGGTGGCGTAATCCTCTTTGCGCGCAATACCGAGCATGCGGTGCAGGTGAGAGAGCTCTGTCAGACCATTCGCGAGATTCGTCCCGATCTGCTGTTGGCAATTGACCAGGAAGGCGGTCGAGTGCAGCGCCTGAAGAAAGGCGTTACCCGCATCCCACCGATGGCCCGCATCGCCCAGCAATTCGAGCAGGCGCCTGAAGTGACGCTACGCCTTTGCCAGGATACCGGTTGGTTGCTGGGTATGGAAATGGCAGCCTGTGGCCTGGACCTGAGCTTTGCTCCGGTACTGGATATCGATCGTGGACTCTGTTCAGTGGTCGGTAACCGGAGCTTCTCGGCCGACCCACAGGCCGTGGCTGCCATGGCAGGAGCCTTTATCACAGGCCTGCACGAAGCCGGAATGGTGGCAGTTGGCAAGCATTTCCCCGGTCACGGTGGAGTGAATGTCGATACTCACCATGGTGTAGCGGTGGATGAACGGGATCTTGATACGCTGCGTCAGTATGACCTGGTGCCATTCACCCAACTGGCTGGTCATCTTGATGGTGTGATGCCGGCTCATGTTGTCTTCCCCGCCTTCGATTCCCGTCCTGCCGGTTTCTCGCGGTCCTGGCTGGGTATGCTCAGGGAGAGCCTTGGTTTCAAGGGTGTCATCTTCTCCGACGATCTGAGCATGGCCGGAGCGCATGTCGCAGGAGGACCTGCTGAGCGTGCTCTTGCAGCCCTTGATGCTGGCTGTGATATGGCACTGATCTGTAATGACCGTCCAGCAGCGCTGAAGGTGCTGGAGGCCTGTGAAGGCATGACCAGCCGACGTGCTGCACGCCTGCGCTACGCGCGGGCAAGACCGGATCTCGACGCGCTGACTGCGTTGTCGCGCTGGCGCCGGGTGCATGCGCACCTGGAAGCCATGAATACTGATTGAACCTGTTAGAGTGATTTCCCATGCCTAAACTGGACCCCATTCATAGTGCTTCGCTGGATGATATGCGCGAAGTCATGGATAACGCCGACTGCCTGATCGACCATGATGAGGTCGAGTTGGCGTTGGATCGCATGGCCGACGAGATCACTCGCGATCTTGGCGATAAGCTACCGGTCTTCTACTGCGTGATGAATGGAGGCCTGATTACCACGGGGCATCTGCTGCCGCGGTTGGGTTTCCCGTTGGAGGTGGATTACTTGCATGCCACGCGTTACCGCGGCAAGACCCGTGGTGGAGAGCTGTTCTGGCGAGTGTCACCAGAGATTCCCATGGCGGGCCGCCATGTGGTGATCGTTGACGACATCTTCGACGAAGGCGCCACTCTGGCAGCCATCCTCGAGTACTGTCGCGAGGCTGGTGCACGCAGCGTCTCCACCGCCGTACTGGTCGACAAGACACACGATCGCAAGGCCGTTCCTGGGCTCAAGGCTGATTACTGTAGTCTCGAGGTCGAAGATCGTTACGTCTTCGGCTTCGGCATGGACTACAAGGGTTACTGGCGCAACGCGCCGGGGATCTTTGCACCGAAGGGAATGTAGGGGAGAATCTTCGGCTACGAGCTACGAGCTACGAGCTACGAGCTACGAGCGTTCGCGGCTCGTAGCTCGCTGCTTTTCTACAGACCCAGCTCTTCGGTTGCCTGATTACGCATCTTGAACTTCTGGATCTTGCCGGTAACGGTCATCGGAAACTCTTCGACGAACTTCACATAGCGTGGAACCTTGTAGTGGGCAATCTTGCCTGCACAGAATTCCTTGAGTGCTTCCTCATCCAGCTGTTCACCTTCCGACAGCTTCACCCATGCCATGACTTCCTCACCATACTTCTCGTCCGGTACGCCGATGATCTGGACGTCGGAGATAGCTGGGTGGGTGTAGAGAAAGTCCTCGATCTCACGTGGGTAGATGTTCTCACCGCCGCGAATGATCATGTCCTTGATACGACCGACAATGGTCACATAGCCCTCTTCATCCATGGTCGCGAGGTCGCCGGTGTGCATCCAGCCGGATTCATCAATTGCCTGAGCGGTAGCGGCCTCGTTGTTCCAATAGCCCAGCATCACGCTGTAGCCGCGTGTACACAACTCTCCGGTTTCGCCGCGTACAACCGCTGCACCGCTGTCGGGGCTGACCAACTTGACCTCGAGATGCGGATGGATAGTGCCGACGGTGGTGACCCGCTTGTCGAGGGGCGCATCGGTCGTGGTCTGGAAGCTGACCGGGCTGGTTTCGGTCATGCCATAGCAGATGGTGACTTCCTGCATATGCATTCGCTCGATGACCTTGCGCATCACTTCTATCGGGCAGATCGAGCCGGCCATGATACCGGTACGCAGGGTTGAGAGATTGTGGTGTTCGAAGTCGGGATGCTCGAGTTCGGCGATGAACATCGTCGGCACGCCATACAACGCAGTGGCTTTCTCTTCGGATACCGCCTGTAGCGTGGACTCCGGGGTGAACCCTGCGGCGGGATAGATCATGGTGGCGCCGTGGGTCAGGCAGCCCAGATTGCCCATGACCATACCGAAACAGTGATAGAGCGGTACCGGTATGACCATACGGTCATGCTCGGTGAGCTTCATGGCTCGTGCGACGAACAGGCCGTTATTGAGAATATTGTGGTGAGAGAGAGTTGCGCCCTTGGGCGCACCGGTGGTGCCGGAGGTGTACTGGATATTGATCGGGTCGTCGAATTGCAGACCGGATTGAACATCCGCCAGTTCGTCGAGACTGACCTCACCGGAGCGCTCCAGCATGCGCTCCCAACTGAGCATGCCAGGCAGGGTGCGGGTGGCATCGAGACAAATGACCCGCTTGAGGTCCGGCAGACCGGCCAGTTTCAGGGGCGCCGCCGTACGTGAACGCTTCAGTTCCGGTGCCAGCTCCGCCAGGGTGCCGACATAGTTGGAGCTCTTGAACTCGCCCTGCAGTATCAGCGTTGAGGTGCCGGATTGTTTCAACGCATATTCCAGCTCGTGAGTGCGGTAGCTGGGATTGATGTTGACCAGCACCGCGCCGACCTTGGCGGTCGCGAACTGCGTCAGCGCCCATTCCGCGCAGTTGGGTGACCAGATACCGACGCGATCTCCCTTGCGCACGCCCATTGCCAGCAGGGCGCAAGCGACTCGATTGACTTCAGTTTGAAGTTCTCGCCAGCGGTATCGCAGTCCTTGATGTCGGCTGACCAGCGCTTCGCGTTCAGCGAAGCGTTCCGCAGTATCATCGAAACAATCACCAATGGTCTGACCTTTGAGTGGAAGGTCACTGGTACCACTGACATAGCTGAGAGGGGGCGTCTGGCGTGTCATGCGGGTTCTCGAATTGTTGTTGGATGAGTCGTTGTCGGAAATCAATTGCTCTTGGGTGAATCCTGGCCGGCCAAGCCATTCAGCGGTGTTCACGATCGGCATTCAAGGCCGGTATTCAAGACCGGTATTAAAGACATGAGCTGCTGTTGTTGGGCCGGGGTCGCTATGTAACGAAGTGATAGCTACCGTTTCAGGCCTGTTCGTGAAGCTGGCTCAGCACCTCCTGGGCTCGTCGTTCGACATCGTCCATTTCCAATCGCATAAGGCGAATGTCCTCTACCTGACGCTCCAGTTCAGCGCGCTTTTCCGCGATGATCTCGATCAACCGTTGCAACTGTCGCGCGTTACCATCCGGCATGGCGTCGTACATCATCACGACTTCGCGAATCTCGGCCAGAGAAAACCCCAGGCGCTTGCCGCGTAGGGTGAGCTTGAGCCGGACGCGGTCCTTCTCGCGATAGATGCGTTTCTGGCCCTGCCTATGTGGGGACAGTAGTCCTTCCTGCTCGTAGAAGCGGATGGTGCGCGGAGTGACTTCGAACATGCGTGCCAGCTCCCCGATGGACCAGCTACGTTGCAGGCGTTGTGCTGAGTTACTTTCATCGCTGGGTGGGGCGTCGGTCATGGTGATGTCCTGTCTTATTGGACCACGGCATAAGGTCTCTGCCCGAGCAGAGCGGTGCATGTGGCGTGACGCTACACTGAAGAAATCGTCGCTTCGGTGCCTTCAGGTCTTATACAGATACTGGATCAAGTTTACGTTAACGTAAAGTGTGGTTCGTACGACCATGGGTTGATATAGCACAAACCAAGCAAGTGCTAGGTTGGTCGGCAATGGGGCGCGTGACAAGCATGGCTCCACCCCAATATCGTTCATGAAAGGATCGGTTACGTATGGATTTTGCCTTGACTGAAGACCAGCAGGCGCTGGTGACTGCTGCGGCGGATTTTGCTCGCGTCGAGCTGAAGGATCATGCCGCTGAATGGGACGCCGAGTCGCACTTCCCTGTGGATGTCATCCGGCGTGCCGGTGAGGCCGGTTTTCTGGCCATCTACACACCGGAAGAGCGCGGCGGTCTGGGGCTTTCGAGGCTCGATGCATCGTTGATCTTCGAGCAGCTGTCTCAGGGCTGTATCGCGACGACGGCCTATCTCACCATCCACAACATGGTTACCTGGATGATTGCCAACTGGGCGACAGACGGGGTACGTGACCGCTATGTAGATGCCATGGTCAACGGCGAGCTGCTGGGCTCTTACTGTCTGACTGAGCCCGGGGCCGGTTCCGATGCGGCCAACCTGCGTACGCGTGCAGTGCGTGAAGGCGATGACTATGTGATCGATGGTTCCAAGATGTTCATCTCCGGTGCGGGCTCCACCGAGGTGCTGGTAGTCATGGCCCGTACCGGCGAACCTGACAGTGGTGCAGCGGGGATTTCGTCGTTCGTGGTACCGGCGGATGCCGAGGGCATCAGTTACGGAAAGAACGAGGACAAGATGGGCTGGAAGAGCCAGCCGACACGACTGATCAGTTTTGATGCCGTTCGCATACCGGCAGAGAATCGGCTGGGCGAGGAAGGCGAAGGGTTTCGTTTCGCCATGAAGGGCCTCGATGGCGGACGCTTGAACATCGCCAGCTGTTCTCTGGGGGCTGCGCAGCATGCCCTGCAACTGGCGGGCGCCTACATGCGCGAGCGTAAGCAATTCGGTCGCGAACTGGCCTCCTTTCAGGCGTTGCAGTTCAAGTTGGCTGATATGGCCACTGAGCTCAGTGCTGCACGTTTGATGGTCCGTCAGGCGGCGTGGAAGCTCGATCAGGCCGATCCGGAAGCCAGCGCCTGGTGTGCGATGGCCAAACGCTTTGCGACTGACGTTGGCTTCAATGTGTGCAACGAAGCGCTGCAGTTGCATGGGGGGTATGGCTACATCCGAGAATATCCGTTGGAGCGTCTGGTGCGTGATACTCGGGTTCATCAGATTCTCGAGGGCACCAACGAGATCATGCGTGTGATCGTCGCACGCCGGCTGCTTGACGATGGGGTCATCGAATCGTTGCAGTAACGCCAGTACCTACAGCTGCGCCTATACCATGGTTCCATACGCTCAGAGCGTAATTTCATACACTTCAAGGGAGACCACGATGACCGACGAGTTGGTCAGGTTTGACAGACTCACCACTCAGGATGGTGGCTGCATTGCAGTGGCAACGCTCAATTCGCCACGCACATTGAATTCGCTGTCGCTGGAGATGGCGCGGCAGTTGGATACTCAGCTTCAGCAGTGGGCTGAAGATCCCAGCGTCCACCTTGTCTGGCTTGATGGTGACGGTGACAAGGCCTTCTGTGCCGGTGGTGATGTGGTGGCGTTGGTGCGGGCACTCAAGGACGAACAGCAGGGAGCTGGCCAACCGGGTGACTTCGCACGCGAGTATTTCAGTATGGAGTACCGTCTTGACTATCGACTGCACACCTTTCCCAAGCCGGTAGTAGTGTGGGCTGATGGCATTGTCATGGGTGGTGGCCTGGGGTTGATGGCGGGCTCGCGTCATCGTGTGGTGACGGAGACCTCCCGTATTGCCATGCCTGAGATCACTATCGGGTTATATCCGGACATCGGGGCTAGTTGGTTTCTCAATCGTCTGCCGTCGGGGATCGGCGCATATCTTGGTTTGACGGGTGCCAACCTGAACGCACGAGATGTGCTGGACCTCGGTCTTGCCGATCGCTTTGTGCCACGAGCTAATCGCCAGGCACTGCTCGAACGTCTGACTCAGAGCGATATTGTGCCCGGTACCGTCGACGACGCTGAAGCCGCAGTGGTTGCCGCTCTTGCTGAGTTTGAGGATCGGTCCCGTGCGCCGGCGGGTCAGGTTGATGAATGGCGCGACCATCTGCAGTCACTGGCTCAGCAGGCCACCGTCAGCGCTGCGGTAACCGCGATACTGGCTGACGACACCGACAATTCCTGGCTGGCGGCCAACCGTGCACGGCTCGAAGCCGGCTGTCCGTTGAGCGCACACCTTGCCTGGCAGATGTTGGCGCGCCATCGGCACACCTCGTTGGCGGATGCCTTCCGCGAGGAATTGGTGGTATCGGTCCAATGCTGTGTGCTGGGTGATTTTGCCGAAGGAGTGCGAGCCTTGTTGATCGACAAGGACAAGTCACCACGCTGGCGGCACGCGGAAGTGGCAAGTGTCTCTGAAGCTGATCTTGCCGCCATGTTCGGTGTGCCATGGGGAACGCAAGCAGGACCGTTGGATGACCTGTAACAGCTGATGGCGGGCAATGAGAGATGTGGTATCGAGTCGTGATGCAGCACGCCTGATCCGGCTCGGCTCCCTGGTGTTTTCGCAGACAAGTGTTTCAGGAGTTTTATCATGAAAATTGCATTCATTGGCCTCGGCAACATGGGAGCACCGATGGCCACCAATCTGGTCAAGGCTGGTTTCGAGGTGCATGTCTTCGATCTGGTCGCAGAGGCGTTGAAGGCGCTGGAAGCCGAGGGCGCCACGCCCGGCAGCAGTGCACTGGAGGTTGCTCGGGATGCTGATGTTGTGGTGTCGATGCTTCCGGCAGGGCGTCATGTCCGTAGCCTGTACCTCGGCACGGACGACAATCCCGGGCTGTTCTCCCGTTTGAACTCGAAGCCATTGATCATCGATGCATCGACGATCTCCCCGGACGATGCGCGTGTGGTCGGTGGCGCCGCCGCAGAGCATGGGCTGCGTTATCTCGATGCACCGGTGTCAGGCGGTATCGCCGGAGCTCATGCCGGAACCTTGACCTTTATCGTTGGCGGCGCGGCGGAGGACTTCGTGACGGCTCAGCCGGTGTTGGACGTCATGGGCAAGAATATCTTCCATGCAGGCCCAGTCGGTAGCGGACAGGTCGCCAAGATCTGCAACAACATGTTGTTGGGCATTCTGATGAGCGGGACGGCTGAAGCGCTGGCGCTCGGTGTGCGTAATGGCATGGACCCGACAGTGCTGTCGGAGATCATGAAGCAGAGCAGTGGTGGCAACTGGGCATTGAACGTCTATAACCCCTGGCCTGGTGTGATGGATGGCTCGGCCGCATCTCGCGATTATCAGGGCGGCTTCCTGACGGATCTCATGGCCAAGGATCTGGGGCTGGCCTGGGAGCTGGCGCTGGGCTCCGGTGCTGCTGTGCCGATGGGGTCTCAGGCGCGCAATCTGTTTGTGCAACACAGTGCCCAGGGTAACGGCAAACTGGATTTCTCCAGTATCCAATGGCTCTACCGAGCCGGTATGGAGAGCTGAGTTCAGTACCTTTTCGTCGAGGAGGGGTTGGCAAGTAATGGTTAAAGGTCTACATTTGTAAAAAATGTCGACATTATTGCGGGCGCGACGTTGTTGCCTTGTTCCAGCCCGGTGCTGATGAGGTGCTGATGACTTCGCTGCTGGTGAAGTGCTCTGCAAGCATGTCGTAGCCGTGATCCATCCTGTGAATTGCCAGTGAGAGTATCGCCATGAGCCAGATTACCCCGATGAGCTGGGATGACCCTTTCCGCCTGATCGACCAGCTCGACGAAGAAGAACGCATGGTCCTGCAGACTGCTCATGACTATTGTCAGGAGAAGCTGATGCCCAGAGTGCTCGAGGCCAATCGCCACGAGCGCTTCGACCGCGAGATTCTCAGTGAAATGGGTGATCTGGGGCTGCTGGGCGCAACCATTGATGGCTATGGTTGTGCGGGTATGAACTACGTCAGCTACGGTTTGATCGCTCGCGAGGTAGAGAGAGTCGATTCCGGTTATCGCAGTGCCATGAGCGTGCAGTCGAGCCTGGTGATGTATCCAATTCATGCCTTCGGTAGCGAGGCGCAACGCGAGCGCTATCTGCCGAAGCTGGCCAGCGGCGAATGGGTGGGGTGCTTTGGTTTGACGGAGCCGGACCATGGCTCTGATCCCGGTGGTATGGCGACCCGTGCCCAGCGCACTGAGTCTGGCTGGCGTCTGAATGGCACCAAGACCTGGATCACCAATTCGCCGATTGCCGATGTGTTCGTGGTCTGGGCACGGGATGACGAAGGCGTGATCCGTGGCTTCATTCTCGAAAAGGGCATGGAAGGCCTATCGGCACCGAAGATCGAGGGCAAATTCAGTCTGCGGGCGTCGATCACTGGCCAGATCGCCATGCAGGATGTCGAGATCTCCGACGATCAGCGTTTGCCGTCGGTGCAGGGACTCAAGGGCCCATTTTCCTGCCTCAACCGTGCGCGCTATGGCATCAGCTGGGGTGCCATGGGAGCTGCCGAGGCGTGTTGGCACGCCGCGCGCGAGTACACCCTGGAGCGCAAGCAGTTTGGTCGCCCGCTGGCTGCCAATCAGTTGATCCAGAAGAAGCTGGCCGACATGCAGACGGAAATAGCGCTGGGATTACAGGCTTCGCTGCGCACAGGGCGCATGATCGACGCTGGCCAACTGGTGCCGGAAGTCATCTCGCTGATCAAGCGCAACAACTGCGGCAAGGCGTTGGACATCGCACGGGTCGCTCGTGACATGCATGGCGGCAACGGTATCTCCGACGAGTATCACGTGATTCGTCATGTGATGAATCTCGAGGCGGTCAATACCTATGAAGGCACCCATGATGTGCATGCGTTGATTCTCGGTCGCGCCCAGACCGGTATTCAGGCGTTCACGGGCTGAGTCATGCAGGCATTCTCTAGCGACTCCATCGATAGGCGAGCACCGGGTCCGCTGGCTGGTGTCACCGTGCTGGATATGTCACGGGTGCTGGCTGGCCCCTGGAGTGGTCAACTGCTCGCTGATCTCGGCGCGCGGGTGATCAAGATCGAGCATCCCCAACGCGGCGACGATACGCGTAGCTGGGGGCCGCCCTGGCACTGGGATAGTGAATATCAGGGTGATGTCGAGCGCCAGGCGGCCTACTACCTGTGCGCCAACCGCGGCAAGCAATCGCTGGCGGTTGATATCACCACTGAGTCCGGCCAGCAACTGATCCATGTGCTCGCACGGGGCGCGGATATCGTGCTCGAGAATTTCAAGGTCGGTGGTCTGGAGCGTTATGGTCTCGATGCCGATAGCTTGCGACAGCGCAATCCGGGATTGATCGTGTGTTCCATCACCGGCTTCGGACAGAACGGTCCGTATGCGCATCGTGCCGGCTATGACTTCATGATTCAGGCCATGGGTGGCTTGATGAGCCTGACCGGTGAAGCTGATGGCATGCCGATGAAGACCGGTGTCGCGATCACCGATGTGATGACTGGGCTGTATGCCACCATTGGTGTGCTGTCAGCGTTGCATCGTCGTCGAGAGACGGGCGAGGGCAGCCATATCGACCTGGCGCTGCTGGATGTGCAGGTCGCGACGCTGGCCAATCAGGCGCTCAATGCGCTGGTCAGTGGCGAAGCGCCGCAGCGCCATGGCAACGCACATCCCAATATCGTTCCCTATCAGGCCTTTGCCTGTGCCGATGGTCATCTGGTGTTGACGGTGGGCAACGATGCTCAGTTTGCTCGGTTGGCGGGGCTGCTTGGACATGCCGAGTGGTGCCAGGGCCCCTGGGCGAGCAATGAGGGGCGTGTTGCCCAGCGCGACGAACTGGTACCGCTGGTGCAGATGGCATTGCTCAAGCGTGGCCGCGATGAGTGGTTGGCCGAATTCGAGGCATTGGGAATTCCCGCAGGGCCGATTCATACGCTGCCGGAAGTGCTGGCGGATCCTCAGGTACAGTACCGTGAGATGACACGCATGTTGAAAGGTGTTCCACAGGTGGCCAACCCGCTGCGTTTTGATGGCGTCAGCGCCACCGGCGAAGAGCCACCGCCACGGCTGGGCGAGCACAGCGAACGCATCCTCACCGAGATGGGGCTTTCTGCCGAGGATATCGCACGCCTGCGCGATGAAGGCGTTATTCGTTGAGCGCGTCTGCACTCGATGCAGACGCTGATCAGGTCAAATGGTTATCCCAGCGCAGTGGTAAGTCAGCTAGCGTGGTCAGTTCTCCGTTGGTATCGAGCTGACACACTTGGCCATTGCCGCTGGTGACCAGATAGCCTCCTCGTCCATCACAACGCGCACCGGCAGCATCTTCCAGCTCAGGGCTGGCCAACAACTCTCCGCTATTGCGTTGGATCAACACGATGCGTCCACCTCGGGGTGCGGTGATCAATGCTGTTGGTGCCTTGTGACTGACGGCAATGCTGGCAGTGTAGGATGCCAGTGAGGTCTGCACAGTCTCCGGCAGACTGACCTCATCGAACTCGCCATTGGTAGAGCGGCGCGCGATCAGCGGATGCTGCGTTTCCCATGCCGGCCCCTGGAACTGATAGCCGGCGATGATCTCGCCCTCGGGGCCAATATCCAGGTGCCGACAGCTGAGCTGGTGATGAGAAGGGCGGTGGCGTTCGACAACTTCGCCGCTGTGACGATCAACCAGCAGCAGTGCCGGGTCCATATCGTCCAGATTGAGTTTGATACGCCCCATATCGGGATGAGTCCTGATCCCGCCAAGGGCTACGGTGAGGGTCTTGCCGTCGGGCATCAACGCAATCTCGTGAGGTCCGATGCCTGCCAGTTCAAAATCCTGGTGCCACGCATAATCCGCCTCGGCGTCATGGACGCGAATCAGTCCCATGGCATCGTCGATGCGGTTGGCGGTGACGTATAGCCAGCGGCCGCTGGGTTCGAAGACACCGTGTCCGTAATAGTGATAACCCTCTCCGGCCTCGATCACATGCAGTGGCTGGCGCTGACGCGGGTCAATGACATGCATTTGTGTGCCAGGGCGGCGCGCAAACAGTACCGTCTGTGGGTGGCCTGGACGCAGGCAGCCGCCATGGCAGCGCTCCGCGACCGGCAACAGGAAGTGATCACTGGCATCGTGGCGCACTCCGGCGAGGAAGTGCTGACCATCGCCGTTGTCGACGGCACTGAAGAACCATTGCCGCAGGTCGGGGGCGCTTGTTGCGTCGAGCCCGGCCATGGCGCGCAGCGGCAGCGCCAGGCTACTTGTTGCAAGACTGCCGAGGCCGAGCTTGAGCAACATGCGTCGTTGTCGATCCGTGCTGGCTGTTCGAAGTGTGCGCATCGTTCAATCGCCATCGCTGGAGTTGAAGCCGCGGACCACACCGAGGCTGGCAGCGATCTGTTGATTGAGCAGTTCACGCAGTTGGGCGACTTCGAGATAGAGCGTCGCCAGCCTGGCACGTGATACGTCATCCTCGAGGCCGCTGGCGATGCCGCTACTCTGACTTTGTGCCTCGTCGATAGTGTCAGCAAGCTGTGCCTCGAAAGCATCCGCCAGTGCCGATTGTTGCCGGGATTCAAGCCATTGGCGCAGTCCGGGCGCGAATCCCTGCTGAAGACCTTGCAGGCTGCCGCTGATCAGCGCCACGGAAGCGTCGCTGCGCCAGGCTTCGGCGAGATAGTGATTGGCTGAGGATCCCATCATGCCGAGGGGTGCGCCGAGACGCTTGTCTTCCATGGTATCGAGCAGTTGCATGGCGCCATGTAGCGTGGCAGCGGTGTAGCTATCGGTGGCGAGATAGTGTTCGCCGAAGGACTCCCAGTCCTCGGCAAGCACGCTGCTGGTGTCAGCAATATGGCCACTGATGGCCTGCAGCAACGAGCAGGGCTGTGCGGCCGACAGGTCGATGTCACTCATTGCCTCGTCGTAGAGCAGGTATTCCAGTGCCGGGAACCCCTGCTCTGCGACTCCAGCAGCGTCGATATCGTTCTGGGTAACAAGCGGTGACGTTTGACGCAAGTGGGTGGCCATACGGCTGCCAACCAGATTCTTGCGGTCGGGCCAGAACTGCAATTGCCATGCGCGGCTATCGATCTCGATCGGGCCAAAATCGACCAGTCGTACTGCCTGCCAGGCTTGATAGGCGTCCAACCAGCGGTGGTCGAGCCGGGTGCGGCTTTGCTCATCGGGCGATGTACAGTAGTCCACGCTGGCTTGCTGGAGGCTTGAGCTACGGTCGGCCAACTCTATATAGCGCTGCGCGATATCGGAGTGCCAGCGTTGACGCACTTCCTGATCGTCATCTTTCGATTCGGCCTGGGTCGATGCGGCAACAGTCAACAGAATGCCAAGGGTCAATGGTGTCATGGCGCGACAGCGAATCAGCTTCATAGTGACTCCAGAAAACGAATCAAGGCAGTGCGTTGCGCCTCAGGCAGTTCTCGATAGTGAGTGGTTGCGGCTTCGGCTTCTCCAGCGTGCCAGAGAATTGCTTCTTCCAGACTACGAGCGCGGCCATCATGCAGGAATCCGGCCAGTGGATTGATCTGTTGTGCCAGACCTATGCCCCATAGTGGGGGCGTCCGCCACTCCGTCCCTGTCGCCTGAAACTCCGGGCGGTGGTCGGCGAGTGGCTCGCCCATGTCATGCAGTAACAGGTCGCTATAGGGCCAGATGGTCTGAGCGGCGAGCTCGGGGCGTTCGCTGGACTCGGCAGTCGTCATGCGCGGTCGATGGCAGGCGGCACAACCGATATCGCTGAAGGTACGGGCCCCTTGCTGTACCTCAGGTTCGTCCATTGAACGACGTTGAGGTACAGCAAGGCTTCCAGCATAGAAGGTGATGAAAGCGGCGATCTTGTCGCTGACTTCTGGGCTACCGCCGTTGGTAAACTCACCGCAAGCCTGGTCTGGCATGCAATCTGTCTTCGGCACCAATGTTGACGTCAGGCCCATGTCGCCAGCGAAGGCATGCAGACTCTGTTGTTCAATAGTTGGCTCTCCGGCCTTCCAGCCGAAGCGGCCGAGGACGGTACTTTCGCTGCGGAGATCCCAGACCCGGTTGGCGCGCCCGGAAATGCCGTCACCATCCTCGTCGTTCGGGTCGGCCCAGGCCAGGATCTGATCCTCGGTTACAACTTCGAGCAGGCCCAGACCGATCATCGGCGGAGCGACTCTGGGAGATGTCAGCAAGTCGTCGGGCAACTCCCCATAGGCGGGGTTGTCGATGCGATACTCAGGAACACGTAGCTCGACGAAGGTACCATCATTGAGTTCGACTTCTCGAGGGTGGTAGCTGAGCTGCATGTCGGCTTCCGGGCTGGCGCCAGGAATGGCGGCGGTCTGCAACTGCCGACCATAGTCGGGAACCGGAACAGTGCCGGTGTGTTCGATGATTGCAGCGTCCTTTTCACCGGCGGGCAGTGACAGACGCAGGAACAGGGAAATCGATCTTTCATCCCCGGCTGGAGGATTGCCGCGCCCATCCTTGAGGTGGCATCCCTGGCAACTATTGGTATTGAACAGCGGTCCCAGGCCATCACGCGCATCGGTGCTGGCGGGGGCTACCACCCAGGGATTGCGGAAGAAGCTGTTGCCGACACTGAAGTCGAGGCGATCGCTCATCGGCAGGTTGCGCAACGGTAGCGAATAGGCATTGTGATCGAATTGCAAGACCGAGCCATCGCCGCCGGTCATGGGCGTCGTCTGGAAGTCGCTGGTCTGAGCATTCGCTGCAACAAGTGGAGAGACCGCCAGTATCGTGGCGAGGCTGGTGGCCAGGTATCTAGTGGAATCCGTGGTGGAAGCGCCGGGCATGTGAATTCAGTGACTCCATACGAGACAAGCGCCGCACGTCGGAAAGACGTGCGGCTCGATCAAGCATCGGTTATCGGGCAGAGACTGACTGTCCTGGCTCTCTCTGTTCCGCAAGGCTGGGCCCGATTCAGAAGGCAAGGCTGGGCCCGATTCAGAAGGTGTGGCCTGCATCATCCGACTGCAGAGAGTTGACGCCCAATTCTGCTGCGGCCTTTTCGATGGAACCGGTCTGAGTCACCAGTGCGAGGATGGCGTTGTCGACCAGCTGTGCACCTTCTGCATTGTCCGGCGCGATCATCATGTCGAAAGTCATTGGTGATTCGTCGTCTTCGGCCCTGGCTTTCAGGTCACCCAGCGCAGCCATGGACGCCTCAAGTTCACCGTCGAGTCTTGCGGCGAGATCGGCATCCTGTTGGCTGAGCAGGGCTTCCAGCGACGGACCGTCGAAGTTGCTGCCATCGCTACGCTGGTAGTGGCCGGTGTAGACGTTCTGAATGCCTTGTCCATTATAGAAGTGAGAGTTATGCGTGTTGTCGCTGAAGCAATCATGCTCGTCTTCCCAGGAATTGGCTTCCAGCGCGACTTTCATACGTTCGCCGGCCAGCTCGCCCAGCGATAGCGAGCCCATGCCGAACAGCATCCGTCGCAGGCCTTCCTCGGCAGGTAAGGCCAGCAGTTCGGAGCGATAGTTCTCTTCGGCAATCGGAGCCCACTGATTGACCATCCAGTCAAGGTCGTTGATCAGCAGTTCACTGGCCGCGGCGAGGTAGGCACGACGGCGGTCGCAGTGATCGTTGGTGCAGGCTTCACCTGTCATGAAGTCGGTTGCCGCGCGCTCGCCAGCGCCAGGCTCATAGCCATGTAGGTCCTGCCCCCAGAGCAGGAATTCGATGGCGTGATAGCCAGTGGCAACGTTGGCCTCCGAACCGCCGATCTCGTTGAGGCTGGCGAGCAGTTCCGGCGTGATCTCGCTGACATCGACTTCTTCGCCACCTATGGTGATCGATGATGAGCCGATGATGTTGGCGGTGGCGCCGGCATTGCCTAGTTCATGCTGGTAGTTGTCGGTCTCGACGTAGTCGATCAGACCTTCATCCAGCGGCCAGGCATTGAGCTGGCCTTCCCAGTCATCGACGACGGGGTTGCCAAAACGGAAGACTTCGCTTTGCTGGTAGGCGACTCGAGCATCACGCCATGCCTTGCGCGCTGAGGCCAGGGTTTCCGGGGTGGGTGACGCGAGTAGGGCGTCGATTGACGAACCAAGCGTACTGGCGGTTTTCAGCGCATCGGTATAAACGGTGTGGGCGAGGTCTGCATAGTGAGTCACGACCTGCTCGGAGGTGACATCCTCGGCCATCGCGGAGAAGGGAATGGCCAGAGCGCCGACCGCAATGGCAAGCGCCAGCGGGTGACGAGAAGGTCGGTGGGACATGGTGGAGCCCTCGCTTGTTTGTGGTGTTGTTGTGAAGACGCTGAGAGGGTAGCTACAAAGTGCCTGTACTTGGCAATACTGCACTTGGCAAAACTGCACTTGGCAATACGGTGTTGAGCGAAGCGAGTCAATCAGTCTCAAAATGCTCATTTACGCTGTGTAAACTGCGCTTTTTGCTCAATTTCGCCTTGTCTTGCTTTCGCTCGCCGGTTCTGTAAACACCCTCTGACGTGGATCAGCGCCAGACCTCTGCGTATTTCTGGCGAGAGCCCTGCGTGGCTCTCGGCCATGTAACCCATCGCGCCAGTGATCAACGGCAACTATCCGGTGAATTCAGCTTCAATGGCATCTGTAAGTAATAGTAACGAGATTGAGTCTCATTGCAAATAAAGAATAAAGGACAGATGGAAGGGGCAGAGAGTAGAAGAAAGACGAAAGACGGAAGAGGGATCGGGCAGGACCGTTGGCGGAGTCAGGCAATGGAAACCCTGTGCCTGACTCCCGGTACTTGAAACCGACAGCGTTCCTAGCGTGGTGAGAAACGGCGATTGATACCGGTCTCGGCGATCATGCGAGTGGAGATCTCTTCGACCGAGAAGCGGGTGGTATCAATAAAGGGAATATGCAGTTTGCGGTACATCGCTTCGGCCTGTGCGACTTCCTGCATGCACTGATCGATGGAGCTGTAGCGGCTGTTGGGGCGACGTTCGTGGCGAATGGCAGACAACCGACGTGGGTCGATGGTCAGGCCGAAAAGTTTATGACGCTGTCGGGCCAGTACGGCGGGCAGTTTCAGTGAGCCGTTCTCGTCCTGGTCATCTTCCGTCAATGGGTAGTTGGCGGCGCGCACACCAAACTGCAGCGCCAGGTACAGCGATGTTGGCGTCTTTCCGCAGCGGGATACGCCGACCAGAATGACATCTGCCTTGTCGTACTGATGAGTGCGTGCGCCATCATCGTTGTCGAGAGCGAAGTGTACCGAATGGATACGGTCCATATAGGCATCATCGCTGGCAATGGCATGAGTGCGTCCGACACTGTAGGAGGAGTGGGTATCCAGCTCGCGCTCCAACGGCTCGAGAAAGGTCGAGAAGATATCGACCTTGAAGCCCGGTGCCGCACGTATCACGTCACGAATGCGTTCGTCGACGATGGTATCGATGATGATGGGTTGAACGCCGTCACGGATTGCCGTCGCCTCGATGATACTGACCAGCGAACGAGCCTTCTCGATGGTATCGATATAGGGCTTGGTCAGCTTGCGGATTTCTACATTCTCGAACTGTGCGAGCAGACTCCGGCCGAGGCTTTCCGCCGTGATACCTGTGCCGTCGGAGATGAAAAAGGCGGTACGAATCATGTCTGGGCCCTGGTGATGAATCCCTGCATTGTGTCTGGCTGCCAGCATATCGACAAGCTCTTGTAAGTCAGTGCCAGACAGTGCTGTAGAGGTTCGAGCATAGCAATCACGCGGGTTTGATTCGGCATAGTGCCGCGTAGCACGAACAGCATGACTACATAAAAGGTCATAAATCGATGGCTGTTGTAAAAATCCTCCAGTGACTTCGCTGTTAGACTAATGGCGAACATGGTCTCTCGCTGATAGAGTCGCCAGCATCCATTCTTGACGACGCAACAATCCATTCTCGGCGCAACTATCCGTTCTCGGCGCAGCTATCCGTTTTCGGCGCAACAACATTGGTGAGGCGTCGGCCTCCAGGGGGATTACGTGGAAAAGTACATTGTGTGGTTCGATAAGCTTGGCATGAACGATGTTGAGCGTGTTGGGGGCAAGAATGCCTCGCTGGGCGAAATGATCTCCAACCTGGCGGGCGCTGGTGTTACCGTGCCTGGCGGATTCGCTACCACGGCAGATGCCTACCGTGAATTTCTCTCCCATCAAGGATTGAATGAGCGCATCAACACGGAGCTGGCGCGTCTGGATGTCGATGATGTTGCCGCTCTTGCTGAAGCTGGTGCGAAGATTCGACAGTGGGTGATCGACACGCCACTGCCGCCAGCTTTCGAGGCTGCGCTGGGTGAGGCTTATGAGCACATGGTCAGCCAGCATCCGAACCTCAAGGTAGCGGTACGCAGCTCGGCAACGGCCGAGGATCTGCCGGATGCTTCCTTCGCTGGTCAGCAAGAGACCTTCCTTAACATCGAAGGCTACGACAACATCAAACGCGCGGTACATGAAGTCTTCGCGTCCCTGTTCAACGACCGCGCGATCTCCTATCGCGTACACCGCGGCTACGCCCACGAGAATGTTGCGCTGTCCGCTGGCGTCCAGAAAATGGTGCGCTCCGAGACCGGAGCCAGTGGTGTGATGTTTACCCTGGATACCGAGTCAGGTTTCCGTGATGCGGTATTCGTGACGTCGTCCTGGGGTCTTGGCGAGACGGTGGTGCAAGGAGCGGTCAACCCTGACGAGTTCTACGTTCACAAGACAACGCTGGCGGCTGGTCGTCCGGCAGTGCTGCGCCGTAATCTTGGCTCCAAGCTGATCAAGATGGTCTATACCGATGACGCCAGTGCGGGCCGCTCTGTGGCCACCGTCGATGTGCCTCTCGCGGATCGCATGCGTTTCAGTATCAACGATGATCAGATCATGGCGCTGGCGCGTCAGGCGGTGATCATCGAGCAGCATTACGATCGTCCGATGGACATCGAGTGGGCGCTGGATGGCGATGACAATCAGTTGTACATCGTGCAGGCACGTCCCGAGACAGTGGTTTCCCAGCAGGAAGGTGGTTCGCTGGAGCGCTTCCAGCTCAAGGAGAAGGGACGTACTCTGGTCACCGGCCGTGCGATCGGCCAGCGTATCGGGCGTGGTACCGTCAAGGTGGTCATGTCGCCGGACCAGATGGACAAGGTTCAGGCTGGAGACGTACTGGTCACCGATATGACCGATCCCGACTGGGAACCGATCATGAAGCGTGCCTCGGCGATCGTCACCAATCGCGGTGGTCGGACCTGTCACGCGGCGATCATCGCTCGTGAGCTCGGTATCCCGGCGGTTGTCGGCTGTGGCGATGCCACCGCCGCTCTGGAGGAGGGCCGCGATGTTACCGTGTCCTGCGCCGAGGGCGATACCGGTCACGTCTATGATGGCCTGCTGGAGTTCGACCGTAATGTCACCAGCGTGGACGCCATGCCGGACATTCCGTTCAAGATCATGATGAACGTGGGTAACCCGGATCGCGCCTTCAGTTTCGCCTCATTGCCCAATGCCGGTGTTGGTCTGGCTCGCCTCGAGTTCATCATCAATCGCATGATTGGTGTTCACCCCAAGGCACTGTTGGACTACGAAACACTGCCCACCGAACTGCAACAGACCATCGATGTACGCACCGCGGGCTATACCGATCCAGTCAGCTTCTACGTCGACAAGCTGGTTGAGGGTATCTCGACGCTGGCAGCGGCATTCTATCCGCAGCGTGTCATCGTGCGTATGTCAGACTTCAAGTCCAACGAGTACGAGAACCTGATCGGCGGCAAGCTTTACGAGCCGGGGGAAGAGAACCCGATGCTCGGCTTCCGTGGCGCCTCGCGTTATATCTCGGAAAGCTTCCGTCCCTGCTTCGAGCTCGAGTGCCGAGCGTTGAAGCGCGTACGTGATGAGATGGGGCTGGATAACGTCGAACTGATGGTGCCGTTCGTACGTACTCTGGAAGAAGCCAGTGAGGTTGTTGATCTGCTGGCCGCCAACGGACTCAAGCGCGATCCTGCCGATCCGCAGGGGCTCAAGGTCATCATGATGTGTGAACTACCGGCCAACGCACTGCTGGCCGATGAGTTCCTCGAGTATTTCGATGGTTTCTCGATTGGTTCCAACGATCTGACTCAGTTGACTCTGGGCCTGGATCGCGACTCGGGAATCGTTGCGCACCTGTTCGATGAGCGTAACCCTGCGGTCAAGAAGCTGTTGGCCATGGCCATTCAGGCTTGTCGTGCCAGAGGCAAGTACATCGGCATCTGTGGTCAAGGACCTTCGGATCACCCTGAACTGGCCAAGTGGCTGATGGAGCAGGGCATCGATTCGGTGTCGCTCAACCCGGACGCGGTGCTTGAAACCTGGTTTATGCTGGCGGGTGAGACCCTGGCCTGAACTTGCCTTTGCCACTGATGTTTCACCAACGCCGCGGCCATACCGCGGCGTTGGTGTTTATAGTGATTTACTCTGCATGTGATCCATTGGTTATGTGTTGTCGCCAGGTGAAGACAGTCGTGCAAATGCCAGGGAGGATGGTGCACCAGGGCTTGCGAGGAGCAGTAAATCGGTAAACTGAGGGCAGGAAATTGCAGGAGGATCCTGTCATGAAAGAACTGAATCTCAAGACTCCGCGAAGCGTTGTACTGGCTGCCCTGATGGCGGCATCACTGGCTGTGGTATCCGGCGCTGCTTTTGCTGACGATGACTGGGATGATCGCAAACATCGTCACCATCACCATGATCGCGACGATGATTATGAGGACGCGCGTGAGGACTACCTGGAAGCACGGGAGGAGTACCGCGAGGCTCAGCGGGACTACCAGCAAGCGCGGCGTGACCGTGAGCGGTATCGCTATGACCGTCGCTACCAGGATGCACAACGTGACTGGCAGCGCTACGATGATGGTCGAGGCATCAGTACCGATCAGCTGGTCAATGAGGTAGTTCGCGAACTGCTTCGCTGATCATGAATAGCATCCTGTATCTGGATAGCGCCCAATAGGTAGACAAGGTTCGTCCGGAGGCAATGCATGAACGGATTGAAGCAGGGAGGTAATCGAATGTTTGCGAATAACAGACGAAATTCGACTGGTCGTCGTGTACGGGCATGGAAGCCCGCATTGCTGGCGCTGACCCTGGCAATGTTCAGTGCTTCGGTGGTTGCCGGAAATGGTAACGGCAACGCCCAGGGGCATGGCAACAGCGGTCACGGCAATGGACAGGGCAAGGGGCCTGACCATGTTCAGAATCAGGCACCGGGTCAGGCACATGGTGGTGGCAATCGTCACCAGGGCGATAATTACCAGGGCAATGATTACCGGGACCATGACCGCGACGATTATCGTGACCATGATCGAGACCATCATGATCATGATCGCGATATCAATATCAATCTGGCTCATGATGATATTCGCGATATCTTTCATGACCATCGTGACTGGGTAGATGGGCCGAGAGAGGCGTTGCCGCCGGGAATTCGTCAGAATCTCGCGCGTGGCAAGCCATTGCCCCCGGGAATCGCCAAGCGGGTCGATAGCCGTTTCTACGATGTCCTGCCACGTCATGATGGCTACGAATGGTGGGTCGCGGGAACGACGGCCATTCTGGTCAACGCAACCAACAACATCATTGAAGAGGTCGTCGAGGATGTCTTCTACTGAACGGTAGGTCTTCGATCAGTTTGCTGAGCCGATGATTGTCAACGGCTCAGGGTGGTTGTCAGCACAATCAGGGCTCCCCAACAGCGCTGGGAATTGGCACCATGTCGTCAATTACACCGTTGGGGAGCATTGATGGCCTACATGCTGGTCATGGGCAGTGTACTGCTGTCCGTTGTTGTCTGCCTGGGATGGGCGAGCTGGGCGCTGGGGCGCTGGTGTTTGACGCGCCTGAGCCCACCTCAATCCTCGTCGCGAAAAGCGCCATCGCGCAAGACTCCGACCCCCAAGCCACGTCAGTCCGCAGCTCGCAGGAAGCAGACGGCGACGCCAGCGTCCCGTTCGACTCGACGCAAGGAGCCTTCGGAGCCTGCACCACCAGGCGGGCTCACTCATCTGTTGGCATCCTGTCGAGCGGCTCTGCCGTTGGGGCTGCTCATCCTGTTTCTATACGGCGGTGCGCGGTTGGCAGAAGTTGGTATGCAGTCGAGCCACAAGGCGGTGCCGGATAGCTATCACCAGGCCGTGTGGGTACTGGGCTGGGCTGCCTTGGGAATACTGTTGCTGGCTGTCGTCGCGTTGTTGGCCACCTGGCGTATCGCACGCTTCGAGTCACGTCAGTAATCTCGCTGTTCTCACGTCTGCTGGGTGTTCTATGCTGTGATGACCGGTGGCGCCTCAGGTGTTGCGAGGCGTCGATAACAATAGATTGGGTATCGCAGTTCAAGGCAGGGATGACCTTGAGTTTCCAGAATCCCGGGTGACTTCTGGGCTGCGAAAGACCCGAGAATGTCACACAAGGAGTGGTGATGAATCCTGCATCCCCCTGTCGATATCAGCCATTGCCCCGCGCCATCAAGCAGGGCTCCATCCTGATCGGTTGTCTGGCGCTGGGAATCTCCAGTGCCCTGGCAGCCGACTTCCAGTACACCCGGCCGGCAATTTCCCCGGAAGGCAGCTCCGGTTTTGCGGAGAAGCCAGGGTGGTCGACGTCGACGTTCGCGGTGGCGGCAGCCAACCCGTTGGCTACCGATGCCGGTTATCAGGTTCTCAAGGCGGGCGGTTCCGCGATTGACGCTGCGATCGCTGTGCAAATGGTATTGACGCTGGTTGAGCCACAGTCCAGTGGCATTGGCGGTGGCGCATTCCTGATGTTGTATGATGGCGAGCAGGTCCATGCCTATGACGGGCGCGAGAAAGCGCCGAGTGCCGTTGACGAGAAGCTGTTCCTCGACGCGGATGGCGAGCCTCTGGATTTCATGAAGGCTGTCGAGAGTGGGCGCTCGGTAGGCGTCCCCGGCACTGTCCGTATGCTTGAATTGGCGCATGAGGCGCACGGCAAGCTGCCCTGGAAGGATCTATTTCAGCCAGCCATCAGCCTCGCTGAAGAGGGCTTTGCGGTGAGCCCGCGCCTTCATCAGAGCATCGCCTCGACCCCTTCATTGGCCGAAGACTCGATTGCCGCGGAGTTCTATTTCGATTCCGACGGGCAGCCGTTGGCGGAAGGCGCCGTATTGAAGAACCCTGCTCTGGCCGAGATTCTGACGCGCATCAGTGACAAGGGGAGTTCGGCGTTGCATACCGGGTCCATCGCCGAGGAACTGGTCTCACGAGTGCAGCAGCACCCTGAGATGCCCGGTAAGCTGAGCCTGGAGGATCTTGCCGGTTATACCGCGGAAGACCGTGAGCCACTGTGCAACGACTGGCTGGAGTATGAGGTCTGTGGCTTCCCGCCGCCTTCCTCAGGACATCTGACCGTGATGCAGATTCTCGGCATGATGGCAGCTCGACCTGACATCGAGACGGCCATCCATGACGGTGTGCCGACGGTGGAGTGGTTGCACCCCTTCCTTGAAGCCTCACGATTGGCCTTTGCTGACCGGGGACGGTACATCGGTGATCCGGGTTTCGTCGAACCCCCAGGCGGCGACTGGAATACCATGCTGGCACCAGACTACCTCTCCAGCAGAGCTGAATTGATCGGTGATACCAGCATGGGCAGCGGCGCAGCAGAGCCGGGGAATCCCGGCCCGCTGATGACCAGTTGGGCGAGTCAGCCCGAGCAGCCAGAGCACGGTACCAGTCATATCAGCATCATCGATGCTGATGGGCAGGCGATTGCCATGACCACGACTATCGAGCAAGGCTTCGGTTCACGCATCATGGCCAACGGTGGAACCGATCTGGCGGGCGGCTATCTGCTGAACAACGAGTTGACCGATTTTTCCTTTGCTCCCACCGATGAGGACGGCACGCCAATTGCCAACCGGGTTCAGCCGGGCAAGCGGCCGCGTTCGAGCATGAGCCCGACGCTGGTCTTCGATGGCGAAAGTGGTGATCTGGTGGCAAGTCTAGGTTCCCCCGGTGGTGCGGCGATCATTCACTATACGGCCCAGACCATGGATGCGATGTTGAATCGCGACCTGAATGCTCAGGAGGCCCTGAACCTGCCTCATGCAATCACGTTAGGAGATACCGTCTATCTGGAAGAAGGGCGATTCCCCGAGGCGACGGTTCGTGATCTGGAAGGGTTGGGCCATGATGTGGAAACCCGTGAGTTGACCAGTGGTCTTCAGGCATTGCGGGTGACGGAAGATGGATTCTTCGGTGGTGCCGATCCGCGTCGTGAAGGTGTGGTGATGGGCGACTGAGGCGAGAGCCAGTGTTGGATACTGTCGATGCCGCTGCTGGGTAACGCCCAGGGGCGGCATTGTTTCTGGTACCTCGTGTATCACCAGCTTTGGGCATCAATAGCCTTGAACCTCAATCGCTTCAGCATCTCGAGTGCTTAGCCATCTGCCAGCCAATGGCGGAGCTTGAGCAGCAGTAATGCACCATCACCTAGCTGCCGACGCTCATCGAGCAAGGCTGCCAGACGGTCCGGGCGGTCGGTGATGATGCCATCAACCCCCATGTCCAGCAGGCGAGCCATCTGTCCGGGTTGATTGACTGTCCATGCAAACAGTTGGTAATCAGCCTGGTGAGCGCGTTCGACCTCGTTGTGGTCGATCTGGCTGTGACGTAGCCCCAGAGCATCGAAGCGGTCGCGAGGCAGTGCGCTGGGTAGCGACCATTCGGCAAGCAGAATCGATCTTGCTTCGGGCGCGGATCGGTCGATCTCGACCAGTTGTCGATAGGACAGGGTGGCCAGCCAGGAATCCTCGAAGATACGCGGGTTACCACATTGCTCGCGCTGCAGGGCATCCTCGGCAGTGGCGCGACAGGCAACACGCCAGTCGCGTTCGCGATACAGCTCGCTCATCACGGCGTCGAGCAGTCGCTTTTCATCGCCTCTCTCCGGTTTCAATTCGATCACCAGGCTGGCTCGTCCACGCGCAGTCTCGAGTGCCTGCTGCAGGCTGGCGATCGGCTCTCCAGCATAGGCGTGGCTGAAGCCGGTACCGACATCGAGCGCTGCCATGGTTGTCCAGTCGAGGTCGGCAATACGTCGTTCATCCCCGATCAGTCGGTTGAGACTGGCATCATGACTGAGGACCACCACGCCGTCCGCGGACAGGCGCACGTCGATCTCGACGAGGTCCGCGCCATCGTCCAGTGCCTGACGTATCGCTGAGATGCTGTTCTCGGGAGCGGCCCAGGAGCTGCCGCGGTGTGCGATGACCTGGATGTTGTCACGCAGATCCTGTCGATCGATGAACAGGATTGCCTGGGATAGGGCAAAGATCACCACCCCGACTTCTACTGCCCAGGCAAGCCGTCCGGGGTGAGCGTCAGAAGGTGGTGCTGAAGGGCGAGGGCGGCGATGCGCTCGTCGCAGGTACAGGCAGGTAGCAAGTAGCGCGTTGAGCGCGATGACAGCAAAGGCAACAGCCAGCGTTACCAGGGTGACAACACTGACGATCAGCAGCATCACGGCAATCACCAGTGCGTTATTTTCCGGCAAGTGAGTCAGCAGTGGTCCCAACAGGCTACTCAATGCCATGGAGGTCAGGGACGGCAGCAGTAGAATCACTACCAGAGTGGTGAAAACCGCGGTTGCCAGTCGCGGAATATCCTGGCGAGTCAGTTCCATACTACGCTTGAGTGCGACAACGGGAGTGACTCGCTCCAGTACTACACAGGGCAACGCAAGCCACCAGCGGACCAGCAGACGCCCTGCGATGATTAGCCAGGTGCCGACGAGGGGGAGGCTATAGGCGATAAAGTACCAGAATGCCGGTGGCCGGACTCTTCGGACATAGTAAGGGTCGAGTTCGCCGAGCAGGGCGTGATGAAGCTGTGTCACCAGATAGATCATGAGCGTCAGCATCAACAGGTGGCAGGCGACCTGAATCATGGACAGCACCACCAGCCAGGGCAGCCGATGTACTGCCAGCCATAGCGAGACAAAGGCCTGCTGGGCATGGTGGCTACGAGGCGACAGGGTTATCTGCATCATGCAGGCCTGCTGCAGGTACAGCAGACTGAGAATCAGCACGAAGGTGCCATAGACCCACAGCAGTCCCCAGGGGCTCAGCAACAGGTCCAGCGCATCGGCAGAGGTAATCAATGGCTGGCCGACGCGTGATAGCCAGCCGGCCAGTGCCCAGGCCATGGCGGGAATCAACAGGCCCGAAGCAAGCAGCGTAAAGAGAAGATGGCCTGCCAGCAGCGGCCGAAGATGGTCACGCAGACTGGCGAGCACATCCCGAACCAGTGGCATCATGGCAGTAGCGATGTTGTGCACATGATTCTAGATTGGCATCGATGAAGGGGGCGGTAAAGGCACGAGCTCCGAGAAGCTCGTGCTGTAAGCGGTAAGTTATAAGCTGTAAGTAACCCCAGCAGCTCGAGATTCGTTGCTTACGGCCTGGTGACTTACAACTTCAATTCCTGATTGGCGATCAGGATGCCGTTGTTGTCGGCATATAGCCAATGTCCCGGAGAGATGGTGACACCAGCAAAGGTGACCGGGATGTCGCGTGTACCTTCACCACGTTTCTCGCTCCGACGTGGATGTGCACCGAGCGCCTGGATGCCCAGATCAGTTTCGGCGAGGACGTCGACATCCCTGACACAGCCATACATCACCACACCTGCCCAGCCGTGCCCCGCAGCTTGTTCCGCGAGCATATCGCCGAGCATTGCGCAGCGGGTGGAGCCGCCGGCGTCAACGACCAGCACGGCGCCTTCACCGGGTTCTGTTACAGCCTGCTTGACCAGTGAGTTGTCTTCAAAACACTTGATGGTACGCACTGGGCCATGGAATGCCTCGATGCCGCCAAAATTGATGAATATCGGCTCGACGACCTGAACTTCAGGGTAGGTATCACAGATATCGGGAGTAGCGACAGTGAACATGGTGATCTCCAGAAACGGATGAAAACAGATACTGGACGTTCAGTATCTGGTGCTCAGCGGTTTGGGTAAAGCCATGTTGATCGATGAGCGGTTCTTTAGCCCGCATGCATCGTGAGGTGGCTGGCAGTTGTCGCCGGGTACTTGCATGGTCAATGGAGAAACGGGCGGGCTCGCCCTGCTGGTGAGCCCGCCCGTTGCAGAGAGGCGTTCAAGCGCCGTTCAACAACGCTCGAATCGCCCCTGGTTTGTGCGCAGAGCTTGTCAGTCTGCGTTCTTGAGTGATGCCATATCGATGACGAAGCGATACTTGACGTCACCCTTTTCCATGCGCTGCCAGGCTTCGTTGATCTGGTCGATATTGATCACCTCAACATCACAGGTGATGCCATGCTCGGCGCAGAAGTCGAGCACCTCCTGGGTCTCGGGCATACCTCCGATCAGGGAACCGGCCAGTACACGGCGTTTGAAGACCAGGTTGAAGCCTTCTATGGCAGGATCGATGGGCTCGAGCAGGCCGACCAGAATATGTGTTCCGTCATATTTCAGTGCCTGCAGGTAGGGGTTGATATCGTGCTTTACCGGCACGGTATCGAGCATGAAGTCGAATGTCTCGGCAACAGCGGCCATCTGGGCCGCGTCTGTGGACACCACAACATGGTCGGCACCTTGACGTCTGGCCTCTGCGACCTTGGATTCGGAACGGGTGAAGAGGGTGACTTCGGCGCCCAGAGCTCTGGCCAACTTGACCCCGATGTGGCCAAGTCCGCCCATGCCGATAACACCGACCTTGTGGCCCGGCTTGACGCCGTAGTGTTTGAGCGGCGAGTAGGTAGTGATACCTGCGCAAAGCAGAGGAGCGGCTGACTTGAGATCGATGCCATCCGGCATTCGCACCACGAAGCGCTCACTGACCGCTACCTTGTCGGAATATCCGCCCTGGGTCAGCGCTCCGTCGTGTTTGTCGGGGCTGCCATAGGTCATGGTGAAGCCTTCCTGGCAGAATTGCTCCAGCCCATCGTTGCACGCCTGGCAGTGGCGGCAGGAATCGACCATGCAGCCAACGCCAACCAGGTCGCCAACCTTGTGCTGGGAGACCTCGTTCCCCACGGCGGTGACACGACCGACGATCTCGTGGCCAGGCACTACGGGATAGGAAGCCATGCCCCAGTCATCGCGAGCGAAATGCAGATCGCTGTGGCAGACGCCACAGTAGAGGATCTCGATCGAGACATCATCGGGGCGCGGCGCGCGACGCTCAAAATTCCAGGGCTCCAGTGGCGTGGACGAGGAATGTGCTGCGTAACCTCTGGTGGTTGTGCCTGTTGCTTGGGTCATGAACGTGACTCCCGGTGGATGAGAGGAAAACGGTTTGCCATTCTGGTTGATGGCTTCCGTTTCGGCCATGCCCTATCCTGCGCAATGAATGCATGATCCTATGTCAATTCATCACCTCATGCTCATTTCTCGCAGAAATCATGCACAATACGCTGAAAGTGCCGATTGGGTTTATCGGAACTGTACCGGAGGCCACATGCTCGACGACATTCCAACAGCACCAGCGCCAGGCCGTGTTGCTCATGGCTCGATGACATCGGCAGGCAGCAGCCATGGCGATGCGGTCGTCACCCGCCTGGCAGACAGTCTTGCGTCTCTGGTCACGGGGGAGGGGTTTTCCACAACTGCCATCGAGGGGGTGAAACTGATTGCATCACGATGTAGCTGTCCGCGCACTCCCTTGATCTATGAACCCGGGATCTTCGTTATCGTTCAGGGAGACAAGATCGGTTACCTGGAGGACAGAATCATCCACTATGGCCCCGGCAATTACCTGGTTCAGGCGATGCCGCTGCCGTTTGAGTGCGAGACCCTGGCGGCGCCCGATGCACCTTTGCTGGGTATTTCCATTGCCGTGGACCCGCTCAGTCTGAGTGAGTTGGTTCACCATGTGCCGGAGTCGGGTGCCACGGACCAGGGCTCTCCCGAGCCGATGGCGTCAGTCGCACTCGACATGCCTATGGCGGAGGCGATTCAACGGCTGGTGAACTGCCTGCATGACGAGGCCGCCAGTCGTGCACTGGGGGCGGGAAGAGTACGAGAAGTGCTCTACGCAGTGCTGGTCGGTCCGCAAGGGCAATCGCTGCGACAGCTGGTGCAACGCCAGGGCCACTATGCCCGCATTGCCGAGTCGCTGGACTACCTGCATGGCCACTTCGCCGACGCGCTGAGTGTCGAAGCTCTCGCCGAACGTGCCAACATGAGCCCCTCGCACTTTCATCACCACTTCAAACGTACGACTCAGCTATCGCCGGTGCAGTACCTCAAGCGTTTACGCCTGTTGAGGGCGAGAGTCCTGCTTGGTCAAGAGCGTATCAATGTCGCTAGAGCCGCGAGTGAGGTTGGTTACCGCAGCACTTCGCAGTTCAGCCGTGAGTACAAACGTTACTTTGGTGTCAGCCCTTCGCAAGGCTAGACATACGAGACAGCTCGGACAAGAAAACAGACAAAAGAAAAGCGCCCCGGAGGGCGCTTCGTTCATCGGCTCGGGCCTCAAGAGGCCTTTCGATGTTGCGAGCATCGGAGTCGACAGTCAGAGGCTCTTCCGAGCCTCTGCTTTGGTGGCTCAGGCTTCCTGAGCTACCGGTATCACGTTCGAGGCAGTCTTCTGATACTGCTCGATTTCGTGGAAATTCATATAGCGATAGATTTCCCCCGCCATTGCATCGAATTCTCCCATGTAACGGCGGTACTCGTCTACTGTCGGCAGACGACCTTCCACCGCGGCAACGGCAGCCAGCTCTGCAGAGGCGAGGTAGACATCTGCGCCATCCCCGAGACGGTTGGGGAAGTTACGTGTGGAGGTCGATACCACAGTGCTCTTCGCTGCGACACGAGCCTGGTTACCCATGCACAGCGAGCAGCCCGGCATTTCCATGCGAGCACCAGCACGGCCGTAGATACCGTAGTAGCCTTCCTCGGTCAGCTGATGCTGATCCATACGGGTCGGCGGTGCCAGCCACAGACGTGTCTTGAGACTGCCTGCCGGGATCTTCTCGAGCAGCTTGCCGGCGGCACGGAAGTGGCCGATGTTGGTCATGCACGAGCCGATGAACACCTCATCGATGCTCTCGCCCGCGACTTCAGACAACAGACGAGCATCGTCGGGGTCATTGGGTGCGCAGAGTACCGGCTCCTTGACCTCGCTGAGATCGATCTCGATCACTTCGGCATATTCAGCATCGGCGTCCGCACGCATCAGCGACGGGTTGGCCAGCCACTCTTCCATGGCCAGAATACGGCGCTCGATGGTGCGTTTGTCACCGTAGCCGTTGGCAATCATCCACTTGAGCAGCGTGATGTTCGACTTGAGATACTCACTCACCGACTCATCGGAGAGAGTGATGGTGCAGCCGGCAGCGGAGCGCTCAGCACTGGCGTCGGACAGCTCGAAGGCTTGCTCGACGGTCAATTCCTCAAGGCCTTCGATTTCGAGAATACGGCCGGAGAAGGCATTCTTCTTGCCGGATTTCTCGACAGTCAGCAGGCCTTGCTGGATAGCGTAGTAGGGGATGGCATGCACCAGGTCACGCAGCGTGACACCGGGCTGACGCTCACCCTTGAAGCGCACCAGAATCGATTCCGGCATGTCCAGCGGCATGACGCCAGTCGCGGCGGCAAAGGCCACCAGACCAGAGCCGGCCGGGAAGGAGATGCCCATCGGGAAGCGGGTATGAGAATCGCCACCGGTACCTACGGTATCGGGCAGCAACATGCGGTTCAGCCATGAGTGGATGATACCGTCGCCCGGGCGCAGGGAAACGCCACCGCGGTTCATGATGAAGTCGGGCAGGGTGTGGTGAGTTTCCACGTCCACCGGCTTGGGGTAGGCACTGGTGTGGCAGAAGGACTGCATGACCAGGTCGGCCTGGAAGCCGAGGCAGGCCAGATCCTTGAGCTCGTCACGAGTCATCGGGCCGGTAGTATCCTGGGAGCCGACAGTGGTCATCTTCGGCTCGCAGTACATGCCCGGACGCACGCCGTCCATACCGCAGGCCTTGCCGACCATCTTCTGGGCCAGGGTGAAGCCTTTACCGGTATCCTTCGGCTGCTCCGGCTTGCGGAACACATCGGATGCTTCCAGCCCAAGCTCCTCCCGCGCTTTTTCGGTCAGACCGCGACCGATGATCAGCGGGATCCGGCCTCCAGCGCGAACTTCATCAAGAATGACCTGAGTCTTGAGTTCGAAGGTGGAGAGGACTTCGTCGCTATCGTGGCGACAGACCTTGCCCTCGTAAGGGTAGACGTCGATCACGTCGCCCATTTCCATCTTCGCGACATCCATCTCGACAGGCAGGGCGCCAGCGTCTTCCATGGTGTTGAAGAAAATCGGCGCGATCTTGCTGCCGAAGCAGAAGCCGCCAGCTCGCTTGTTGGGGACGTTGGGAATATCGTCACCGAAGAACCACAACACCGAGTTGGTGGCGGATTTGCGCGACGAACCCGTACCGACGACGTCACCGACGTAAGCGACGGGGAAGCCTTTGGCCTTGACCTCTTCGATCTGTGCCAGCGGCCCCTTGGTGCCGGGAACTTCCGGCTCGATGCCTTCACGCTCGTTCTTGAGCATGGCATTGGCATGCAGCGGGATATCCGGGCGTGACCAGGCATCCGGTGCCGGAGACAGGTCGTCGGTGTTGGTTTCACCGGGAACCTTGAAAACCGTCAGCGAGATCTTGTCGGCGAGGGCTGGCTTCGACAGGAACCATTCTGCGTCGGCCCATGATTGGATGACGTCCCTGGCGACGGCATTGCCGGAGCTGGCACGCTCGGCGACATCATGGAAGGCATCGAACATCAGCAGGGTGTGCTTGAGCTGTTCGCCGACTTCTTTCGCGAGGTCGGCATCATCGAGCAGCTCGACGAGAGTGACGATGTTGTAACCGCCCTGCATGGTACCCAGCAGTTTGACGGCGTGGATCCTGTCGATCAGCGGGGACTGCGCCTCGCCTTTGGCGATGGCGGTGAGGAAACCGGCCTTGACGTAGGCGGCCTCATCGACACCCGGCGGCACGCGGTTGGTCAGTAGGTCCAGAATGGCTTCTTCCTCGCCTGCCGGCGGCGCTTTGAGCAGTTCGATCAGCTCGGCAGTCTGTTCTGCATTCAGGGGCTTGGGGGGGACGCCTTCCTGGGCACGCTCTTCGACATGTTGGCGATAGGCTTCAAGCACGTGATGGCCCTCATTGGTTGTTGGTGGTCACGGATGCGGCGCTATGGGATGAGTCATCGACCGCCGTGATGGTCACCGGTGTCAACGGTGCCGAGATTCTAGAATAAATTGTAGACAATGTTAAGCGAGAGCCTTGGCGGAGGGGAAAACAAGGCAAAAAATGCACATGAATATTGGGTTCAGGCATCCTGTTGGGTAATTCGCCAGCAGTAAGGGTGCCTATCCTGGGGGTAGAAGGTACCATTAACGGGTTAATGCATTCGGGAGGGGGCGATGTCACAACGCATCGTATCGCCGTGTGTTGGTCTGTGTTCCACCACGGTGGGGGACAGCGTCTGCCGCGGTTGTCAGCGCCATGATGTCGAGATCCATGACTGGATGACGATGTCGTCCGAGCAGCGAGAGTGCCGGATACAGGAGCTGGACGCCATGCGTGTCGAAGTGGCTACACGCTTCTTGTGTGTTGTTGATGCGCAATGTCTCGAGGATCAGTTGAAGCGCTATCGCGTTCGTTTCCGAGATGCCCAGCCAGCATTGTCACGTGTGGTCGAGTTGCTGCGTGTCGGACGCGATCGTATCCAGGACCTGTCGCGCTACGGTATTGCGCTTGAGCCATCCGCACCCGATGACCCGCAACAACTTTATGTAGCCCTTGGTCAGGCACTGGCGGAAGCTGGTGAACGCCGTCGCCGCGGGGAGCCTGACGCGAGGAGCTGCGAACGTCTGGAAGATGAACGACTGGAAGATAGTGCTATATGACCGCCAGGCAAGATGCCGGCACCGATGCGTTGGTGCCTGTCGAGTTGCTCGACTTTCTCCCTTGTGCCACGCCTGTGGCCTGGGTCGAGTGGGCGCTCGACAACGAAGAGCTGTTGTTGATTGACCATGCTCAATGCGAAAAGAAGGCGGCATCCACGGCGATGAGCCTGATGTACCGCTACGTTGACCAGCACGAGCTGTTGGTGCGCATGTCACAACTGGCGCGCGAGGAAATCCTGCATTTCGAACAAGTCGTCAAGATCATGCGTGAGCGGGGAATCGTGTATCGCCACCTCAGCGCATCTCGCTACGCGGACGGACTGCGTCAACTGGTGAGAACTGAAGATCCGGAGCGGCTGGTCGATATCCTTATTGTCGGTGCACTGATAGAAGCGCGTAGCTGTGAGCGATTTGCATGTTTGATCCCGCACCTGGATTCAGAGCTTGCCAGGTTCTACCGTAGTCTGGTCAAGTCAGAGGGACGGCATTTCGAGGATTACCTGATGCTGGCGCGTCAGTTGTCCGTCAGCGACATTGATGTGCGTATCGAAGAATTCCGAGCGCGCGAGAAGGAACTGGTAACCCAAAAGGATGTTG
Source organism: Halomonas huangheensis (assembly GCF_001431725.1). Taxonomy (NCBI): domain Bacteria; kingdom Pseudomonadati; phylum Pseudomonadota; class Gammaproteobacteria; order Oceanospirillales; family Halomonadaceae; genus Halomonas; species Halomonas huangheensis. The sequence continues at coordinate 2,487,490 of NZ_CP013106.1, read as the reverse complement.
CCTTTCGTTTTCACAGCGGTGTGCCAGCCTGATAGCCAGTACACCGCCATGCAGGGACATCACCATGAGGGACGCCCTACAAGAAGCCTCCCAGACACTAGACCAGGATTACCTGGCACTCTTTGGGCAATTCTCCCTGACGCTTGGGGACGATGTTGTCAATCAGTTCAGTTACGACAAGGTCAAGGCGCTGTTGGTATATCTGCTGCTCAACCAGCAGCCGGTGAACCGAGCCACCCTGGCCGAGTTGTTATGGCCCGATCAGGGCCTGTCATCAGGCCGGACCAATCTGCGTCATGCCTTGCACTGTCTGCGTCAGTCACTGGGTGATGATGCTGACCGCGTGCTATGCGTGTCGCGCCAGACCATCGCGTTTCGACTGCCTGATGACTGGGGCTTTGATGTTCACGACCTTCAGCGCTTGCTGAGCGGTCCTCAGGATGTCGAGAACCTCGAGCGTATATTGAGTTGCTATCGCGGTGATCTCGTTGAGGAGTTGCAACTTCCATCGTGCCCGGAATTTCAGCGCTTGCTACTCAAGGCACGCAACGAGTGGCGCCAGAAAGTGATTCGTTTTGCGGAAGAAGTGCTAGGCCAGAAGGGCAGTGTGCCTGACGGACTGTTGCATGGGCTGGTCAGTCGTTTTTCCGGCTATGGCCCCTTCCATGAGCGTCTGGTAAGGCAGCTCGCCGAACACGGACAGATGGCTGCAGCGCATGAGCAGTACAACGGTTTTCTGCAGATGCTGGCGCTGTCGGGTCAGCAACCGGAACCGAGTTTTCTGCAACTGGCAGCCCATTGGTCGGATACTCAGCAGGATGCCTCATCGCATTCGCCAAAGGGTGCCTTTTCACGTGCTCTGGCGGTTGACAGTGCGCCACTTGATGAAGAAGAAGTGGAAAGCCGTCAGTTGTCGGTCATGGCGATCCGCCTGCGTCTGTCTGCTGATCTCGGCAGTCGTGCCGAAACACGCGCCACTCTGACCCTCCAGTTCGAGTTGATGCGCTGGTTGGAGCAGCAGTGCCACCACCTCGGCGGTTTCTGGTTGCCCGGTGCCACTGGTGGTCTGGGGCTGGCTTGCTTTGGAACTCACGGACCATCACATCAGTTGGCGGAGCTTGTTGCACTCTATGAGCATTGTCGTCGCCAGATGGCGGATGAGTCCGCACGTCACTGGAGCGGCGAGAGTGAGCTGCCGGAGATTGAGCTGGCCGCCGGTCTCAATAGTGGTCAGGTGGTCTACCTGCCATCTCGTCACCTGGTCGATCCACTCGGACAGGTCACGCAGGGGGCACTTGAGTTGATGAGTGCTGCGGAGGGGAGCGAGTTGGTTATCTCCCAGCAGGCCAGCCAGCATATGCCGCCAGCGCTGGATCTTCAGCCACGGCTGTACTCACGGTTGGTGGCCAGTGACGGCCGTGTGCGGTTGCGGGCCCTGGTGTTGGGGGACAATGAGGGGGGGCGCGAAGCTACGCCGCCAAGCCTGGTTGGGCGAGAGAGTGCGCTACGTACGCTGCGTGATGCCCTGGCGCGAGCGGGCATTGGCCTGCGTCAGAGTGTGTTGGTGAGGGGGCCTTCCGGCCTGGGTAAGTCGGCGCTGCTGGTGGGGTTCCGCCATCTGGAGCAGAGTCGTGACGCCTCGATCTGCTGGCAACCCAACACTCGCTTGTCCGTGCAGGAGCCGTATGGCGTTGCACGTCAGTTATTGCGCTGGCACCTACAGCAGGAAATCACCCGTGAGTCGCTGGCCACTCTGGTCGAGGAGCTGGGACTTGCTCCCCTCCGAGAGGAAGCCTGGCGCTGGTTGGAGGAAGCTCTGGGTGTCGGTAGACCTCATGAGGCATCAGCACTGGCGCAGAGCAGTGAAGCGTCGGAGTTGATCGTCAGCCTGATGCACGGACTGGTCAATGTGCTGGCAGCACGATGCCCGCTGGTGCTGATGATTGACGACCTGCAGTGGGTCGATGAGCCGTCCTTCAAGGTGCTGGCCGGGCTTCAGGCTCGCTTGCCAATCAACTGCCCATTCCTGCTGATCGCCAGTCATCATGGGCGTGAAGCCTTGCCGACTCGTCTGCATTGGGATCAGCAGATCACTCTGGGGCGACTGGATGCCATGCAGTCGTCACGATTGTTGACGGAGCTGGCACGCCGTTACCGTTTGCATCTGTCGCCGCGCTTGCGCGGCCAGATTATCGAGCGCTGTGACGGTGTCCCGCTGTATCTGCAGGAAATCTGTCGCCGCCTGGATATGGATCGCCGTGAGGGGCGTGCCGTACAGTTTGAAGAGCTGCCTCATGGCCTGTTTGGTCTGCTGAGCAGTCGTATCGACCAGCTCGACAGTGACCGAGACGTAGCGCATATTGCCGCTGTGCTTGGCCGGTACTTTCGCTTCGATTTCCTTTCCGAGTGTTGTGGTTGGGAGCAGGGACGGCTCAGTCGTGCATTGGATGCCATGCGCAGACTCGAGATCATCGAGCCGGTGGAAGGCGAGGGCAACATCCGCGAATACCAGTTTACCCACCAACTGCTGCATGAAGCGGCCTATCTATCCTGTCCGCGTGATGTACGGATTGATATTCACCGTCAGGTGGTGTGCCTGATCGAGGAACGCTATCCGGCCTGGATCAGTCGTCATCCCGGGGATTTCGCCATCCATCTACGGCGTAGCGGCCACTACGCCCGAGGTGCTCGCTACTTCGAGCTGGCGGCACGTGAGGCGCTCAAGGTCAGTGCCAATCGTACGGCGTTGAAGATGGCTGACTTTGGCCTTGCCGCGTTGCGGCAGGTGGATGACCAACATGACCGTGAGATCAGCTTGCTCACTGTGCGGGGGCAGGCAGCCTTCGCGTTGGAAGGACATGGCTCGCCAGCCGCCCATGAAAGTTTCGTCAAGGCGCAGGAGTTGCTGCAGGCTTGCGGTATGCAGCTCGAAGATGAGGAAGACCTCGAACAGGCCTTCCTCGTCAAGTGGGGGCTCTGGGTAGGCTGCAGCCAACGCCACGCTCATGCCGATGCCTTCATGCTCGCGTCGCGGCTCGGTGATCTGGCGGCACAACTCGAGGATCCACGCTACCAGAGGTTGGCCGACTACGCCGGTGCCAGCTGTGAATACTGGGCCGGACGTATTCCCCAGGCCTATGATCACCTTGAGGAGCTCGATCCACTCAACACGCCGATGATGATCGAATGGTTGCCGTTCTCCGATCATCCTCAGGTGGCTGCCGCCTGCTTCCATGCCTGGGCACTGTGCCTGCGCGGCAATTACCGCCGTGCCGAGCAGCAGATTGAAGCCGCCATTCGCCTTGCCGAGGAGATCAATCACCCCGGTAGTCTGGCGATGGCACTGATGTATGCGGCGGCTCTGTATCGACAGTTGGGACATGTTCACGAAGCAGCCCATCGTGCTCAACGTACCTTTGATCTGACCGGGTCGTCACACCTGCATCTGTGGCAGGTTTCGTCGCGTGCTGTGCTGGGTTGGCAGCAGGCAATGGCCGGTAATCGAGAAGGGTTGGTGCAGATCGAGGCGGCCTGCGATGAGCTGGCGGAGATCACTGGTGGTGATTCCTATCAACGGCCTAATCTGTGGTATGCCGATGCCTGTGTGGCGTTGGGCGATCTAGAGCGTGTCGAAGACTACCTGGATCAGTGCCTGTTGCTGGCGCGTGAACGTAATAGCCTATTCGTACCGGAGTTGGCGATTCGTCTGGCATCTGTGAGCGACCAATTGGGGCGCAGCCGTGACACAGTGCGCAGTCTGGCGGTACAGGCGCGGGAGGAAGCTCAAAGCGATGGCAATGTTCATCAACAGTTGTGCGCGCTGGAGCTATGGTTGACACGCGTCGCCCCTGACGATGAAGAGGCTCGTGAGCAATTCCGTCAGTTGCAGGCAGGTATATCGCTCAGTGATGCGCCGATGCTGGTGCGCTGGCGCAACCTGCTGGATCGTCGGGTATCGCAGACATCCGATGTGTGAAGCTGTCGCTATCGTGAAGCTGGCGGTCGCCGTAGTGCTGTCATGAGTGCTGTCATGATGGCGACAACTGACCTGGGCAACGTCTCAGGTCAGTTGCTCCAGCTCGGTGATCAGTTTCAGGGCCTCATCGCGGGAGTCGCCGCACAGCTCAGCATCGAAGTCGAAGGCCAGACAGACCTGAGGTCGCCTGGCGTCTCCGAACAATTGACACAGGTTGTCGTCGTCGAGTTGAACACAGCGCACACCGGCGGGTTTGCCCTGAGGCATACCCGGTATCGGTGAGCTGATCGAAGGCGCGATACAGCATGCGCCACAACCCGGACGGCAACCCGCATGCGGTGCTGTCATGCTTCCCGTGCCAGTTGCTCAGGGGCGATTTCGTAGCAGGCTCCCTTGTCGATTCCCTCGAAGGCGTGCAACTGGGTGGCGACGCCAGTGGCTCGAGTAATCTCGCGGGTTAACCAGATCGCAATGTTTTCGACGGTGGTGGCGCTGGCCAGTACTCGGCAGCGCTCACGTGGCAGTGTCAGATGGAACTGCCCTTGAGCGGAACGGTATGCCGTGCTCAGAGTTGCGTCGCGCGCCCCTCCTTCGGCGACAATGTCCTCGGCGCTGACCAGATAACTGTTGTCCAGCCAGGCGGCGTAATGGCTTTCGAGGTGAGGTTGGCGCTCGCCATTCTGAAAGATTGTCAGTCGTGAGCGATGGCCATGAGCGATGCGCTGGCAATTGCCGGCATGGCGCTTGAGGCCATGGCTGTAGCGATAGCTGGCGCCATCAATGACTTCTTCACGTAAACGCAGAACGATACGCTCGACACGTTCCGGAAAACGGCGACCAAGGCTCTGGGTCAGGTGCTCGGCCAGGTTGTCCGTATCAATGCGCGTGCAGGGCAGGATGGTGAATGCCTGGCGAGGACCGCGCACTTCCATGGGATAAGGCGTTTTCATACGGATACGCATGCCTTCGGGGCAGTCGCTGATATCGACGCCTGGTGCCTTGCCCGGCACCAGCAGCGTGTGGTCGGCCCCCGCGTCGATGCGCGATTTGATCCAGGGTTTTACCTCGCCGAAGTCGAACAGCATGCCGTCCTCACCAAGCTCACCGAACAGTTCGGCATCAAGGTGCCAGCTCGCGCCGACCAGCCCCTTGTCCGGGCACCACAGCGATACATCAAGGTGAGTCAGTTGATTGACAAATAGTGACATCATGCGATCCCCGCGATCTTGTGAGTCTGCAGCGAAAATCGCCAGAGAGGATTGGACAGACAGTATTCCAGAGTTGCCTGCATCGGACTCTCCGTGGTTGGAATGTGGTGCTCAGGCACGTGACTGATATCCATGGGCTGCAACAGGAAGTGGTCAAACTCGAGTCCGGAAAAGCGTGCGGGTGCCAGGTCTCGCTGGGGATAGACCAGCTTGAGTTCATTGCCATATGTCTGGGCCAGAGGTGCATCGCCCTTGGGGCTGACGCAGATCCAATCGATGCCGGGTGGCGCTGGCAAGGTGCCATTGGTTTCGACCGCTACTTCAAAGCCCCGCTGGTGCATGGCATCGATCAAGGCTGCGTCCAATTGCAGCAGCGGCTCACCACCGGTAAACACCACATAGGGCACCGAGCCTGATGCTCCCACAGGAAACGGCCATAGTTCGACGATATGGTCAGCCAGGCTGGCGGCGTCGGAAAAGCGACCACCGCCCTGGCCATCGGTGCCGACGAAATCGGTATCGCAGAAGCGACACTGGGCACGCTCACGGTCCTGCTCGCGTCCGGACCATAGATTGCAGCCGCTGAAGCGACAGAACACGCTGGCACGCCCCGCCTGTATGCCTTCTCCCTGCAGGGTATAGAAGGCTTCCTTGACGCTATACATGGGAGGTATCCGCGTAGTTCAGTGGATCCTTGATCCCGTGGGCGGCAAAGGCGGCGAGGCGTTCGCGACAACTGCCACAGCGGCCACAGGCCAGTTCCTCGCCGACATAGCAGGTCCAGGTGTTGGCGTAATCGAGACCCATGGCCAGACCGTCGGCAAGGATCTGTTCCTTATTGGCGTTCAGGTAGGGTGCATGGATCTCGACCGGCGAGAAGTTGGCAATTGCTGCGACGTCGTTCATCGCCTCGACGAAGGCGGGCCGGCAGTCAGGGTAGAGTACATGGTCACCACCATGCGCACCGTAGGCCACGCGGCCAGCGCCGACATTGACCGCCTTGGCGATTGCCAGCGACAGCAGGATCATATTGCGGTTGGGGACTACCGTGGCAGTCAGGTTGTCCTCCGCGTAGTCGTCATCGGGCATCGGTCGTGAGTCATCAGTCAACGCAGAGTTGTCGATCAGGCCATGAATGGCGGTGATATCGACCACCTGGTGCGCGACCCTCAGCTCTTCGCAGACGCGGCGGGCGACATCGAGCTCCCTGGAGTGGCGTTGGCCATAATGGAAGGAGAGCGCGTGGACATTGCGGGTTTCGCGCAGTACGCGATGCAGGACAGTGTAGGAGTCCATGCCACCGGAGTAGACGACAACGGTGGCGTTACTGGAATCAGTCATGAGAGTACTCGAATTCGGAGAATTTGGGGGTCCAGAAGCTCCATGGTGAAAGCATCTGGCCTGCCGGGGTCCGGTCCGGCTGCGCAAGGGTACCTAATTGGGGTGCTGCTGACCAGTCGTGGAAATGTAGGGTGTGGCTGTGAGGCAGGTCAATATCATTACAGTTGTAACGTGGAAGAATACTCGGTTGCCTTGGTCACAACTGGTATTTTTCCATGCAAGCTCCCGAGCTACTGTCTCCCGCTGGTACTTTCAAGAACATGACTTATGCGTTTGCCTACGGCGCAGATGCGGTATATGCCGGTCAGCCACGTTATTCGCTGCGCGTACGCAACAACGATTTCCGCGTCGATAACCTGCATCGCGGGATTGCCTATGCGCACGAGCGAGGCAAGCACTTCTACATTGCCTCCAATATCGCTCCTCACAACAGCAAGCTGAAGACCTATCTGCGTGATATGGAACCGGTCATCGAGGCCGGACCGGATGCGCTTATCATGTCGGACCCCGGCTTGATCATGATGGTGCGCGAACGCTGGCCGGAGCAGGTTATCCACCTGTCGGTACAGGCCAACGTTGTCAACTACGCGGCCGCGCGCTTCTGGCAACAGCAGGGTATCAAGCGCATCATTCTGTCGCGGGAGCTGTCGCTGGAAGAGATAGCTGAGTTCCGCGAACAATGCCCGGATCTCGAGATCGAGACCTTTGTCCACGGTGCGCTGTGCATTGCCTATTCCGGGCGCTGTCTGTTGTCCGGCTACTTCAACCACCGCGACCCCAACCAGGGCACCTGCACCAATGCCTGTCGTTGGCAATACGACGTACATGCTGCAAAAAGCGATGCCTCGGGTGAGCTGATTGCCTCTGCCGGCGCTGATGTCTCCGGGGGCTGGACACCGGGGGACAGTATTCCCACGGTGGGAGGCCGCGAGGGCCAGCAGACGCTGGCAGCACTGATCGAGGATCGTACGCGTCCCGGTGAGTTGATGCCAGTGCATGAGGATGAGCACGGTACCTACATCATGAACTCGCGGGACCTACGTGCAGTGCAGCATGTTCCGCGGCTTGCGACGATGGGGGTCAGCTCATTCAAGATCGAGGGGCGCACCAAGTCGCACTACTATGTGGCGCGTACTGCGCAGGTCTACCGTCGTGCGATTGATGATGCGGTCGCGGGGCGGCCTTTCGACATGCAACTGATGGATGAGTTGGAAAACCTCGCCAACCGCGGTTATACCGAAGGTTTCTATCGTCGCCATATCCACGACGAGTACCAGAACTACGAGCGCGGTCATTCGGTGGGAGTGCATCAGCAGTTTGTCGGCGAAGTCATCGATATTGTTAACACAAGGCATATGCTGGAAATTGATGTGCGCAATCGCTTTGCAGTGGGCGATTCCGTTGAGCTGATGACCCCCGCGGGGAATCGGCGTTTCACCATCGCTCATCTGGAGAATCGTAGTGGTCAGTCGATTGACGTGGCGCCGGGCTCGGGGCATGTGGTGCGGTTGGCTCTGGAAGGTGAGACGATGGATGCCGAACAGCTGAAGTTTGCCTTGCTGATGCGTGACTTGTCGTGAGTCACAGGGTGAAATGGGCCTGGAGGGGTACCGTGTGCCAGCCTCTCTTTACTTTGTGCCTGTGAAACCTGATCATCGAGTTATTCACGGGTTAATATGTCAATTGATCAGGAACTTACTGAAATCACCCCGGGATTCGTCATACACGTCTGGCCAGGAGATTGAATGGCGACCGTCGAACACAGTGCGACTCTACCCGCCACACCAGAGCAGGTATTTGACCTTCTCGAACGGGTTGAGGACTTTGCCGACTATTCGGACCTGATCACGGCTATCGAGGCTCAGGGTAATGAGCACTATCGCTGGTACGTGCATGCGATCGGGGTCGACTGGACCTTCGACGTCAAGGTCACAGAGAAGGTTCGGCCCAGTGTTCTGGCGTGGCATTCGGTGGATGGTGTCAGTAACCAGGGGCGCTACGAGTTGGAGGCCGTTCCTGAGGGCACCAGAGTCAAACTTATCCTCGAATACGAAATCCGCAACCGTCTGGTCGCCCGTGCCGTCCAGCGCGCTGCAAAGCCGCTGGTTGGCAAGGTGAGTAGCCAGATCCTGCACAGAGTGGAAGAGCGGCTCAAGGGGCAATACTGAATGAGCTATAAGCTATATAAGAGGGAAGAGGGAAGAGGGAAGCAATCCCCCGAAGCTGGATTCCTGTCTGTGAGAGCTGCAGGATAGGAGCCTGGAAATAAAGATATTGGTCTGCTCATGGCCCGCAGCTCAAGGCTTGCTGCTTTATATCCTCACGCTTTTCTCATCGACACATCCAGGTGGTCGACGACTTCGGCCCAGTCGGCATCTTCTTCAATCGCTTCGCGTAGAAACTCGGCCTGGCCTTCGTTCCAGCATGGAGCATTGGGTAATTCCATGTCGGCAGGCAGGGGGGAATTATGTTCGATAAAGCGCTTGATGGAAGCAGCGTCGGACGCGAGTCCGAGCTGCTCGAAGAGTTCGCTGAAGGCGTGATCGGGGTGTTCCATCCTGTTGTTCTCCTCACATTATTACGGTCCGGGTCCTCACCCGAGCATATACCGCAATTGAGGTTTCTGCCCGCAGGTCTGCTCGACTGTCAGTTGCGCTCACCTACCAGACTGGTATGGAAAAGCCGCTGACGATCAGTTTCTTCAAGTGGTTGAGCCACGAGGTGTAACAGCTTGGTCCACGCGGCTTCCGGTGTCATGTCATCACCGGATACCACGCCTGCCGCATTGAGCATCTGTCCTGCAGCATAGTGGCCAATCTTGATGGTGCCGTACGGACACTGACTGATCGCTACCACCAGTTTTCCCTGGCCGGTAGCTTCGGCGAGCACCGCAGCCATTTCGATGTCTTCGGGAATATTACCGCCTCCCCAGACCTCGATCAGCGCACCTGCGACCAGAGGATCACTCAGCCATTGCTCGACCCGATGGGCGCTGATGCCAGGCCATAATGTAATGCGTACCACCCGCTCCTCGAGGCCGGTATAGTCCGGCAGCTCGAAGCGTGGAGCGCCACGTTGGCTGGCCTCGAGTCCACGGCTTTCAAACAGCACGATATCGTCGCCCTTGCGCTCACCGAGCGGAGCCAGGTTGGGGCTGGAGAAGGCGTTGCGATCCGTGGTGTGCCATTTGCGGGCCCGGCTGCCTCGCAGTAGCTGGCCGTTCATGCACAGCGCGACCTCCTGCAGGCCTGGCATAGCGGCATAGCGCAGTGCGGTTTCGAGGTTGTAGAGCGCATCGCTGTCTGCGGCTTCCAGTGGTTGCATGGAGCCGGTAAGGACCAGAGGACGATCGATGCCCTGTAACTGGAAGGCGAGGCTGGCAGCCGTCCAGGCCATGGTGTCGGTGCCATGCAGCACCAGAATGCCCGCGTAATCACGATAGCACTCGGCGATTTCCCGGGCGAGGTTCGACCAGTCACCGGGACGCGCGCTACTGGAGTCGATCAAGCGCGACGTTTCTCGCCATTCGAAGTGGTGCAACTGAGCCTGTCGCTGAGGCGGTAGCGTTGCCAATGCACGCCGAACTCTGGCCTCCATGTCATCACCGGGCGCCAGACCGTTGTCTGTCTCGACCATACCGATGGTGCCGCCGGTGTAGAGGATAAGCAGAGGGGCATTGTGGGAATGGGGCATGGTGCGATCCAGTCTCCTGGCGATGGGCTGTTATCGGAAGTGGGTTCGTGAGTGCCGTATCAGCGTACTGGTGCTGGTAGCGTCGTCAAGCCGCCGCTCTCGGTGAAAGCCAGTTGCCTGGCGCGTCCGGCAAACCAGGCGCAAAGAGCAGCAACTGTCGCGATAGCCATCAACAGCCAGGCAACGGCAGCGGTGCTGACTTGCATTTCCAGCATGATGCCAACGCCAAGCGGACCGAGTGATGCCAGGGCATAGCCGCCCCCCTGAGCAAGCCCTGATAGGCGCCCGGCGAGACGTGCATCCGAGGTACGCAGCACAATCAGCGTCAGAGCCAGACTGAAGCTACCGCCCTGGCCGAGGCCAAGCAGGGTAACGCCAAGCCAGCGTAGGCTGCTATCGGCCATCAACAACAGCCATAGTCCGGCCATTGAGAAGCTCAGGACCAGCAATAGAGCGGGGCGTTGGTCGCGACCGAGGCGAGCCAGCCACGGAGCGGCAAGTGCTGAAATGAGCTGGATCATGACTGACAACCCCATCAGCCAGCCTGCCTCGGCCTCGCCGTAGCCGCGATTGACCAGCAGCGTAGGAAGCCAGCCGAATACGATATAGGCCAATGAAGATTGCGAGCCCATCAGTAGCGTCACCTGCCACGCCAACGGTTGACGCAGCAGGCCGAGAGTTGCGCCAGTGCCGGTCTGGCCGAGCTGGTGCTTGAGTGGCGCTGTGCGAGGCATGGCCACCTCCCAGGCGATCAGCGCGATGATCGCCAGCAATGACCATGCCGCCAGGCTGCGTGGCCAGCCGCCAAGGCTTTCAGCAAGCGGGATCGATAGTGCGGCGCCGAGCGCACCACCAAGGCATAGCGCCATGGTATAGACGCCGGTCATGAGGTCTGCACCCTTGGGGAGTTCGCGCTTCACCAGCGCCGGTAGCAGCGATCCGGCTACACCGATACCGGCACCCACCAGCAACGTTCCGATGAACAGTGCGGCGGGAGCTTGCCACCAACGCACCAGCAGGCCAGAGGCAATGACCAGCAGGGCAATGCTCAGCGCGCGCTCCGGCCCGTACTGGCGAGCCAGGCGGGGTGCCATGGGGGCGAACAGCCCCAGGCAGAGTACCGGTAGTGTGGTCAGGGCGCCGATGGCCAGTGGGGTCAGGCCAGTATCCTGCTGGACACGATGTAACAGCGGAGCGAGTGAAGACAGCGCGGGTCGCAGGTTGAGGCCGACCAGTACCATCAGCAGAAGAAATCGCCACGGAAGTTTCGAGAAGGTCATGAGCTTGTCTGCCGTGTCTGGCCGGACCCTCGCCGGGTCCAGCCATTGGCGTTACGGGATGTCAGTCGAGATGGCGACGCATGTCACCACGTACCTGATCGGAGAAGGTCAGGAATTGCACCTGACGATCACCATCGATACGGTCAACGCGCACTGCGGTGGCCATGCCTTTCTCGACCAGTAGTTGGTCGTAGATCTCGAGGGTGACTTTCTCGGCGGGAGTCTTGCCTGGCTCCAACTGGCCGTTGGCCAGTTGGAAGGTTTCGAGCAATGTTGCGCGGACCCGGGTGGAGCCACCTTCGGCGAGCACTCGGCGGACGAATAACCAACCTTCGCAGGTCAGTGCGGCATCTTCATGGCTGCGCAGATAGATGGTGCGGTAGAAGGCACCTTCCTCGGCGCCTTTTTCGGCCATGGCGCGGTACGCCTCGGTCATGCGAGTTGCCGAGACGCGCGACTCGTCGATCTTGCGGCGGGCGGCGCGGTGCTCAGTGTCCAGTTGAGCCTGGCGCTGGAAGGCTCGCCAGCGACGGTATTCGTTGATCATCTCTTGAGAAGCCATGGTGCTGTTCCTCATCGGTACGAATGGATGATTGGCGACGGCATTACGCCTGGCGCGTCCGTGTGCTGTTGCGACGACGGCGGCGAGGAGCTGCGGCGTCGCCATTGCCACGGTTTCCGCCGTTGCTGTCTCGGTTGCCGCCATTGCTGCGGCTACCACGGTTCCCGTCGTTGCCACGGCTGTCGCTGTTACCGCGGTTACTGCTGTTGCTGCGGTTGCCGTTGTTGGCTCGAGCCTGTCCGTTACCGGAACTGCTCCGTGCCCCATCCTTTGACCGGCTGCCACCACGGCCGCGACCATTACGGCCATTCTCGATCGGCTCGGGGCGTGCATTGGGATCAGGTTCAAAGCCCGGTTCGATATGCTTCTCAAGATCCCGCTTGATCAGGCGTTCGATGTTCTTCAGCAAACCGTGTTCATCGACACAGACCAGAGATACCGCCAGGCCTTCCTTGCCGGCGCGGCCGGTACGCCCAATACGGTGGACATAATCCTCGGCAACGTTGGGCAGTTCGAAGTTCACCACGTGGGGCAGTTCGTTGATATCAAGGCCACGTGCAGCGATGTCGGTGGCAACCAGTACCTGCAATTGTCCGGACTTGAAGGCATCCAGCGCACGGGTACGAGCCGACTGGCTCTTGTTGCCGTGAATTGCCATCGCCGGAATGTCGCTCTTGCCGAGGTGCTCGGCGAGGCGGTTGGCACCATGTTTGGTTCTGGTGAACACCAGTACCTGGAACCATTGCTGTGAACTGATCAGATGTGACAGCAGCTCGCGTTTACGCTCGCGGTCGACACGATACACTGCCTGGTCGACTTTCTCGGCGGTGGTATTGCGACGTGCAACCTCGACCTTCGCCGGATTGTCGAGCAGTCCTTCGGCGAGGCGTTGGATCTCATTGGAGAAGGTCGCAGAGAACAGCAGGTTCTGACGCTTCTCGGGAAGCAGCTTCAGCACGCGTCGAATATCGTGGATAAAGCCCATGTCGAGCATGCGGTCGGCTTCATCGAGCACGAGGATCTCGACGCGGCTCAGGTCTATGTGGCGTTGTTGGTGCAGATCGAGCAGGCGCCCGGGAGTGGCGACCAGAATGTCGAGCCCGGGACGCACGGCGTCGATCTGAGGTTGTTGGCCGACACCGCCGAAAATGACATGGCTGGTAAGAGACAGGTGGCGACCATATTCACGTACGCTCTCGCCGACCTGCGCGGCAAGCTCACGGGTTGGGGTGAGCACCAGGGCACGCACCTGGCGTGCACGGGGGCGTTGGCCCCCGCTGAGGCGTTGCAGCAGGGGGAGTGTAAATCCTGCTGTCTTGCCGGTGCCTGTCTGGGCACTGGCCAGTAGATCGCGTCCTTCAAGGACAAGCGGAATCGCCTGGCGCTGGATAGGGGTAGGGGATTGGTAGCCTTGCGCCTCGATGGCACGCAGCAATTCGGCACGCAGGCCGAGATCGGAAAAACTCATGCAAGCTCCAGCTCGCACGCACTCGCTTGACGTCATGGAGTGACGTCGGTCCCTGGCAAGGCGTGAGGAAAGATCGATGACCGCTGCGGCTGGGGGACCCCCGAAAATCCGCAGCGTGCATGATGACAGATTTGCGCGTTCGGCGCAGCAGGGGAAAACGTCAGCAAAGGAGGAACCCATCCTGCGTTCGGTATGTTTACCCGATGGGTTCCCGTCTGCCTTGCGTCATTGCGCATGGAAGCATGCTCCACGCCAATTCGTCTGATCTCAGCGAGAAGAGGAGTGAAAGCCTGCTGTGATCTCGTCGGCGACCTCGTCCCAGCTACGGCCGAGCGCGCGGACCAGCGCAGGATAGCCATCCTGGTTGAGCGTCACTTCGGCGTTGAAGGGCGCGTAGGATTGCACCTTGCCATCGCCTCCGCGCAGAATCCATTGCCCTGAGGCAACAGCTGCGCCGTCATAGCGTCCCTGGAAGCTGTCCACGCTGAGTTCAAGCGTCACTGCATCGCGGCGACTGTTGCCCTGACTAAGCAGGACCTGGGTGCTGGGTAGACGATGTGCCAGGCGCTCGCGCATGCCACGTTCGAGCTGTTGGGGCAGCGGCGCGGCCCAAAGGTTGGTTGTGGCTGCATTCAGTGTGATGTCATCCAATTGCAGGACGATACCTTCCTGGTCGAGATGTTTGGCCACTAGCGGTCGCGCTATCAGTAACGTGGTGTCGTGCGTAGCCGGAAGCGTTGCGTCTGCGCTGCCGGCATCCGCCGGCAGCATGTAGTTGGTGGTCTCGACGCCACTGCTGGCACAACCGGTCAGCAACAGGGTTGCCATGATAACGCCGAATTTGCTGGCCAGACCTGGAAAGCTTACCAGGTCAGACGTCCATATTGACCTCATGGGTTGCTCCTTGCAGCAGGGGCGCGTGGGATCGGGTCCACGCCATCAATGCTATCGAACAGTAGCGAGCGCGGATCATTGCTGATCTTCTGCGCGGCGGGCTGTAGATCACGCACCAGAGTTTCAACTTCGTCCAGAGTGCGGGTCAGGTCCTGGTAGGCGGCCGAGTTCGGACCCAGGCCTTCCAGAGTATGACGCAGTTCCTCGAGGGTCTGGTTGAGGTTCTGCGGCAGGTCGCGCGTCTCTGGGCTTCCCACCAGAGTATTCATGCTTTCCACCAGCTGGCGAGCCTGGCTCAGCATGCCTTCGGCAACATGCAGATTGCGATCCAATCCTGTCAGAATGGGTTCCACCTCCAACTGGTTGAGCTTGTCCAGCAGTGCGGTGATCTGCGATTGGATCTGTGCCAGACCTCCCGAGGAAATCGGGAAGACCGGGCGGTCAGCGAAGGTTTCGGCGGTGTACTCGCCCTTGAGTTCTGGATCAAGCTTCAGATCGACAAACAATGCGCCGGTCAGCAGGTTGCCGCTCTTGAGGTTGGCGCGTAGCCCTTCACCGAACAGTCGATCGAAGCGATCACGCCATTCACGCAGGTCCAGGGCATTGGCATCAAGGCCGAGTCGTTGAGGTTCAATACGGATCAGCACGGGAATGGCGAGCTGTTCGCGGTCGTCGGCCTGGGGGGTGCCGAAGTTCCAGGGGACTGCCGCTACTGTACCCATGCGCACGCCACGGAACTCTACGGGTGCGCCACGACTCAGGCCGCGCACGGTGTCTTCGACCATCAGGACATACTCGAGATAGCGGTTGAAGGTTCCCTGGCGCGCAGTTTCTTCATCGGCATACAGCTCGAAAGTGGCATTCTCGTCGGCGTCGGCACCAGCAGGAATATCTTCCGGAACGCCAAAGGTCACGCCGCCGCCGAGTAGGGCGTTGATCGACTCGACCTTGACGCGGAAGCCTTCAGAGCCGAGCTGGATATCCAGCCCACTGGCTGTCCAGAAGCGGGTATTTTCGGTCACCAGAGCGTTGTAGGGACTCTCGATGAAGACCTTGTGGTGCATGGTCTGTGTGTCGACATCGAAGGTCGCTTCCTCGACACGGCCGACGTTGACGCCCTGGAAGGTCACGGCATCACCAACACTCAGTGAGTTGCCTATCTGACTGACCAGATTGAGGCGCAGGCCTTCGGCACCGGGAGGCGCGACTGGCGGCTGGTCGTTGACCTCGAAGTCACGGGATTCAATTTCGCTCTGCCCGGGCTCGAGCTGAATGTAGGCACCAGACAGCACAGTACCCAGGCCGCTGATTCCCTCGCGATCGATGCGTGGCTTGACCACCCAGAAATGGCTGTCTTCGACCAGCATTTCGGTGGCTTCAGGCTCCATGCGTGCGCTGATCTCCACCTCGCTGAGGTCATCGCTCAGGCGTACCTCCGCGACCCTGCCAACCTGTACATTGCGGGTCTTGATCAGGGTTTTTCCGGCCTCGATCCCTTCAGCCGAAGGCAGGTGCAGAGTAATCTCCGGTCCGCGACTGGAATAGTTGTCATAGAGCAGCCAGGCGCCGATCAACAACGCCACGAATGGCACGATCCAAACCGGCGACAGACGCTTCTGGGGGGCGGCAGACGCGCGGTGCACGTCCTCCTGTGGCGTGGACTGTATGGGAGAGTCGCCTTCACTCATGAAGTTCTTCCTTGTTCATCAACGGGGGCAGCGGTGTCGTCGCCATGCTGTGGTCGGGAATCGAGGCCATCCCACAGCAGACGGGGATCAAAACTCATCGCGGCCAGCATGGTGACTATTACTACCCCGGAAAACGGTAGTGCGGCAGCACCCGGTGTTACCGACATCAGAGCTCCGGCATGAATCAGGGCACTGAGGATCGCAACTACGAATACATCGACCATTGACCAGCGACCAATCAGCTCAGTGAGGCGATAGAGTCTCGCGCGGGTCAAGGCGCGCATGTCCGCGGCGCGTGGCGCGACGAGACACAACCAGACCAGAGCCAGTAGCTTGCCTATTGGAACGATCACGCTGGCGACGAAGATCACGATCGCCACTGGCCAACTGCCGTGACTGGCCAGGTAGATAACCCCGCCAATGATGGTGTTGGGGCTCTCATCACCAAGCGTGGTGGTGTACATGATCGGGTATATGTTGGCAGGAATATACAACACTGCGGCCGTTGCCAGTAAAGCCCAGCAGCGTTGAAGGCTGGCCGGGCGTCGAACATGAAGCTTCTCACCACAGCGCTCACACGTGCCCGAGCCGTGTGCATTGATTCGCCCTACGAGGCCGCATACGGCACAACCGGTCAGCTTCTGGGACGCTGCGGTCTCTCCGGTACGTATGCCTTCTGGTGCCAAAGGCTCGCCACTCAAGGAGAACCACAGCCAATCAGTGTCCAGCGACAGAGTGGTGGCCAGCAGCAGCAGGGCATAGACGATAAACGACCAGAAGCCGATATCCAGGCCAACTTCTGCCAGCCCTGCAATCTTGATCAGGCTGACCATGGTCCCGACGATAAATACATCGGCCATCAACCAGGGCGCGACGTGGGACAGCGATCGGGCTATGCCATGACTCCAGGGGAGACGTTGGGGCAACATCAGGCTGAATTGCAGCCATACCACCGCAATCAGATATAGCCCGGGTAGGATAAACACTGCCAGCATGACTACCAGAGCGACGATGGGCTGATGATAGACAAGCAGCTCGGTGGCTGATTGAGTAACCTCTATCTCGTTGCCGATTCCCCTGGCACTGAAGCTGATGAAGGGAAATATCAGCGTGATAGCCAGCGCAATCAAGGCACTCAGCGCCAGGCTCATGCTGCGTTGGGCCGGGTATGCGTGACGTTTGACCAGAGTATGGCCACAACGGACACAGTCCGCCTGCTCTCCCGGTTTGAGTGGCGGCAATGCCATGACCCAGTCGCACTCATGACAGGCCCGCAGGCGCCGGCGTGTAGTGAGCTGCGTCTCCGGCGCGGGGTGATGCGTGATCTGAGTATTTCGAATGCGGTCGAGACGTCCGCGGACCTTGCTGGGCACTTTAGGGTCGATCCTCCAAGGCTCTGATTCGTCGAAAGGAAGTGTGGCACGTTGACGCGGGCGACACCATAGATAACCATGCAGCCCATTCTATCCTGGAGGAGTTGGTATGTTGCTTCCTGTGTTGGCAGTTATCGGTGGTCTGATCCTGTTGGTCTGGAGTGCTGAGCGCTTCGTAGGGGGCGCTGCTGCCACATCGGCAAAATTGGGGTTATCCCCGTTGTTGATTGGCATGCTGGTGATTGGCTTTGGTACTTCGGCTCCAGAATTGACGGTATCGGCGCTCGCTGCGAGTCAGGGAAATCCCGGGCTGGCGCTGGGTAACGCCTATGGTTCGAACATTGCCAACATCGGCTTGATTCTCGGCCTTGTTGCGTTGATTTCGCCGTTGGCGGTGCACTCCTCTGTGGTTCGTCGGGAATTGCCGGTACTCGGTGTTGCCACCCTGGCGTCGGCGGTGATGATGCTCGGCGGTGTCTTCGGGCGATGGGAAGGGACGCTGTTGCTGGTGGGGTTGGCTGCTTTCATGGCATTCAGTGTCATCAGTAGTATGCGCACACCACAGCCCGCAGAAGAGGATGCCCTGGCGGGTGATGCCATGGCCGAGGTCGAGTCTCGGGATATGACGCTGAAACAAGGCATCCTGTGGACACTGGTTGGTTTGGTATTACTGGTGGTCAGTTCGCGAGTGCTGGTGTGGGGCGCAGTGGATATTGCTCAGGCGTTGGGAGTCTCGGATCTGATAATCGGCCTGACCGTGGTAGCCGTAGGAACGTCACTGCCCGAGTTGGCATCAGCGTTGAGTGCGTTACGCCGTAATGAGCATGATCTTGTGCTCGGCAACGTGGTTGGCTCCAACCTTTTCAACACCCTTGGCGTCGTTGGTATCGCAGCACTCATCTCACCTATTGATGTAGATCAAGAAGTGCTGTTGCGTGACTGGAGCTTGATGGCCGCAATGACAATTCTGATGGCGGTGTTTGCCATGGGCTGGAAGGGGCGCGAGGGACGCATCAACCGCCTGGAAGGCGCAGCACTGCTGGCGATGTTCATCGGTTATACCGCCTATATGGTGTCACTGGTGATTACTCAGGGCGCTGGTCCAGTCTAATCATCGAGGCCTGTGGCAGAATGTCCTGCGACAATCCGGCCATGCGACAGCTTCGCTCGAGGCTTCTATCATGTTGAATGTGAACTGAATCGGCATAGCAAAGTAGTGTGGCGTGATCTTCCGCCAGGCAGGGCGGGGAGAGCGAGCTGTGCGGTTCGGACACAAAGTGCTGCGGGGACAAGCCTGACAGGGTGTTGTCGGGCCTCTCCGTTTGTTCTTTTCAGCAGTGAGGAGTCTCATCATGGAACTGGATCCCGTGCTCCTGTCACGTATACAGTTCGGCTTTGTCGTATCCTTCCATGCCATCTTCCCGGTGTTCACCATCGGTCTGGCATCCTACGTCGCCTTGCTCCATGGCCTGTTCTACAAGACCGGTAATCCCGCCTGGGAGCGCCTGGCCGCCTTCTGGATCAAGGTATTTGCCGTGGTGTTCGGCATGGGCGTGGTCTCGGGCATCGTCATGGCTTTCCAGTTCGGTACCAACTGGAGCAACTTCAGTCAGGCAACGTCCAATTTCCTGGGCCCCATGCTCAGTTATGAGGTCATTACTGCCTTCTTCCTCGAGGCGGGCTTCCTGGGCGTGTTGTTGTTCGGGCGTGGCAAGGTTCCCGAGGGGGTGCACCTGTTCGCGGCGATCATGGTGGCCGTAGGTACCTTCATCTCAGCCTTCTGGATTCTGGCGACCAATAGCTGGATGCAGACACCTGCTGGTGTCGAGCTGCTGGATGGGCGCTTCCATGTCACCAGCTGGGTAGAGGCGATGTTCACGGCCTCCTTCCCGTATCGCTTTGCCCACATGGCGCTGGCCTCGTTCCTGACCGGTGGCTTTGTGGTGGCAGGCGTCAGCGCCTGGTATCTGTTGATCGGTCGTGATGTCGAAGCCAACCGCAAGGCACTGTCGATGTGCATGTGGTTGTTGCTGGTACTGGCACCCGTACAGGCATTTGTCGGCGATGCCCACGGCTTGAATACGCTGGAGCACCAGCCCACCAAGGTGGCGGCGATGGAGGCCAACTGGGAAACCAGCAGTAACGTTCCGCTATTGCTGTTTGCCTGGCCTGACAAGGACGCTCAGGAAAACCGTTTCGAGATAGGCATTCCGAGCCTCGCAAGCTTGATTCTGACTCACGATGTCGATGGCGTGGTGCCGGGTCTCAAGGAGGTTCCGCCTGAAGAACAGCCACCGGTGTGGCTGGTGTTCTGGTCCTTCCGTGCCATGGTTGCCATGGGCGTACTGATGATTTTCGTCGCTTTCGCGGGACTGTGGTTACGGCGCGGCGGTCGGCTCTACCAGAACCGTTGTTTCCTGCAGTTGTTGCGCCTGATGTCGATAACACCCTTTATCGCAGTACTGGGCGGCTGGTTCGTTACCGAAACAGGGCGTTCTCCGTGGCTGGTCTACGGCATGATGACTCAGGCCGAAGCCGTGACGCCGTCGTTGTCCGGTTGGATGGTGTTGGCAACGTTGATCGGTTATATCGCGGTCTATGCCGTGGTGTTCCTGACCGGCAGCTACTATCTGACCCGCGTGGTGCGAGAGGGCATGTTGGCTGAAGCTCCCCATGACGAGGTTGAGCGCCCGACGCGTCCGCTCTCTGCTGCACACACCAGCCTCGAGGCCGATGCCGGCCGTACCTTCAGGAGTTGAGACAATGGAATTGATCAACCTCACGATGATATGGGCGCTGATCATTGGTTTTGGCGTCATCATGTACGTCATCATGGATGGCTTCGATCTGGGGGTGGGAATCCTGTTTCCCTTTGCGCCTGATGAAGAAGCGCGTGATGTGATGATGAACTCTGTTGCGCCAGTCTGGGACGGCAATGAAACCTGGCTGATCCTCGGTGGCGCCGGCCTGCTGGCGGCCTTTCCGCTGGTCTATACCATCATTCTTCCGGCGTTGTACCTGGGCGTGTTTCTGATGTTGGCGGGCTTGATATTTCGGGGCATTGCCTTCGAGTTTCGCTTCAAGGCGCGCCGCAACCGTCATTGGTGGAACCGCGCCTTCTACCTCGGGTCGATGCTGGCCACATTCTGTCAGGGTGTGGTGGTAGGGGCCTATATTCAGGGCTTTCAGGTCGAGAACAATGTTTACGTTGGCGGGCCTTTTGACTGGCTATCGCCGTTCACGGTGTTCGCCGGCCTGACCATGATCGCCGGCTATGCCTTACTCGGCGCAACCTGGACGATCCTCAAGAGTGAGGGCAGCGTCCAGCAGTGGGCTTACTCCATCACTCCGAAGTTGTTGATCGCTGTACTGATCGGGTTTGGCGTGATCAGTCTCTGGACGCCATTCGTGGATGAGTATGTTCGTGAGCGCTGGTTCGGCCACTTGACGGTCTTCTGGGTTCTGCCGGCATTGGCACTGCTGTGTGCCTGGCAGATCTGGCGCTCGGTGGCGAATCGCAGTGAAGGCCAACCCTTCGTCGCTACGCTGGGTATGTTCATATTCACCTATCTTGGCCTGATCGCCAGCAAATGGCCGTATCTGGTACCGCCGGACATCACCCTCCAGGATGCGGCATCTGCTCCTGAGTCGCAGTTGTTTCTGATGCTTGGAGTGCTGTTCGTCATTCCGGTGGTGCTGGGTTATACGGCCTGGTCCTACTGGGTGTTCCGCGGCAAGGTGCGCGGAGACGGCTATCACTGACAGAACAACCAGCGGCGGCTCGCCAGCGCGCCGCTGGTTGTCTCGGCGTACTGTTGAACAGCGTCGCTGGCTGAGTCTTGCGGTGTTGTGCGGTGGTCTCGCAGGACTTGCTACCGTTGGGCAGTTGGTGTTGCTGGCGAATTTGATCGACGCCGTTATTCGAGAGGGTGGCGGCGTCGCTGTCGTCTGGCCCTGGGGCGCGGGAATAGTGACGCTGTTGGCAGTGCGAGCCTTGCTGAGTATCGGCCAGGAGCTGATGGCTCAGCGTGCCAGCCAGCGCCTGCGTCAGCGT
Organism: Halomonas huangheensis; assembly: GCF_001431725.1. Classification (NCBI taxonomy): domain Bacteria; kingdom Pseudomonadati; phylum Pseudomonadota; class Gammaproteobacteria; order Oceanospirillales; family Halomonadaceae; genus Halomonas; species Halomonas huangheensis. The sequence goes on along the minus strand of NZ_CP013106.1, from coordinate 2,465,953 downwards.
GTGCGTGGCGAGGTGCTTGATCACCTTGCCACGCTGGGTCCGGTACGCTTGACCCAGCATCATACTGCCTCCCTGGCGCACCAATGGGTCGAGCAGGTCGAAGCGCTGGACGGCTTTGTCGCACGCTTCTGGGTGCAGATGCGACTGGTGATGCTGGTGCCGCTGGTGATATTGGTACTGGTTGCGTGGCAGGACTGGCTGGCAGCGATACTGCTGGCGCTCACTGCGCCACTGATTCCGTTGTTCATGGCGCTGGTGGGCATGGGAGCAGAAGCACTCAACCGTGAGCAGTTTGTGGCGGTGGCACGTCTCTCTGCGCATTTCGTTGACCGGGTCCGCGGGATTACCACGCTGCGGTTGTTCGGTGCCGGCCCGCGCGCCACGCTGGAAGTGGTCGCTGCTGCCGATGACTATCGTCGTCGTAGTCTGCGAACTCTGCGTCTGGCGTTTCTTTCTTCTGCGGTGCTGGAATTCTTCTCCTCGGTGGCGATCGCCGTGGTGGCGATCTATATCGGCTTCGGCCTGCTCGGAGACATTCCCTTTGGTCCTGCTCAAGATCTCACATTGTTCAGCGGTCTACTTATTCTGCTGCTGGCGCCGGAGTTCTTTCAGCCATTGCGAACGCTTTCTCAGTTCTATCACGACCGTGCCTCGGCGCTGGCCGCTGCCGAAGGGCTTTGGGCGTTGTTGAGTGAACAACCGGACGCTCAGCGCCATGCGGTTCAGCCGTTGGCAGAAGATTCCCCTCTGTTGGTGTCATTGCAGGGCGCGACCCTGGAGCATGCCGGGCGAGGTCGAGTGCTGGGCCCTCTCGATCTGGACATATTCCGAGGCGATGTATTGGCGATCAGCGGACCCTCGGGTGCCGGGAAGTCGAGCCTATTGCAGATGCTGGCGGGCTTTGTCGGTGCCGGTGATGGGCAGCGTCTGGTCGCAGAGGACATGCACTTTGCATGGATGGATCAGCGTCCGCTGCTGATTCATGGCAGTCTCGCCGACAACCTGACCCTGACCGCTCCCGATGCTGACGCAGCTCAGATGATGGAAGCACTCGAGCGAGCGGGTCTCGGTAGTCTGGTCAAGGCCCTCCCCGAAGGCCTGGCGACCTCGATTGGTGAAGGTGGTCGCGGGTTGTCCGGGGGGCAGGCCCAACGCCTTGCCCTGGCGAGGATCTTCCTCAGTGACGCGCCGCTGGTGCTGCTGGATGAGCCTACCGCCAGCCTCGACAGCGCCACTGAGCAGGTGTTGATTGCTGGCTTTCGACGGCTGGCCAGTGAAGGACGTAGCCTGGTCATCGCCACGCATCACCCGGCATTGATGGCAATGGGTAATCGGCAACTGGTGTTGGAAGCGGGCAGGGAGGTGTCATGCACGACAAACGAGTGTCCCTGAGCGATATCCGTGTCCAGTTGGCTCCGTGGGTCAGGTTGCATGCCCAGCGTCGTCGGCGTCTGTTGCTGGGCATGTTATTGATGCTGCTGACGGCTCTCTCTGCGTTGGGGCTGTTGGCCGTCTCGGGTTGGTTCATCACCGCCTCGGCATTGACCGGCGCGGTGTTGGCACTAGGCGGTACTGCAGCGTTGGATGTCTACACGCCAGGTGGAGGGATTCGCCTGTTTGCCGTCAGTCGCACGGTGTCACGCTACGTTGAGCGCCTCTACAACCATGACACCATCCTGAGGCTGTTGGCGGACTTGCGTGGGCGCATGTTTGCTGCGCTGGTCAGCATGGACGGCGAGCGGCTCGGCGGGCGACGTGCCAGTGATTGGCTCAATCGTCTTACCGCCGATATTGATACCCTCGATGCCTTGTACTTGCGATTGTTGGCACCTCCTGTGGTGGCACTACTGTTGTCGACGGCACTGGTCGGATTGGTGGCGGTGTGGATCCCTGACGCGGCCCTGTGGCTGGCGCTCGGTCTGGGGCTGGTGTGGTGCTGGCTGACATTGGGGCAGGCGCGTCTTGGCTTGACGGCCAGTCGGCATCGGGTCCAGACCCTCGAGGAGTTGCGTTCAGCAATGATGGAAACGCTACGTGGACTCGCTGAGTTGGAAGCCTATAACGCTCTGGCGCGTCGTCGTCAGCAACTGGAACGGATCGAGCAGCAACTACTGCGTGATCAGTGGCGTTTGAGCATCATCTCTACCGTTGGCAATGCGCTGGCGGCTGCCGCCATCGGGATCTGCTGGTTGAGTGTGCTCGCTGTTGCCATTGCCGCCTTTCAGGTCGGTGGCGTTTCTGCACCGGTGATGGTCATGTTGCCGCTGGCGGCCATGGCATTGAGCGAAGGGTTAACACCGTTACCGGCGGCTTTTACTCAGTTTGGCGCGACCCTGGCGGCGGCCGAGCGGCTCAATCACATCGATGTCCAGCGCTCGAACACTGGCGACGCAGACGAGCTACCTCCGGGGCCAATTGCGCTGCGGTTGTCGGCGGTTGGCCATCGTTATCCGGGCGCCATGTTTGAGGCGTTGCATGATGTCACTTTCAATCTGGCCGCTGGGCAGCGTCTGGCAGTATGCGGCGCATCCGGTGCCGGTAAATCGACACTGCTGTCGCTGATAACCGGACAGATGGCATTACAGCAGGGGCATATCCAGCTCGCGGGGCGAGATATCGGGGAGCTCTCACCTGAGTGCCAGGCTCATTCGGTGGGCTGTTTGACACAGCAGGTGGACCTGTTCGATGCCAGCATTGCCGACAATCTGCGGGTCGCTGCTCCTGATGCCAGCTCCGGTCGGCTCTGGCACGCGTTGGAAGCGGTCGCGTTGGCGGATTGGGTCGAGGCGCTGGAGGACGGCCTGGGCACCCGGCTCGGTGAAGGTGGGCGTCAGCTATCGGGTGGTCAGGCGCGGCGGGTGGCGTTGGCGCGACTATGGCTGACCAACCCCGGGCTGGTGATTCTCGATGAGCCGTTTGCCGGACTGGATGCCAGCACGGCTGATCAGGTCAGTCGAGGAATTGAGGGTTGGCTGGCCGAGCGCAGCGTCATCTACCTGGTTCATGAGCATGATCCGGTTCAGCCGCGCCCCGGTATGCAGGGGATTGGGTTGGCTCTCGAACTCGGACAACCGGCATCTGCGGCATGGCGCAAGGGCATGGAATCGGTCACCATGTAACAAAGACTCACTGGAGTGGCAGCATGGCCGATGATTTTCTAACCCGTCTTCCCAAGGTTGAACTGCATCTACATATCGAGGGGACTCTGGAGCCGGAACTGATGTTTGCGCTGGCCGAGCGCAATGGAGTGAAACTGCCTTATTCGGATATCGAGGCGGCGCGAGCCGCCTACGACTTCACCGATCTGCAGTCCTTTCTCGATCTGTACTTTCAGGGCATGAGTGTATTGCTCACCGCTCGTGATTTTCATGATCTCGCCATCGACTACTTTCGGCGTGCGGCTGCCGAGGGTGTGGTGCATGTTGAGATGCATATCGATCCCCAGGCCCATCTGGCGCGTGGCGTATCCTTCGCCACCATCATGGAGGGGCTGTTGGCTGCCTGCCGTGAGGCCCGTGATGAGTTGGACCTTTCCACGGCGATGATTCTCGCCTTCCTGCGTGACCAGCCTGCCGAGGATGCCTTGCAGGTGCTGGAGCAGGCCGGCCCCTGGTTGGAGCACTTCAGTGCAGTAGGACTGGATAGTGCCGAACAGGGTAATCCGCCGAGCAAGTTCCGAGAGGTGTTTCATCGCGCAGCTGAGCTGGGCCTGGCTCGTGTGGCTCATGCCGGGGAAGAGGGGCCACCCACCTATATTCGTGAAGCTTTGGATGAACTGGATGTGTGTCGCATCGATCATGGCGTCAGAGCCATAGAGGATGTCGAACTGCTCGAGCGGCTCGCTGATGAGAGTATCGTGCTGACGGTCTGTCCGCTGTCCAATGTGCGGCTCAAGGTCGTCGAGCATCTCGAACAGCATTCCCTGCCACGCTTGATCGATGCCGGGCTCAATATCACGCTCAATTCCGACGATCCGGCCTATTTTGGCGGCGGAATGCGTGAGAATTTCGCCGCTTGCCAGCGGGCATTCGATTGGTCGGATGAAACGTTGAGTTGGTTGGCCAGCAATGCCATCGAGGCGGCTTTCATGGACGAGCAGCGCCGTGACCTGCTGCGTGCCCGGTTGGCTGAGGCCTGACGTGGACCACCGACAGCTTGGCTTCCTCGCCGCGCTGGCCGATGAACGGCATTTCGGAAGGGCGGCCAGGGCCTGCAATGTCACCCAACCGACGCTATCGGCACGCCTCAAGCAACTTGAAGGTGAGTTGGGCACAGCGCTGATCGTGCGGGGTCGCCGCTTCGAGGGCTTTACGGCGGAGGGTGAGCGGGTGTTGGTGCATGCGCGTCGCGTACTGGCCGAGCTTGACGCATTGCGCGGTGAACTGACCTCGGATAGCCCGTTGATTGGGCGCTTCAGCCTCGGCGTGGTGCCGTCGGCACTGCCCGAGTTGGTGCCGTTGCTGATACGGTTGCGTGAGGCGTTTCCCCAGTTGTCGTTGCGGATTCGTGAACTGGCAACCTCTGCGTTGGCTCAGGGGTTGGAAGACGGTCAGCTTGATCTGGTGGTCGGGTTTCCCGATGCTCCAGCCATGGCCGACTTTGCTTGTCGCCCACTGTATCGCGAAGTACCGGTAGCGGTTGCCAATCCACGCTACTTCCAATTACCCGAGCGCCTCGCCTGGCAGCAGTTGGGCCAGTTTCCACTGGTACTGCTGACACCGGAAATGCAGCAGCGGCGCAGGCTCAATCAGCGTCTTGAGCAACATGGTGTGCGGCTGAGCCAGGTTCAGGAAGCCAGTTCCATCGCCGCGCTGCGCACCATGCTTGATGCCGGTTGCGGCATAGGAGTGCTCAGTAGAGGATGGCTGGATGTATCGTTGGGGCAGGGGCTGGTGGCGTGTCAGTTGGACGACGAAGGACAGCGAGTAGGGTTACTGTGGCGAGTTGAACAGCGCCACAGTAGACGACTCGACGCCGTTCTCGCGGCGCTGAAGCAGGGGTAAGCAGAACCTGGCAACGAGCCGTTTGAGCTATAGGCTGTCAGCTTCAAGCCGTAAGTAACCGCGGATACTGAACTTTTATCTGTGGCTCACGAGGTGGCGCTGAACAGCTTGTCGCTAACGGCTCGAAGCCCGGTGCCTACGGCTGCTGTGTCTTGTTTGCCCGCCGTGCGGCTTCGCGTTGTTGGCGCTTGGCCTGACGACGCTGCTCCATACGCTCGACTGCATCGGCGCCGAGGTGAACCTCACCACGCTCGCGAGCCAGTTGCATCTGCCGTTCCCGCTCGGCGAAGCGTGTCTTCTGCTCGTCACTCAGCCGGTCATGGCAGTGCGGGCAACACACACCCTGCTGGTACATGCCGCTGTGCTTGTCGTCTTCGGTAATCGGCATGCGGCAGGCGTGGCACTGGTCGTAGCTGCCGCGGTCGAGGTCATGATTGACCGTGACGCGGTCATCGAAGACGAAACACTCGCCTTGCCAGCGAGTCTGGTCCTTCGGTACGGATTCCAGATACTTCAGAATGCCCCCCTTGAGGTGATAGACCTCATCGAAGCCCTGTTCCTTGAGATAGGCCGTCGACTTTTCGCAGCGAATGCCTCCGGTGCAGAACATGGCAACTTTCTTGTGACGGCTCGGGTCGAGTTCGCGCTGCACATATTCCGGGAAGTCACGGAAGGCGGCTGTGTTGGGATTGATGGCGCCTTCGAAGGTGCCGACTTCAACCTCGTAGTCATTGCGGGTATCGATCAGCAGCACATCGGGATCGGTGATCAGCTCGTTCCATTGCTCGGCTTCGACGTAGGTGCCTACGGTATGGCGCGGGTCGATGCCTTCCACACCCATGGTCACGATCTCGCGCTTGAGCTTGACCTTGGTGCGCAGGAAGGGGGGCTTCTCGGTCAGGGATTCCTTGACGTCGAGGTCCGCGAGGCGTGGGTCGGCGCGCAGCCAATCGAGCAACGCATCGATCGACTCGCGGCGACCGGCAACGGTGCCATTGATACCTTCACTCGCCAGCAGCAGCGTGCCACGCACCTCGTGCCTGATCATGGCGGAAAGTAGTGGCTCACGCAGTGCCTCGTAATCGTCGAGGCTGACAAACTTGTACATCGCGCATACCACGATCTCGGGGGATGCGGACTGGAACGGAGATGATGCAGTCATCGAAACAGGGTCCTCTTGCGAGCCGGAGCGTAAATCCGGAGCAGGTGGGTTCAGGATGCCGTCGCCGAAGGCGGCGACCGTGCGCATATTATCGAATTCCGCAGGATTTTTCCTCTCCCGGGCTGCGGGATTCAAATGCATTGATAGATACTGTCTATCATCGCGTCACTGTCATCAATTGGCTGGAAGGCAGCGTGGCGTGCCAGACTGATGAGACAACGATGAGGAGTCTGCTGAATATGGTTGAGTCGCCCCCGTGTCAAGATGGGTGGACCACTGGCTATGTAGACCGCACTGGTCTGGCCTTGCGTGAACTCCAGGGACCGGTCGAGTTGCCGGTGAGTCTGGCACTCAACGACATGGCCATGGGTACGATATTGGCAACACCCGACGCCCTCGAACCGTTGGCGCTGGGGCACGCCTTCAGCGAAGGCTGGATCCAGCGACGCGACCAGGTCAGTGCCATCCAGCTATCACGCCTGCGCCATGGGTTGGCGGTACGCCTGGACGTCAGCGAGTCGCTCGCGCGCCAGGCGCAGCAGCATCGCCGTGTTGCTGCCAGCGTCTCGAGTTGTGGCGCCTGTGGTGCCAGCGATGAGGCACAGCTGTTTGCTGGACTGCACAGGCTTGGTCCGCAGCCTGCGGTCCCCTCTTCCTCGATCGTGAAGGCGGTCGAACGTCTGGCATCATTGCGTCGCCCGGGCCTGCATGTCGCTCTTGGCGTATCGGAACAGGGGGAAATGTTGTCCTGTGGCCACGATATCGGTCGTCATAATGCGCTGGATAGAGTGATTGGCCATGCATTGGATAGCGATGAATGGCCTCGCGCGCTGGTGATATCCAGTCGCTGCAGTGTTGAGCTCGTGCAGAAGACCGTGCATGCCGGTATTGCCACCCTGGTAACGCTGGCGGTGCCATCGCGGCTCGCGCTGGAAGTGGCGCGCGCTTGCGACCTTAATCTGATCTGTGCCAACCGAGGGCACCAGCTGGAATTGCTCAGCGGGCAAGCCGACTGAGATTACATGACCCCTGCGCCGGATATGACCGGTTTCCTTCCTGCACGTCAGTGCATCAATACAAGCGACAGTGCCGAGAACCGCATCACCAATGAGCATAGAAACGCTGGATACTGAATCGAATTCCACCCCATTGCAGGATGAGTCATTGACTCGCCACCCGCGTGTTTCAGCCTACGCTGGCCCGGCGGGAGGCTGGGGGGCGTTGCGCAGTGTAAGCCGGCATGTCAAACGATCTCGGGCGCCCTGGAAGAGCGTGCGTTCGCTGTTGCGGACCAACCAGGCCGAGGGATTCGATTGCCCCGGTTGCGCCTGGGGAGACTCGGAACATCGCTCGTCCTTCGAGTTTTGTGAGAATGGCGCCAAGGCCGTCGCCTGGGAGGTGACCGGCAAACGCCTGACTGCTGAATTCTTTACTCGGCATACGGTGGCAGAGTTGCTCGGCTGGGACGACTTCATGCTCGAGGACCAGGGGCGCCTGAGCGAGCCGTTGCGCTACGATCCGCAAACCGATCGCTATATTGCGGTGACCTGGCGGGAGGCCATCGCGGCTATCGCCGAGCGCCTGGCTGAGCTGGAATCTCCCGATCAGGCGCTGTTCTATACCTCTGGACGTGCCAGCAACGAAGCTGCCTATCTTTATCAGCTGTTTGTCCGTCTGTTCGGTACCAACAACTTTCCCGACTGCTCGAACATGTGTCACGAAGCCAGCGGTATTGGTATGGAGGCCAGTTTGGGTGTCGGTAAGGGCACGGTGTTGCTGGAAGATTTCGAGCACGCTGACGCGATCCTTGTCTTTGGTCAGAATCCCGGGACCAATCACCCGCGTATGCTGGGCGATCTACGTCGGGCGTCTCGCCGTGGCGCACGCATTGTCAGTTTCAATCCGTTGCGAGAGCGCGGATTGGAGCGATTTGCCGATCCTCAGGTACCGCTGGAAATGGCCACGCTGTCCAGCCAGCCGATCAGTTCGCGTTACTATCAGCCGCGCATGGGCGGTGATATGGCGGCGGTACGTGGCATAGCCAAGGCCCTGTTTGCCATGGAAGAACGGGGTGACTTTCAGCGAGCAGAGGCTTTCATTACTGCCCACACTCAAGGCATCGAGGAATGGGAAACTGTGGTTCGCTCCACCGAGTGGATGGCTATCGAATCGCAGTCGGGTCTGAGTCGTGTGCAACTGGAAGAGGCTGCCACCATCTACGCGGCGTCGCGCAATGTGATCTGCACCTGGGCAATGGGTATCACCCAGCACCTGCATGCCGTGGGTAGTGTGCGTGAAATCATCAATCTGCTGCTGTTGGGGGGCCACTTCGGGCGCCCGGGTGCGGGAGCCTGCCCGGTGCGTGGCCACTCCAATGTTCAGGGTGATCGCACCATGGGCATCGATGAGAAGGCGCCAGGCTGGTTGATCGATGCCCTCGAGGAGCGGTATGGCGTCAAGCTGCCTCGCGAACTTGGTTACAACACGGTGGAGAGTCTGGCAGCTCTGGAGCAGGGCAAGGCACAGACCTTTATTGGCCTTGGCGGCAACTTCAGTCGTGCTACGCCGGACACTGAACGGACCGAGGCAGCAATGCGCAAGCTACGGCTCAATGTGCAGATCAGCACCAAGCTCAACCGCAGTCATCTGGTGGTTGGCGCCGAGACGGAGGCCTTTATTCTGCCGTGTCTGGGGCGTAGTGAAGTCGATGCCAGTGACGAAGTGGAGCGTCAGGCGGTCAGCGTCGAAGACTCGATGTCGATGGTTCACGCCAGCGTCGGCTTCAAGGAGCCCGCCAGCCCACTATTGCGCTCGGAGCCTTGGATCGTGGCATCCATTGCCGAGGCGACTTTGTTGCGAGTCCTGCCTCAACGTGGGGAAAATGCCAATATCGATTGGATGGCGCTGGTCGCCAACTACGACCGTATCCGTGACGAGATTGCCGCGGTTATCCCCGGCTTCGACGATTTCAACCTGCGTTTGGCAAAGCCGAGAGGCTTCCACCTGAGCAATCCGGTACGAGAACTGAGGTTTCCGACCGAGAGCGGTAAGGCCTGCTTTGCTGCCGACCCGTTACCGGAAGCGATATTGCACCAGCAGATGGCGCAACGCGATGGTTGGTTGACGTTGCAGACCATGCGTAGCCACGATCAGTACAACACCACGGTATACGGATATAACGACCGTTATCGGGGAGTGTCCGGGCAGCGGCGCGTGTTGTTCATCAATCAGATTGATCTGCAACGCCTCGGGTTAGCCGATGGTGACTGGGTCGACCTGGTTGGGGAGCCCCGCAACGATGGTAGCGAACGCCGGGCTCCGAGCTTCCGGTTGGTAAAATACGACATCCCCAGTGGTTGTGTCGGTGCCTACTATCCTGAGACCAACGTGCTCGTTGCACTGGAAAGTCATGGTGCGGATACCGGGACTCCAGCCAGCAAGGCAATTCCGATCAGGCTCGAGCGCAGTAATCGGATTGTCTGACAGCCAACTTCGATCTTCGCACGGCGAGGAGAGCGTGGAGGAAGTCGTTCTTTTCGCCGTTTGTGGCCGCCCCGTCTTGCCAGCCAAACTGGATGCTCGGGAACATCATGAAAAGCCATATATGAATCAGTCGATTAACAACTGATTACATTTTTTCTATTATTACAACATCTTGAACATTGCGTTGCCGGGAGTCTGGGCTATATTCATTGATAGCCACATTCTGCCAAGTTTTTTCGTTGATAACGAAATGAACAATATACTCATCACTGATTCATTTGTTCGAAAAATTGATTCATTTGATCACAAGTGAATTGTCGATATGAATGACAGACTTATCGATTGAGTGAGGTGTCGAGTGGAAGTGGCTGGCTTTTCGGAGGGAGGCGTGGCAACTGCCCATCTCGCCCGGATAAGCCCTGGTAGCCTCTTGTTGAGGCAGCGGTGTCTACAGCTATCCAGAACACAAGGAGTGTCCAATGTTTATCTTGAAACATCGAAAGGAAAACGTCGAAGGAGTCAGCGGTTCAGGTGGCGGCGGAATCGATGTCGGTCAATTGAAGCAGGTTTTCGAAGAGGCCGCTCAGAAGTCCATGGAAGTGAGCAAGGCCAAGACCGAGGGCAACACCGAAGTCGATACCGCTCGGTCATCACGCCCGAATAATTGATGCGTTGAGCAAAGGGGCAAGGGTTACCGCATGGTGTTTCCACTCGTGCTGGTCATGAGGCGCCGGGTTGTCATTCCCGTCCGAGGATATGCGGTAGCCCGTCCAGCGATGTGACCGACACGCAGGTGTGACCTGTTGACCACGACCTGATGGCTGTACTTGTCTCGATACATATTCATTGCTATCGATCCATCGGCTCAGCATCTTCAGTGGCATTACGCCCGGCGCTAACGTCTTTTGATGACCAAGTGCAATGTTTTTTGATGACCAAGCGCAATGTCGACAAGTCATGGCTGTGATGCGGAAACAGAAAGCAGCGCGCCAGGTCACCTCATCTGTTACTCGGGACTTGTTCCCCCTCCCTGAGTCCAGCTCTGGACTTTCAGTTTCTCGCTGATTATTGAAGCGCCGCAATCATCAGCGATGTTGGAGAGGAATCAGCTCCTGACGGGCTTGCCGGAACAAGGAGAATAATGATGTCAGTACAGCCAACTGGTTTCCGTTCATCGTCCACCACGGAATGGTCTGCAAGCGTCAGGAGTAATAGTCAAAGGGGGAGCGAAGAAGTAGACGAAGGGGAAGGAGCAACCGATGTTGAACAGGCGGTAAAGGATTTCAAGAGCCAGGCCAAGGAGAACGACTGGGAAGTTCTTTCAGAAGATGATGTACTTCCACCAGTATCGCAGCTGGATCCGGAAAGGCATGATTCGACAACAATTACCTTCGACTATAATGGAAAAACGTATGCAGTCTCTTCCTATGTGGCGCCATTCAAATATTCGGTGCTGGGGAGCAAGATAACCGGCACTGAAATCAGTCATGTGGATAACAACGTCAAGATCGATGTTGCCGATTCTGAAGCCACGGACTTCATGAATGCTGAAACCACCAACGATGAAAAAACCGTCGGCGAGCTGTTTCATGACAAGATGAAGGATGAATGGGCTGATCTGGATCTGGATGATCCTCGACGCCAGTATTATGAACTTCTACAAGCCAAAACAGCATTGGTTGGTGGATTTGATTACCTTCCCTACCAAACGGAAAAAGATGCGTTTTTCTGGGATGGTGATACAACCAGTTATCTAGATAGCTCGACCATCATGGATCAGGCCAGCACCTATGGGCTGCTCAAGGAAAAGGAAATCAACGATAAGTTGGCTGAGTTGTCCGAGAATGAACAGGTTGTGGATGGCATCGATGGTTTCATGCGAGACGCCGTCAGCAAGATAAAAGACAAGAAAGGTCTGGTCAACAGCATTTACGACTCCATGAGTAGCCCCGAGTACATGGAGATGCTTGAAGGGATGGACAGTGATGCGGCCAAGGTTCGTTTCTCCAATGACCTGAAGTCACTGGACTACCTGGATAATGAAAAAGCCAGTGAGATCAGAAGCAATTTCCTGGATCAGGGCTTGATCGATGAGATCTCGAGCATCATCGAGAGTGGCGATTATTCGGATGAATCTTTGGAACTCGCCATCAATGACCAGGTGCAAACCGCATTGCAAGGAACCTGGTCCACGATTTTTGGCCTCTCCTTCTCGGACAGGGCGGTACAGAACTATCTGAAGGATGGCAGCGGCAACCTGCCGGATGATGTGAAGAAGGGCCTGGATAGCTACAAGGCCGCAGTCAAGGTTGCTACCAATGCCATCTCCGATTCCTTCAAGGCCAACGGCAGCTTTGATATCCGCGATGTGCGCTCGCGCATCTCTGAAATATTGAGGGGTAATCATGAGGGAGCCCCCAACAGCGTCAAGGTACGTAACGGCGCAGCCGCGCTACTGCAGGCCAGTATGGCCAATGGCACTCTTCCTGCGATTGCCGGCACTCTGACCGCAGCCGCGGCTATCTATACCTTGACCAAGAACCAGGGAGACACCGTTGAAGAGCGGATGGCAGCGGCTCGCCTGTTGTTGATCACCCTCGCGACATCACCAGCGATGCTGGAGGCAGGCACCGCCGGCGCTAAAGCTTTGAAGAAGCTATTCGATAAGCCAGGGATGCTGACGTCGTTAGGTTTGGATAGGGACTCGAATGAGCAACTGACGGAGTCTTATCTAGACCGATATTCAAACTCGGATGATCCAGTGCGGACCCTTGACGCGGAAGGTCATGAACTGGGATCGATGGAGGAACAGAGATCAATTATCAGCCAGAGTTCTCAATCAGATGACTCCCTCTCGTTCTTCACGGCTACTGAGGACAGCACGAGCTTTGTTACGGCTTCTCAAGGCAGCTTCGAAGATGCCATGTCAGATCCGAGTGAGCGCATTTCACAAGCCAGTTCAGATTTCACTATCAACTGGGATGTACTGGACAATGTGAGCGAAGATAGTCGAAGAACTATTCTAGCCACAGTGGATCAACGCATCGAAGGTATGGGTATTGATCCCGATAGCATGGATACCTCCGGTAAACTCCGAATTGTGGGAAGTGTACTCAATACGGTAGGCGGTCTTGCTGACGTGGCCGGGGGCGTGCTGGATCTGGCACTCGGCGCCATGTCGATCGACAAGTTGATTGGCAATCCCGATGCCCTTGATAGCGAATTTGCCGCAGCCTCGCTGCAGCTGCTGTCCGGAATCAGTATCGCGGGAGCCGCAGGCACCAACCTGGCCAGCATGATCGCCGGCGGTTCTCTGGCTACCGGGCTGGGCATTGCCTCCGGGGCTTTGGGTATTGCGGGGGTTGCGCTGGGCGGAATTGCCGCCATTGTGATGGGGGTTGTCGCCAAGCAAAAGTCGGATCAGAAAGCAGAAGAAGTACTTAACACTTTCGAGAACTGGAGCGAGCTTGGTATCACGGAGGATGATTGGGGCGACAAGCTTAACTACACCATTCATTCTCGCTACGAATATGATTCCGATTACGGCACGGATGGTTATTACGATCTTTATCCGGAGGACAAGCCTGTTTGGGAGTCGAGGCCAGAGCAATACCAGGACTTTACTGAATACGTCGATGGACATGACAATATCTCGGATGACTGGTTCTCCAATTGGGATGACGATCATGATTCTGGCATTGGAGAAAGTGGCGAAGATCCATCCGGACGGCAACGCTTTGGAGACGGCGGTAGTCCCGGGAGTTTCGGAGAGTTCAAGAAAGATGTTGATCGAGTCGATGTTGGCTCCATCGAGCTTGCCGACAACGGACGAGTCTTCTTTACCAAGGATGGAGTGAGGCAGGTTATTGATCCCTTTATCGGTGATAAGGCAAGTGATTCAACTCGTCAGAAGATCATTGAGTACTTGACCGAGCTGCATGAAATTACCCATCCCGGTGGGAAGAAGGATCATGATCTGATTTCTGAGATAACGGACCTTCACAATGAATCCGATAAATATAATGATATAGATGCCCTGAAACGTGCCTTGGATGACTCGGAGCCACCGCTCTTTGGCGTAGATGATGATAAGCCTGGGACCTTCCATGATTTCAAGAGAGATGTTGACCGTGTTGACGTAGGTTCCATCGAACTGGACTCCGGCGATAGCAGTGTCATTACTTTTGAAAAGGATGGCAAACGCTGGCAGATTGACAAGGATGATCATGGCGAGCTAAGTGAAAGCGATGCAGAGGATATCTTTGACTATCTCAAGGATTTACATATCTTGACCCATTCGGATGGGGAGCTGGATGAGCGGTTGGTAGAAAAGATAACCGACCTGCATAACGAATCTGATGATTACAACGATATTGAAGATCTGCGTGAGGAATTGGATCTGGATGTCGACCCATCCGGACTTCCAGTTTTTGGTGATGGAGGGAAACCCGGAAGCTTTGGAGAGTTCAAGGAAGATGTAGATCGCGTGGATGTTGAGTCAATTGAGCTACTGTCTGATGGTCGTGTGATTTTTGTCAAGGATGGTGTCAAGCAGGTCATCAACCCTTCCCAGGGAGACAGTGCTACGCGTGGTACTCGCGACAAGATCGTCGAGTATCTTGAAGGGTTATACGACGTGGCACACCCGCAAGGAGAGTTCAGCCAGGAACGTGCAGATATGATGAATGAGGTCTTTGGAAGGACTGATAAATATAATGACCTCGATGATATTCGTTCATATGTAGAGTCGGAGGAAGAAATTTCTTCTTTTGATGAAGAATTTATCGAAGAGAATAGAGAACATATCGATACCATCGTTGAGTATTGGGATGACTGGAATGGTAGCGACTCCATTGTCAGCATGAAAGACCTGAAAGGCATTAGTGAGGAAGATAATGACAGGTCCAGAGCGGAACGGGATGCCGCGCAATTCCTGATAGATGAATGGAAGTTCTTTGAAACGTTGGATACAGCGAAGAAGAAAGGTGGTGGAGACGATAAAGTCAGCACCAACGACCTGGATAGCTGGCTGGAGTCCGTTGGTGAAGGCGGATTCAATGATTATCGGCAGAATATGGCTGCCGATGGGTTTGGTCGCGCATTCTATGAAGAGAACAGGGATGTCATCGACCCCATGCTGGATAATTGGGATGACTGGAACGGTAGCGATGACATTGTCAGCAGGAAAGATCTGAGAAATCACGGTGGGGATGATGATCGTAGCGAGGATGAACACGCATCGGCGGAGTTCATGCTGGATAACGACGACTTCTTCGCGATGCTGGATACCTTTCAGAAGGATGACGGAGAGGACAGCAAGATCAGTACCCGTGACATCGAGGATTGGTTGAAGACCATCGGCGTTGAAAAGTCCCTGTAGGATTTCCAGCTCTATTCGCGGTGAGCGAGATCAACCGCTTTCCATGACCGAGCGGTCTCGCATGAGGCCGCTCCTGGAAATCGACAGCTTGGTTCCTTGATCGCTCTCTTCTAAGTCTGTCTGCGGTGCTGCAGTCGTCCTCCGGCCCAGGTTTCGTGCACGGCACGGTCGTCACCCAGCATCATCAGCGTGAACAGCTCCTCGGCGAGACTGGTGCAACGTGCCATGCGCCTGGCCAGCAATGGTGAGGCGTAGAGGTCGAGGACCACGAAGTCTGCATCCATACCAGGCGCGAGACGCCCGATCCGGTCATCCAGCGACAGCGATACGGCATTGCCTCGCGTCAGTGCGTGGAATCCTGCCCAGGCGGTCAGTGGTTGTCCGCGTAATTGACCAACCTGATATCCGGCCTTGAGCGTGGCCAGTCCGGAAAGGTCGGTACCGGCGCCAATATCACTGGCAAGGGTCAGGTTCAGGTTGTTGTCACGTGCAGCGCTGCGGTCGAAGAGCCCGCTGCCCAGGAACAGGTTGGAACTGGGGCAGAAGGCGATATTGGCACCGCGTTCGGCGAGACGCCCACGCATGCCGTTGTCGAGATGGATACCGTGAGCGAAGGTGCTGCGCGGCCCGACAAGGTTGGACTTTTCGTAGACCTCAAGGTAGTCACGGCTATCGGGAAACAGCTCAGCAACCCAATCCAACTCTCCGAGGTTTTCCGAGAGGTGCGTCTGCAGCCACAGGCTGGGGTCATTACGCAGCAGACCTCCGGCGGCGTCCAACTGTTCTCGAGTGGAAGTCGGAGCAAAGCGCGGCGTGACGCTGTAGCCGAGTCGCCCCGTACCATGCCAATCGCTGATCAAGCGTTCGCTATCGCGGATACCGCCCCGGGTGTCGTCGGTCAATTCCTCTGGTGCATGGCGGTCCATCAGTACCTTGCCGGCCAGCATGCACAGGTCGCGTCGGCGGGCCGCGCTGAAGAAGGCATCTACCGAGTTTGGATGGCTGGAGCAGAATACCTGGGCGGTGGTGGTGCCGACGCGCATCAATTCATCGAGAAAGGCGTCGGCCATATGCTCGGCGTGCTCACGCTGGGCGAATCGGCACTCCTCGGGAAAGGTGTACTCGTTAAGCCAGTCAAGCAGTTGGCGTCCGTAGGAAGCCATGATGTCGAGCTGTACATAATGGACATGACTATCGATGAAGCCGGGCATGACCAGCTTGTCACGCTGGTCGATCACACTCACGTCAGTAGGGAGTTGCGCGGACAGTTCCTCCCAGTTGCCGAGCGCGCGAATTCGTCCGGCTTCCCACCATAGGGCGCCGTCCTCATGGTAGACGACGCTGCCCTCATTCGGGGTGTCGCCATCACCGGGATCAGCATCAAAGCTGAGAATACGAGCACGCATTACCCAGCTGTGAGCTGTCTCCTGAATGCGAGGATCTGGCGATGTTGGTTGGGCGTTCTGTGACGCCATGTCTGAGGAGTTGCTCATCGTTGGGACTCAATGGAAAAGAGATCTGAGAGCGGCGCTATCGATGCCACGGCTCTCGCCACGTTTTGCGTGATTGCTGTTGTGGCGCGTGCAGAGCGGTTGCAGTTCGGCCACCGCAGATAGGGCAACGGCGTAGGGCGCCTTGTTGCCGCCCGAATCACCGATCGGGCAGCGCACTTCGTCAATGGCTTCGACACTGTGCCCCTCCGCCTCGAGGCGGCGACGGAAACTGGCCCACTTGCTGCGTGACCCGATCAGGCCAATGGAGGCGCAGTCACCGCGCTTGAGCGCGGCATTCACCAGCGCGAAGTCTTCGGCATGATCGTGGGTGAGCACCAGTACATGGCTATGTTCCGCCAGCTCGGCCACTGCGGCTTCAATATCCGGCATCTGGCGGCGGTGTTGGCGCGGCGTCGGTTCGGGCAAGTTGTGGAAACCATCATTACGGCTGTCGTACCAATCGAGTTGCCAGTCGAGAGGGGCCACCAGTTGTGCGATCTCCCGTCCGACATGCCCAGCGCCGAACAGCGCCAGATGTACCGCACTGCCGGGCCAGGTTTCGAGAATGACGTTGACGAAACCTCCACAGCACTGGCCGCTGCGGCCACCCAGCGAGAATGCCTCGAGTTGCATACCGGCCTTGCCGCCTGCGAGATTTTCCCGGGCCGCGGCAATCACCTGCCATTCGAAGGTGCCACCGCCCAGGGTATCGTAGACATGATCGGGCGTAATGATCATGTGCGCGCCCGGCTCTCGAGGGGTCGAGCCCTGACTGGTTACCTGAGTGGCCACCACATGCGGCAGGCCCTCACGTTGCAAACGCGCCAGTGCTTCGTACCAGCACTCGGGCTTGTGTTGACGATTCATGATCCGCTTCCCGCCGCCTCACGGGCTGCTGCAGCCGCTGCCATCACTCGTTCCGGGGTCGCCGGGGTATCGAGACGTACTGCCTGGCGGTAGTCGCTCAGACTGGCTAGCGCGTCTCGCAGTGCGCACCATACCGACATGCCGAGCATGAACGGCGGTTCACCCACTGCCTTGGAGCGGTAGATGCTGGCCATGGAGTTGGGGTGGCCTTCCATCAGCTTGACGTTGAAGGTAGCCGGAAGGTCGCCATAGGTCGGGATCTTGTAGGTCGCCGGCCCATGGGAGATCAGTTGCCCGTTGTCGTTCCATTTCAGCTCTTCACTGGTCAGCCACCCCATGCCCTGGATGAAGCCGCCTTCGACCTGGCCGATATCGATGGCCGGATTCAGCGAGTCGCCAACATCATGCAGGATATCGACACGGTCGACCTGGTACTCGCCGCTCAGGGTATCCACGGAAACCTCGGCTACTGCGGCACCGAAGGCGAAGTAATAGAAGGGGCGGCCGCTGCCGGTGGCGCGGTCATAGTGGATCAGTGGTGTAGCGTAGAAGCCTTTTTCCGACAGCGAGATACGCGATAGATAGGCGGTCTGGATCAACTCGCCCCAGGCGATGCGGGTTTCGCTCTCGCCGAAGCCTGCGATCAAGGTACCCGTTTCCATACGCATCGCTTCGCGGTCGAGATGGTAGTGCTCGGCGGCAAAATCGAACAGGCGCTGCTTGAGCTTGAGTGCTGCGTCACGCGCAGCCTGCCCATTGAGGTCGGCACCACTGGAAGCGGCGGTTGGTGAGGTGTTGGGCACCTTGTCGGTGCGCGTCGCAGTGATGCGTACCTGTTCCAGATCCAGACCCAACTCACGGCCTACCACCTGACAGATCTTGGTATGCAGACCCTGACCCATCTCGGTGCCGCCGTGATTGATCATCACGCTGCCGTCGGTGTAGACGTGAAGCAGGGCTCCGGCCTGATTGAGATGCTGAGCGGTGAAGGAGATACCGAATTTCACCGGTGTCAGTGCCAGGCCCTTGCGAATGGTCCGGTTGTTGGCGTTGAACTGGCGGATCCGTTCGCGCCGTTGCCAGTACTCGCTGGAAGTCTCGAGGTTCTCGACCAACTCATGGAGCAGCGCGATCTGGTCCACTGTCTGGGCATAGTGGGTGACATTGCGATTCTGACGATAGAAGTTGCGCTTGCGGATGGTCAGCGGGTCTTCTCCGACCTGGCGTGCAATATCCTCGACGGCGGCTTCGATCACCATCATGCCCTGGGGGCCGCCGAAGCCGCGGAAGGCGGTGTTGGACGCGGTATTGGTGCGCGCCCGATGGCCCGTGACGCGAGCGGCGCCCAGTGAGTAGGTATTGTCGGCGTGGAACATGGCGCGATCGACGATGGCGTCGGACAGATCAGGCGAGTAGCCGCAGTCGCCGATAACGGTGATATCGCCACCTTGAATCACGCCCTTCGCATCGACCCCCAACTGGTATCGATTATGGAAGGGATGGCGCTTGCCGGTAACACGCATGTCCTCGCTGCGTGGCAGGCGAATTCGGCAACTGCGCTGGGTACGACGCGCCACAATCGCCGCCAGGCACGCCCAGGGCGAGGCCTGGGTTTCCTTGCCTCCGAAGCCACCACCCATACGCCGCGTTTCAACAGTGACCGCGTGCAAGGGAATTCCCAGTACCTCAGCCACCAGCTTCTGCGTTTCGCTGGGATGCTGGTTGGACGTATGCACCATCACCCCTTCATCCTCGGTGGGATGAACCACACAGGCCTGGCCCTCGAGGTAGAAGTGCTCCTGGCCGCCGACGAATTGCTCGCCTTCAATGATATGTACCGCGTCAGTTAGCGCCTGCTGCCAGTCGCCGCTGAGTTGCTGGTGGGAGGGGCGAACCAGGTCTTTGGCTTCCGCAGCGGCGACGGGATCAAGGCTGGCCGGAGCCTCATCGATCTCGATCACCGCCTGTTTGATGGCCTGGCGCGCGGCTCGGTAGCTGTCTGCGGCAACCGCGAAGATGACCTGGCCTGCATAGAGCACTTCGCCATCGGCCATGATCGGGTCTCCGGGAAATACCGGACCGATGTCGGTATGGCCGGGAACATCGGCGACGGTAATCACGTCCACCACGCCAGGTGCCGCGCGCACTGCGGCAAGGTCGAGCCGGGTGATCCGACCATGAGCAACGGGCGACAACCCAAGCGCCAGATGCAATGCATCGGCTGGCAGCGCGAGGTCATCAATATATGCCGCGCGACCGGTGACATGTTTGATGGCACTCTCGTGGCGGGCTGGGGTACCGGAAAAGGCACTGGTTTGAGCCTCGGAGGGCTGCGGTTGCCGGGTCTGCTCGGAGGTGGTTTGCAGTGGCAGTTCAGTGAGCGTACGCATGGAGCATCACCTCCTCTGATGTGGTGGATTTCGCTGTATCTATGGACTCGTTGGCAATCAGCAGTCGCAGGCGCTCGAGCAGCGCTGCTGCAGAGTGCTGCCGGTACTCGGCGGAGCCACGCACATCGCTCATCGGCGAGAAGTCATCGGCAAGCGCCGCGCGCGCAGCGGAGAAGGCCCCTGCGTTGGGCAATTGACCTTCCAGTGCGGCTTCTGCGCCAGCCGCGCGGGCGGGAATACCGGCCATGCCACCGAAGGCGAGGTGAACGTCACGCAACAGACCGTTGTCGACTCTCCAACTGAAGGCACCCAGCACGGCGGAGATATCGTCTTCGCGACGCTTGGAGAGTTTCCACACCTTGAGTTGGCGCTCCGGGGTCGGAGACGGAATGAAGATCGCCTGCAGGCACTCGTCAGCGGCCAGTTCAGTCTGCTTGTAGGCATGAAAGAAGTCGCCCGCGTCGATATCCCGGCTGCCGGATGGGCCTACCAGGCGCAGGCGAGCATCCAGTGCCAACAGTACCGGTGGCGTATCGCCGATCGGCGAGGCATTGGCGACATTGCCGCCCAGGGTACCGCGATTACGGACCTGGGCCGATCCCAGGCGATGGAGCAGGTGAGCGAAGGTCGGATATTCGCGCTCCAGCAGTGGTTCGAGCTGGGCATAGGTCACCGCGGCGCCTATCCACCAGCCCTCGCGCCCCTGGCCGTCATCACCGGGTTGGATGTGGCGCAGTTCGTCGACGCGGGTGGTATCGATGACGCGTGAGAAGTCGGCCAACTGTTGGGTGACTTCCAGCCACAGGTCAGTACCGCCGGCAACCAGGCGTGCATCCGGGTAGCGGCTGCGCAAGTCCACCAACTGATCGAGCGTACGCGGCTGGTGGAAGGTTTCCTGATCCGAAGTGCTGGTGCCGCCGACGTCGGTCGCCAGGCACTCGGCGAGCTCTTGAGAGCCTGCATCCAGCCAGTGCGGCTGATGGCCGGGCATGTCATTCATGGCCAGGGCGGCGTCGCGAATCGGGCGGTAGCCGGTGCAGCGGCACAGATTGCCACCCAGTGCGGCTTCCAGGCGTTCCGCTGACAAAGGGGCAGGCTGCTGGCGCTGCTGTTCATGCAATGTGAACAACGACATCACGATGCCGGGCGTGCAGAAGCCACACTGGCTACCGTGACATTCGACCATCGCGGCCTGGCTGGGATGCAGTTGATCTCCATCGGCGAGACCCTCCACCGTCACCAGATGACGTCCCTGCAACTGATGTGCGGGCATGATGCAGGCATTGGCACTGTGGTAGCGCAGCTGACCATCGCCCCCGACCTCACCAACGGCCACTGTGCAGGCCCCACAATCACCCGAGGCGCAGCCCTCCTTGGTACCGGTCAGCAGCAGTTGCTCACGCAGTAATTCCAGCACACTGAGGTGGGCATCTGCGGCAACCTGCTGCGGCCGCCCATTGAGGTGGAATTCGATCATGTCAGGGTCCTGTTGTGTTTGTTGCTGATCGTTCGTTGTTATGTGGATCATGTTATGTAGATCATCTTGTTTGGATCATGTTGCTTTGATTATTGCGGATTTGATCGTCTCTAACTGAATAGTTGACCAAATGGTCAAATTCTTCAAGTCCTGTGAGTAAAATTCTGTATCCAAGCGTTGAGCGTTGTTGTGCTGCAAGGGGGGCTGACCCCCAGGCATGTGGGTAAAAGCGGGCCAGTGATTGCCTCGACGTAGCCCATCAGGCAAGCTCTGTGTCCTTTCCATTGGATTGCAGAACGGATCACACAACGGCTACACAACTGCGAGCGAGAGCCATGGCAAGAGGGTCACAGGACAGGGAGGTTTCCGCCGAGGCGCCGGAAACCGGTGGTGCAATTCGCCAGCGTAACGAGCGGGATATTCTCGAGGCTGCCGAGCGGGTGTTTTCTCGGCATGGTTATCGCGGCGCCAGCGTGCAGTTGATCGCTGAGCAAGCCGGGTTACCCAAGTCCAATGTGCTGTATTACATGGGCAGCAAGAAGGCGTTGTACGTGCGGTTGCTCGAAGGCGTAATGGCCCGCTGGAACACCATGCTTGATGACATCGACGAGGATGATGATCCTGGCGAGGTGCTCAGCGCCTTCATTCGTTCGAAGATGGAGATGTCCCGCCAGTATCCCGAGGCCTCACGGCTGTTTGCGACCGAGATTCTGCAGGGCGCTCCCTTTCTGCAGGACTACCTGCGCGGCGACCTGCGGGAATGGGTAGAAGGTCGGGCGCGAGTATTCCGTCGCTGGTCCGAGATGGGACTGATGGATCCCGTTGACCCGGTATCACTGATCTTTCTGATCTGGTCGGCGACTCAGCACTATGCAGACTTCGAGGCACAGGTGCTCGGTATCACTGGACGAGAGCGCTTGAACGATGAGGACCTCGATCGCATCACCGGCTTTCTGGTTGATGTGGTGCTCAAGGGCTGTGGCGTCAAGTCCAGCGGCGCCAGGTCAAACGGGGTTCCGCAGCGGTTGGGGTGACCGTGCGCGTTACGTTGAAGTGTCGACCTGGCGGAGCCGGCTTGAGAGCCTGCTCCGCTCCAGTTGTGCCGCTTGTCGCAGACAGAACAGCTTCTCACCATCAGGCGACAGTCCACGGTTAGGCGCTAGTGTATCTATTGCGCCGTCGCCAGCATGATCACTGCCAGCACCGCCGATACCCACATCGCCGGCTTGATCTCACCCGGCTTACCCAATGCCAGTTTGATCAGTACAAAGCTCATGAAGCCGAAGGCGATGCCGAGGGTGATCGAGTAGGTCAGCGGCATCAGGATGATGGCGAGAAAGGCCGGAAACGCATCCTCGAAACGACTCCAATCGATACGTGTCACCGGGGCCATCATGAACAGGCCTACCAATACCAGCGCTGGCGCAGTGGCAATGCTGGGCACCAGCGACAACAGCGGTGACAGGAACAGGAACGGCAGGAACAGCACCGCGATGACCACGGCGGTCAGGCCGGTGCGTCCTCCCTGGGCGACACCGGCTCCGGACTCGATAAAGGTTTGAGCCGCACTGGTGCCGAGTGGTGCAGCAATCATCGAGGCGAAGGCATCAACAGTCATCGAGCGCTTGAGGTTACGCGGGTTGCCGTTGGCATCCTTGAGGTTGGCGGATTCCGACAGTGCCATGAAGCAGGAAAGGGCGTCGAAGAAGTTGGTGAACAGCATCACAAAGATGAACGGCAGGTAGGCGACCTTCAAGGCACCGAGGATATCGACCTTCCATACTGCCGAGAAATCCGGCATCGATGCCAGCCCGTTCCAGGCCACCAACACCTCCTCGCCGCCCCACATCCGTCCCATCGGTGCAGCCATCAGTGTGGTCAGGGCGATGCCGAGGATCAGCGCCCCATTGAAGCCACGAATCACCATCACCGCGGTGGCCACCAGACCGAGGAAGAAGGTTACCAGGCTGGCGTCGAGATTGCCGAGGCTGACCAGGGTTGCCTGGCTGGCGACGATGAAGCCTGCATTCTTCAAGCCGATGAAGGTAATGAACAGGCCGATACCGCAGGTGATGGCGTAACGCAGCGAAGGAGGAATGGCGTCGATGATGGCCTCGCGGACATTGAACATGGCCAGGCAGGCAAACATCACGCCCGACCAGAACACACAGCCCAGTGCCACTTCCCAGGACAACCCTGCACCCAGTACCAGGGTATAAGTGAAAAGTGCATTCATGCCCATGCCGGGCGCCACCAGAATGGGATTCCTGGCATAGAGCCCCATGGCGAGGCTGCTCAGAAAGCTGATGACGACGGTGGCCGAGAGTGCCGCGGAGAATGGGATACCGGCGTCGGAGAGGATCGCTGGGTTGACCACGATGATATACATCCCGGCAAGAAAGGTGGCAATGCCGGCCAGCACTTCGGTCTTGACCGAGGAGCCACGGCGGCTGACGTTGAAGTAGCGGTCGAGCCAACCAGGGGCGGGAGACGGCGACTCGGCGGTCGACGCCGATGGTTGCGTCGCGTACGAGCTCTGTGTCATGGCAGGGTTCTCTTGTCGTTGTCGTTGTCATTGAACGGAATCAAAACCTGACCTTTTGGTCAGCATTCTCGAGCGTAGACAATAACGCCTGTAAAAGGCAACAACCGATTGCTCAATATGTATACAAAGTTGTAGAGCAATGGCCATGGTATGATCCGCTGCGGCCCCGCCTTTGCACTTGCCCCGGATGTTGCATGGATCTATCTGCTGAACTGCCCATTGAATCTCGCTTGCCTGCCTTGAGTGACGCGCTGCAACAGCATACTCGCGTGATGCTGGTGGCCGAGCCTGGCGCCGGCAAGACCACTCGCGTGCCGCTGACGTTGCTCGATACGGATTGGTGCCGAGGTGACGATGGCGATGGCCGCTTGTTGTTGCTGGAACCTCGGCGAGTTGCCGCGCGTCTGGCAGCAGGGCATATGGCAGCGCAATTGGGCGAGGACGTCGGTCAACGCATCGGTTATCGCATGCGCGGTGAGAGTCGTGTCAGTGCCGCGACTCGTCTCGAGGTAGTCACTCAAGGTGTGCTGACGCGCATGCTTCAGGATGATCCGATGCTCGAGGGTGTCACCGGGATCATCTTTGACGAATTTCATGAGCGTAGCCTCGAGGCAGACCTGGGCCTGGCGCTGGCATTGGATGTACAGCAGGCACTGCGCGATGACCTGCGTCTGCTGGTGATGTCCGCGACCCTCGATGTGGCAGCACTCAAGGCGGTACTCGGCGAAGCGACGCCATTGATCGAGTGTCCTGGGCGACAGTTTCCGGTAACGACGAGCTATCGGCCCTCGGCGGCCCGCAGCGATGCGGCGGAACATCAGGCCCGTGTGGTTGCCGAGGCGCTGGCGCATGAGGGTGATGTACTGGTGATTCTGCCCGGTGTGGCGGAGATTGAGCGTCTGCAGCGAGTGTTGAACCAGCGTCATCCCGAACTGTCGGTATTGCCATTGCATGGGCGGATGGCGTTGGATGCCCAGCGTCGTGCGCTGTGCCCGCTGGAAGATGGGCGTCGCAAGGTGGTATTGGCTACCGCGATTGCCGAATCCAGTGTCACCGTGGATGGCGTGCGGACCGTGATTGACGTGGGCCAGGAACGCATCCCGGTGTTTCAGCCGCGCACTGGCATGACGCGTCTGGCGACACGGCGGGTCAACCGAGCCAGTGCCGATCAGCGTCGAGGACGTGCCGGGCGCCAGGCCGCAGGTCATTGTTATCGGCTGTGGGCAGAGGAGCAGCCGCTGGTTCCCCACGCCGAAGCGGAAATGCATCAGGCGGATCTGGCGACATTGGCGTTCGAACTGGCGCGTTGGGGTGTTGCCGATCCTGTCAGCCTGCACTGGGTGACACCGCCGCCCGCAGGAGCCTGGTATGTGGCGCGACAGCAACTGCAGAAGCTTGGGTTGCTGGGTCCCGATGGAAGCGTCAGCAGCCTGGGGCGCAAGGCTGGTCGTTGGCCGGTATCACCGGCACTGGCGGTGATGCTGGAGCACGCCGTGGCGCAGGGCGATGGCGCTACCTCTGAGGCCTGTGGCATCGCTGCGTGGTTGGAAGGGCGAAGTGGAGGGACGTCGCGTGATGTGGATAGTTGCCTGAGCGAACTGTGGCAGTCGCGGGAGCGTGCTGGGCAATGGTGGCGTGATACGCGACGCCTGGCGAGGATCGCTGGTGTTGAGCCACGCGCCGGGCATCAGCAGGCATCGGCACGTTTGTTGATGCGCGCGTGGCCCGAACGCATCGCGCAACGAGTTGCTGTAGGGCGCTTTCGCATGGCCAATGGTGGCATGGTCCGTCTGCCGGAAAATCAGTCGCTGGCGCATTCCGAGCTGTTGTTGATAGTCGATACCGACGGCGACCCGCGGGAGGCGATGATTCGTCACGCGGCACGCCTGGAGCTGGCCGATCTCGAGGCCGGCTTTGCCGAGACTCACGACTGGCGTGAGCGTGTCGAATGGTGCGATCAGAGCAAGCGCTTGATCGGTGAGCGGGTACGCGGTCTGGGCGCTGTGGTGCTTGAGCGGCGACCACTCACAGGGCCGCCGAGTGCTGAAGCGCGTCGCGAGGCATTGGTGCAGGCGCTGTTGCGGGAGCCCCGCCTGCCGCTGAATGATGCTGCCGAGGCGTTGCGCACGCGAGTGCAATTGCTGCGCGCGGCACATGATGAAGGTTGGCCAGACTTGTCTGATGAAGCGATGCACGCTGAGCTGGATGAATGGTTGGGCCCGCATCTGGAGAATCTGTCGCGGCTCGATCAAGTGCGTTGCTTGCCATGGACAGATCTATTGCGTCAGCGGATTCCATGGCAATTGTTACCCCGTCTCGATGAGCTGGCGCCTACGCGCATGACATTGCCGAGTGGCGATAGTGCCGCATTGCGCTATGACATCGAATCAACCACCGCGGATCAGGACTCGGCAGAGACTCGAGTCGTACCGGTGTTGGCCGCCAAACTGCAGGCGTTGTTGGGCTGGGTGAAGACACCGCGTATCGTCGACGGCCGTGTTGCGGTGCGTATCGAACTTTTGTCACCGGCACAGCGACCGTTGGCACGCACCATGGATCTGGAGAGTTTCTGGACCAACGTATATCCAGAAGTCCGCAAGGAAATGCGTGGGCGTTACCCACGGCATCCGTGGCCAGAAGATCCGCTTACCGCAACTCCAACCATGCGCACCAATCGTGCGCTGCGTCGGGGCAAGTGAGCGTAATTGCTCGGTTGCGTAGCGGGCCACGCTCCGTTGCCATTGACAGCCATCAAGGCTGGCGCCAACATCGCCGCTTGTTGTTAACGCCCTGTTTTGTCGCCTTGTTCTTGTCGTCAGCTTTGAAACTCTGAATAACGTCGGAAACGTCATGCTTGAAGCACTGCTGAATACCATTGATCGTGATGCTCGACAGCAGAATGATTGGGGGAAGGTCGCCAGCTACATTCCCGAACTTGCCTGCGTCGATCCAGCGCAGTTCGCGATCAGTGTCTGCACGGTGGATGGGCAGGAGTTTCACGCTGGTGATTATCGGACGCCATTCTCGATTCAGAGTGTGTCCAAGGTCTTCGCGCTGGCGCTGGCTTTGGGGCGCCTTGGTGATGGTCTCTGGGAGCGCGTCGGTCGTGAGCCCTCCGGGCGTGCCTTCAACTCCATCGTCCAACTCGAGGTGGAAGAGGGGATTCCGCGTAATCCCTTCATCAACGCCGGGGCGATTGTCACCACCGACGCCGTGCTGGGGCGTCAGGCGCCGCGTGATACCCTCGGCGAAATGCTCAGCTTCATTCGCGAAGCCGCAGAAGATACCAACATCCATATCAATCGCCATGTGGCGCATTCGGAGCAGGCAACCGGAGACCGCAACTACTCCCTTGCCTACTTCCTCAAGTCCTGTGGCAACCTGACCAATGACTGCGATCGTGTGCTGGGCACCTATTTTCATCATTGCGCCATCGAGATGACTTCGGCGCAATTGGCGCGCGCCGCACGTTTCCTGTGTGGCGGATTTGGTCATCAACGACTGATCGGTATCGAGCGTGTACGTTCGATCAATGCACTGATGATGACCTGTGGTCACTATGATGGCTCGGGCGATTTCGCCTACCGGGTCGGCTTCCCTGGCAAGAGTGGCGTTGGTGGCGGCATCATGGCGGTGGTGCCCAATGTGGCTTCGATCGCGGTCTGGTCGCCGGGATTGGATCGCTACGGCAACTCATTGCAGGGCACGTCGGCATTGGCGCGTTTATCGCGCGAAACCGGTTGGTCCGTGTTTACTTGAAGGCCCCATTGATGAATGACCTCACCAGCAAAGGGCCAGCAAGTGTCTGCTCAACAAGTCCATGCCCCTGCGGTAGTGGTCTAACGCTGGACAGTTGCTGCCAACTGATTCATGACGGAGCCGAAGCGCCGACGCCGGAAGCTCTGATGCGCTCGCGCTATACGGCGTTTGCACTGGGACTGGATGACTATCTGCTCAGTAGCTGGCACTCGACAACTCGACCGGCGGAACTGGGCGATGATGATTGCCACTGGCGGCATCTGCAGATTCTTGATCATGGCCTGGCGGAAGACGGCAGCGGGCATGTGTACTTCAAGGCAGTCTTTTGTGAGGGACGTGCCGGACGCATGCGCTGGGGAATGTTGGAAGAGCGTTCACGGTTTCTGCGTGAGGAGGGGCACTGGCGCTATGTGGATGGTCAGCCGCAGGTTTCGCGTCTCAAGCCGGGGCGCAATGACCCCTGCCCCTGTGGTAGCGGACGCAAGCTGAAACAGTGTTGTGGGTAATGACCGGGAGTACGTTGATGAGCAATGACAATTCGCCTGCCGACTCGCGTCTGTTCAGTCCGTCGACGGCACGCAATCGCGAACCGATTCATGGCGTGCTGTCCGGACTCTTGGGGGAAAGCGCCAGGTTGCTGGAATTTGCCAGCGGCAGTGGAGAGCATGCGGTGTACATGGCCGAGCGCCACCCAGACTGGCAGTGGCAACCCAGTGATATCAATGAGGCGGCGATCCAGTCGATAGAGGCCTGGCGCACGCATAGCGGATTGAGCAATATTCTGCCGGCACAACACCGCAATCTATTGGCGGATGATGATGCTCTCCAGCACTCAGCCGAACACTGGAATGCGATGCTGGCCATCAATCTGATTCATATCTCGCCCTGGCAGGTCACCGAGCGACTGATGGGTGTAGCAGGCCAGCAACTGGTCAGTGGTGGCCTGTTGTTTCTGTATGGCCCATATCGTCGAAACGGCAAGCATACGGCGCCGAGCAATGCCGAGTTCGACGCCTGGCTCAAGGCTCGCGACCCCAGTTGGGGGGTACGGGACCTTGAACAGGTGATTGCCGAAGCTGCCGGCAACAACCTGTCACTGCATGGTGTCGAACAGTTGCCGGCCAACAACCTGGCCGTAACGTTCCAGCGCGCCTGAACCACTCCCTCAAACTGACTGGGCCGTCAGCCAGCGGTGATAGTCCTCAAGACCCTCACGGATATCCGGGTAACGAGGCTCGAACCCCAGGTCCTCACGGGCGCGCTGAATATCCAATGGCGCGCCACGCACTACAAAGGGACCTCGTCCCAGTTGCATATCGCTGTCATGGCCGAGCAGTGCCGTCACATTGTCGATGATGCTCTGGTGTGACACCGCAACGCCACAGGAGATGTTGTAGTGGCGATGAGGCACGTTGGGCGTCTCGAACAGTCGCACCACTCCTTGAGCGGTATCCTCGACATGGGTCCAGTCGGTGACCTGATCCTGACCGTTGGCGGCGTGTACCGACTTGAGTCCTTCCAACGGGCCGAACATCGCCTGGTAGACGGCGTGCATATGCGAAGGCTTCTTGCCCGGCCCGTAGACGAAGAACAGCCGTGCCTGGCGAATATCCATATCGAAGGTTTCGCTGTACTGGTCACCGTAGAGCTCGGCCGAGATCTTGGTCGCGCCGTACAGGTCGGTGGCCTTGTAGGGCGTGCTTTCGTGCTGTGGGCCCTCGGCATCGCCATAGACCGCGCCGGAGCTCATGTTGACGACCCGCTTGATGCCCAGCAGACGGCAGGTCTCGTAGACATTCAGGGTGCCCATGGCGTTTATCGACAAATGACGGAACGGCCGAGTCTTGAAGGTTGGCCCGGCGATCACCGAGACGCCGTGAATCACGCCCTCGAGTTCGTCGCGGTAGCGCAGAAAGGTCTCGAACAATGTGTGGGTGTCGAGCACATCCACGGCTTCCAGCACGATGTTGTCGCGGACTTCCTCCAGGTAGTCGAGCCCCATGCGCTCGAAGTGTGCTGCCGCCATGTCGCAGATGATGACTTTCTTTCCCCCACGAGCGAGATGAGTGGCGACCCAGGAGCCGACGTGGCCGAGGCCTCCAGTGATCAGGACTGCCATGAGTGTTCTCCTTGTTGTTGTCGCTTGGTTGTCGTGCTTGATTGCCGTCGCTGAGCCGTTGCCGTCGAACGGCCTCAGCTATGCGCACTCAGCGATGAGAGCGCATCAGTTGAGTAGTAGGTTGGGTAGAAACATGACGATGGATGGCACCATCGCGATGATCAGCAACACCAGGAACAGCGGGATATAGAACGGCAGGGTGGCGCGCACCAGAGATGAAAACGAAATGCTGGTGATTTTCTGCACCGTGAACAGCACGGTTCCCACCGGAGGGGTTATCAGCCCGATCATCAGGGTAAAGATCATCACCACGCCGAAATGCACTGGTTCGATTCCGTACTGCACGACAACGGGTACCAGTAGCGGAGTGAGCAGGAACAGTGCCGGTACCGAGTCGATGAACAGTCCGATCAGCAGGATGAAGGCAATCAGCAACAGCAGCAGCAGAACCGGGTCGCTGACGGTGGCGAGCAGGAAGTCGGCGACCAGCGCGGTGACCTGATAGCGCGCCAGTATCCAGCTGTAGAGGGCGCTACCGGCGATGATCAGCAGAAGCGCTGAGGTGTCGATAGCGGTGTCGCGAAGGATGCCGAAGAATTCGCGGAGGCTGATCGAGCGGTAGACACAGAAGGAAATGACCAGGCAGTAGAGCAGTGCCACTACCGAGGCTTCGGTTGGCGTGAACAACCCCGACAGGATACCGACCAGAATGATCACCGGTGTCAGCATCGGCAACAGGCCGCGAGCCAGGGCGCGGCTGAATTCCGCAAGTGTAGCGCGGGCCCGTGTGGGATAGCCGCGGCGATGAGAGATGAAGGCGACCATCGCCATCAACCCTAGACCCATGAACAGTCCCGGCAGAATCGAGCCAAGAAAGATTGCGGCAATCGAGGCATTGGCCAGGGCGCCGTAGATCACCGCCGGAATACTGGGCGGAATGATCGGACCGATGGTCGATGAGCTGGCGGTGACTGCTGCACTGAAGTCCTCAGGATAGCCGTCGTCCTTCATGGCCTTGATTTCCACCGCACCAAGCCCACCGGCGTCGGCCACTGCTGAGCCGGACATGCCGGCGAACAGCATGCTGGCCAAAACATTGACGTGACCCAAACCACCCTTGAGATGACCAACGGCGCAACGTGCTACATCGAAGACGCGGTCGGAGATACCGGCGGCGTTCATCAAGCGGCCAATCAACAGAAAGGCCGGAATCGCCAGCAAGGTGAAGCTGTTGACACCGTACAGCGTACGCTGAGCGATCATTTCCAGAGGAATCTCGCTGAAGCCGCGGGTATAGCCCAGCACGATTGCCGACGAGGCGATCATGGCAAAGGCCACGGGGACGCCCAGCATCAACAGGACGATCAGCCCCACGAACATGATGACGAAGATATCCATGCTCAATTACTCCCTGGCGGTTGGGTGTCGGGCCGATTGTGGTCTTCAAGGCCGCGTAGCCTGTTGATGATGTCTTCCACCAGTAGCAGGATCATCAAGCCGGCGGCGATCAACTGCATGAGATAGAGATACGAGAAGCTCATGTTGAAGGTGCTGGCAAACACGCCGGCGGTTCGCTCCATCATGTTGAAGGCACCACCCATCATCATTACCAGCACGGCGATGCAGATCAGGTCGGCCAGCAGAGCTGCAATGCGTCGCAAGGAAGGCGACAGCAGATCGGTGACCACGGTGATACGGATATGCTCCTGGTAGCGCAGAGCCAATACCGAGCCGAGGAATATTTCGCTGAGAAACAGGTAACGCGATACCTCGTCAGTCCAGGGAACGGCGATTCCCAGGCTGTATCGGGAGATGACCTGGATGGCCATCACCATCAGCATCAGTCCGAAGGCGGTCACCACCACCAGCGTCAATAGGCGCCAGAAGTAAGCAACCAGGCATGAAAAGGTGGTAGTCATGCAGATCTCCGCTGGCCGTTGCCGATTGTGGGGATGAGTCGAGTTCCGATGCCGGTCGGCTGGAGCCACTGTCCTGCCGACCGACACCGAAGCCGGCTTTTACTTGAGCAGCGACAGCACGTAGTCACGTACTGCAGGGTCATAGCTCTGGGCGACTTCCTCAATGGCCGGGCGTGCGGCGGTACGGAAGGCATCGACATCGGTCTCGATGACTTCCATGCCTTCTGCCTCGAGCTGGGCATAGACTTCCTGCTGGCCCTCCTTCACCGCCTCATCACCCCAGATGGTGGCTTCGTCGATGGCATTGAGCACAATCTCGCGGTGCTCGTCGGACAGTTCCTGATAGAAGTCCTCATTCATCAGCCAATGGAAGAAGGAATAGACGTGTTCGGTGCGGTTGATGTAGTCCTGCACCTCATACAGCTTGCCGGCCTGGATCAGATCCACCGGGTTTTCCTGCATATCGATAACGCCGGTCTGTAGTGAGGTGTAGACCTCGGGCCAGGCAATGGGACTAGGCAGAGCGCCGATTTCTTCCCAGATCGTGACCCAGGGAGCGATTTCCGGAATACGCAGGCGAACTTCGCTGACATCCTGCGGAGTGTGGACGGGTTGCTTTGAGGTCAGGTTGCGCGGATTACGTGCTGACAGTCCCACTAGACGCATGTTGCCGTTGGCAATCAGGCTCTGATTGAGCGCCTCTCCGGTCTCTCCTTCATAGACCTGACGGGCCTGATCGCTGGAGTCATAGACAAAAGGCAGGTCTGCGGCGGCAAATTTCGGTGCGTACAGCGTCATAGGCATCGAGCCACCGAGCGCGATGGAATATTCGCCGTAACTGGCACCTTCAAGGTGGTCGCGTTCACCACCGACTTCTGTACCCAACAGCGTGACGCTGATGTCACCGTTGGTCTGTTCCTCGATAGAGCTCTTCAGACGCTCACCGACCTTGAACATGATGTGAGATGGGTCGACGTGCAGAGCAATGGCCATTTCCTCTGCATGGGTCTGGGCGCTGACACCAAGAGCGAGGAGGCCGGAGAGGGCGAGGGGCGTTAGGGTGCGTGCTTTCATTGTCGTTATCTCCCGATCGCGAGTTGAACTCGGTCCGTTGTTGCGCCGGCTCAGTGCATCAACCTGGACCGGTGTATGGTGGTGTCCACTAATGAAGCAAGGGCTGAGTCCCCGCTTTAGTGCGGATCACCACCGCTAGGTGGAAAAGCTAGCAGGCACTGGATGGTAGCGCTACCATTTTCATGGTAGCGCTACCACTACTTTGGTATTGGGTTACACTGGTCGCACTGTAGCTGGGACCAATATGGCAAAGCACAATACAATCAGAGGCAACAGCGTCCATGGACAACAGATCGACAGGTGGGGAGCCGCGCGGACGCAAGCGCCACCGTGACAAGGGACGCGTGACATTGAGTGATGTAGCGCGAGAGGCGGGGGTCGCACCGATCACCGTATCGCGAGCGCTCAACACGCCACAGCGAGTGTCGAAACAGGTCAAGGCAAGAGTGGATGCCGCAGTGGAGGCGCTGGGCTATGTGCCTAACCTGATTGCTGGTGGGCTGGCATCGGCCGGGACCAGGGTGATACCGGTCATCGTGCCGTCGTTGTCGATTCTGACCTTTATCGAGGTGGTGCACGGTATTCAGCAGACGTTGGAGAGTGCCGGTTATCAGATGCTGCTGGCCTCCACGGATTTCGATCTCGATCGAGAGGCTCAGTTGGTCAATACGGTGCTTGGCTATTCGCCTTCTGGAGTGATTCTCACCGGATTGCGCCATCGGCCAGCAGTGATCGAGCGTCTTCGCGAATGGGGACGTCCGGTAGTTGAGATCATGGAACATGGCGACGACTGTATCGACATGAGCGTCGGCGTGGATGGCCATACTCTGGGGCGTTCCATGGCTGATTATCTGGCGGGAAGGGGTTATCAGCGCATGCTCTTTGCCGGTTCCAACATGGAGCGTGATTATCGGGCACGGCAGCGCTGGCAAGGATTTCGTGATCGGCTGACCGAGTTGGGACTGGAGGCAGGCCTGCTGCTGGAATATGAGCAGCCAGCCTCTTATCGCATTGGGGTCGAGGCACTGGATGCCGCGCTGAAGATGCCCGAACCGCCGGATGCTATCCATTTTTCCAATGATATTCTGGCCACCGGCGCATTGCTGGAAGCGCAGCGCCGGGGTGTGAGAATACCTGAGCAGATTGCTGTCACCGGTTATCTGGGGCTGGAACTCGGCGAGTTTCTCAATCCATCGTTAACCACGCTGTCGGTAGCGCGTATGCAGATGGGTGTTGAGGCTGCGTCGATGCTGTTGGCGCGGCTGGCCGGAGAAACTCCGACACAGTCACGTCGCAACATCGGTTTCAATCTGATTGAAGGAGGCAGCGCCTGAACCTGCTCGGCTCAAGGCATCAAGGCTGGGTTGGCTCGGGTATCTCGCCGGGTTCGCGATAGATGGCCCCTTGAGCCTGGCGCTCCTGTTCGGTGAGGGTCTCGTCTTCGGTGGGAACGCCCCAGACGGTTTCCTTGTGCCCATCATCCCAGGTGTATGTCGTGCAGGCGCTGAGGCTACTTGCGATCAGCAGGGTAGCCATAAGCCGGGGCATGCAGCTGGTGGTCAGCATCAGTATGCACCGGCGAGTCAGGGGTGGGTATGGCATCGAGTATTTCCTGTTGGCGATCATGACGGCGAGAGTGTAGTGCTCGCCGTCATGATGCCGGTGGGTCGTACCCTACGCAACGCCAGCCTTCAGCATCATGTCTCTAGAGGTGGCCGGGGTTGTGCAGGTCACGTTGATCTGCGGGCGGCGGATTCCACTGATACAGCCAGGTCTCGGTCATCGGGTTGCCTTCGGCGTCGCGTAGATAGAGGCGTATATCGATGGGATCCGTGCTGTCATCGGGTGGCACGAGATCAAACATTGCGCGGTAGCCCTGGATGGCCTCCAGTGGTCGCGCTGACGTAATCTCGACCTTGCCTCGGCTGGCCTCGATGACGGCTTCGACTTCGATATCGCTATCTTCTTCCAGCGGGAAGGGGCCGCCGCGGAAATCGACGGCGAAGCGTCGGCTGTAATATTCGCGCTTCTGACCAACCACGCCACCAAGGCCGGTGCGTGTGGCCACACAGCGGGCGAGACCTGGTTGTTTCGGTGGCAGACCGTACCAACTCAGACGCCAGGAATAGAGATACTCTTGTCCTGGCTGTAGCGGATCGGCGGGATTCCAATAAGACACAATATTGTCGAAGGTTTCATCCATCGCCGGGATCTCGACCAGATCCACGCTCCCTTCCCCCCAATCGCCACGTGGTTCGATCCACGCACTGGGGCGCCGGTCATAGAAGACGCCATCATCCTGATAATGGTCGAAATCATGGTCGCGCTGGACCAGGCCAAAGCCCTGAGGAGATATGGTGGAAAAGGCGTTGTAGCGCAGTTGCGGTGGATTGACCAGCGGGCGCCACAGCCACTCGCCATCGCCACTTTGCAGTGAGAGACCATCGGAATCGTGGATTTCCGGGCGCCAATCATAGTTGACCTCATGATCGTTCTCGCCCAGCAGGTACATGCTGGTCAGGGGAGCAATGCCGACCCGATCGATCTGCTTGCGAGGATAGAGCGTGGCATCGATATCCATCACCACGCCTTCGACGTCTCTGGTGATCTCGAAGCGATAAGCGCCAGTGGTGCTGGGAGACTCGAGCAGCGCATGCACGATCACTACAGGTCGATCGTCAGCTTGCTCGAGCCAGAAGCGCGTGAAGACAGGAAACTCTTCCTCGTTATCTGGTGAGGCAGTGTCGATGGCCAGGCCGCGAGCCGACAGACCGTATTGCATGCTTTGGCTCACGGCGCGGAAGTAGCTGGCGCCGAGGAAGGACGCGATATCACGCTGCCAGTCACTCTCGTGATGGAGACGAAATCCGGCGAAGCCCAGGCGTTCGGAAAGCTGTGATTTGTCGAGATCGACATCGTCAAGATCAAACATCGCCGGGTCGTAGGCGATTTCACGTGCTTCACCCTTGTTGACCTGGTAGATCCGCACTGGAGTCGTGAAGGTGCGCCCGAGGTGGAACATCTGGGAGCGGAAGGGGGCATTGCTGTCGCTCCACAGCGCATGGTCAGGGCGATAGCGAATCGCCTGGTAATCATCCCAACTCAGCTCCTTGAGCTGCTCGGGAATCTGACCGCTGTGATCCTGATGGGGCTGTTCGGAGAGGTGACGTGCAAGCCCCTTGAGCCATGCGTAATCGAAGGGTTGCGCTTCGCCGGTAGTGATCACCCGGGAATCCATTGCTGCCAGCAGTGGTGAAACCGGCAGCAGGCAGGCGCCGAGTGCAGTTGCCGATTTAAGGAAATCGCGTCGTTTCATTCTCCATCGTCCTTGTCGGGGGATTCAGACGTTCTTCACTGCGACTGCATGGATTGGCATAGGTTCCATCGCCATAGACGGTGATCATTGTTAGCATGCTAATAATATGCTAATCTGCGCGGTCCTTGTGCGCTCGATGCGCCCAGGCCAGTCAAATTAGTGAACTGAATCAGTAAGTCGAATCATTCCAAGGATGTTCCTGCATGTCCCCTGACCAGCGTTTTGCGCTTCTGGTGCGAACGGCCATCGGGCTGTTCTGTGTGTTGTTTATCTACTTTCTTGTCGCGGATATCTGGATGCCGATGACGCCGGAGGCGCGTGTCATGCGTCCTGTAGTGCGTGTTGCCCCGCAGGTCAGTGGGCCGGTAAGTGATGTGCAGGTCGAGAACAATCAGCAGGTACAGCGCGGTGATCTGTTGTTTCGCATCGATGATGATCCCTTCGTGCTGGCGCGTGACAAGTCTCGTCTCGCACTCGAACAGGCGCGCCAGGACAACGCTAGCCTGGCAGCCAGTCTTGCAGCGGCCAGAGCGCAGAAGGAGGCCGCTCGGGCGAAGGCCGAGGAGCAGCATCGGGAACGGTCGCGTGCTGAGCGCCTGATCGCACAGCACAGCATCTCGCGTCAGCAGTTGGATAGCCTGGTGGCGTCGGATCAGTCGGCTCAAGCCGAACTGCAGGCAGCCGAGGCCCAGGTGGCACAACTGGAAGTCGAGCTGGGCGAAGAGGGGGACGCCAACCTGCGCTTGCGTCAGGCTCGTAACGCATTGGCCCAGGCTGAGCTGGACCTGGAACATACCAGTGTCAGAGCCGAACACACTGCTACGGTCAGCAATCTGCAACTGGAAAACGGCGATTTCATCTCACGCGGCCAGGCGGTACTGGCGATGGTCGTGGACTCGCTTGATCTGGTTGCCGATTTTCGCGAGAAGAGCCTGCGGCAGGTAGCTGCGGGTGACTCAGCACTGGTGGTGTTTGACGGAATTCCCGGTCAGGCCTTCGATGCGCATGTCATATCCCGAGATGCGGGGGTTCAGGATGGGCAGTTGATTGCCGATGGTAATCTCGCTGACATCCCCTCTACGGATCGATGGGTGAGGGATGCTCAGCGTATTCGTATACATCTGTCGCTCGATGAATCGCTGCCCCGGGATCTGCCCAGTGGCGCGCGAGCGACGGTGCAGTTATTGCCCGGTGACAACTTGCTGGCCCATGCCATGGGTGCCTTGCAGGTCCGCCTGATGTCCTGGTTGCATTATGTCTACTGAACCCACTGAGTCTACTGAACCCACTGAGTCTACTGAACCCACTGAGTCTACTGAGCCCACTGATAGCTCTGCATCGTCCATTCAAAGCGGGCCAGGGGGGGCTGAGTCCAAGGGGGCTGCATCGAATAGTGAGCGGGAAACTGGTTCTGCTGAGGAGCAGGCGACTCCAGTGGTGCAGCGTAAATCGAGTGCCCCGACAAGGACTCGCTTGAGCGCCAATGATCTGCGCCAGTGCCTGCGTATCGCGCTTGGCGCCAGTATCGGTTTTCTGATCAGCAAGTTCATGGGCTGGAATTATGGCGTGTTCTTCAC
Source organism: Halomonas huangheensis (assembly GCF_001431725.1). NCBI lineage: Bacteria > Pseudomonadati > Pseudomonadota > Gammaproteobacteria > Oceanospirillales > Halomonadaceae > Halomonas > Halomonas huangheensis. Next base: position 2,428,389 of record NZ_CP013106.1, on the reverse strand, counting down.
GGTATTCCCGATGTTTCTGCTGGGCATGGTGCCGGTAATCAATATGCGGGTCGTGCGCCAGTTTCTGGCCAATGCTTGTTTCAATGTGGTGGAGGTCTCGTTGGTGGTGGGACTGACTCAACATATGCCGGTGGTAATGACTGGCCTGGTGTTGATGCTGTTCCTGTGGCGTTTTTCCTTGATGGCCAGCGGTCCACTGTTCCTGTTCGGTGCCAATGGGGTGTTGACCTTGAGCATCATGCTGCATTTTGCCAGCTACCCGGATCTGGATCTGTTCGACTTGCTTGCCAGCAATACGATGGCTAGTGTGCTGGCGGTACTGATTGCTTGCCTGATGCATGGGCTGCTACCTGATCGCGAACCGCGTCAGCCACCGCAGCCGGTTGTCAAATCACACGAGCTCAGGCGTCATCAGACCTTGATCGGCGCGATTACCGCGACCTTGTCGTTTGTGGTATTTCAGTCATTGGATCTGCGTGATTCTCTGTCGGCGCAGATGGCGACCATTCTGATCCTGTTCTCGCTGGGCTACCACGGTGCGCGGATCTCTGCGCGCAAGCGGGCGATAGGGACACTGCTGGGCTGCAACCTGGCGCTTGCGCTGCAGCTGGTGTTGTTCACTCAGAGTGACCACTTGTTGCTGGTATTGGTGTGCTACTTCGGTGGGCTATTGTTGTTTGCTCGTGAGCATATTCTCGAAGGTGGAGGTTCCGGTGTCGGTTTCGGAGGAATGACCACTTTGGGAATTCTGTTCGGCCAGTATCTAGGCCCTAACCAGGACCTGGTGATTGATGCGCTCTATCGCTTCAGTTCCATGTGCATTGCATTGTTGGCAACGCTGGTGGTCATGGCTGTTCTGCACCGGCTACTCGATCGTTGGCCAGCCGTGTCCAGTCATGGCTAGTCCAGTTCGACACATACGGATCATATTCCCCACGGGTGCTGAGGTGAGTGCTGCTTGAGTGCGCATTGGATGCACAGGATTGTCATCAAGTGTCGCCAGTGGCCCACATGGCAGCGATGGTGGTCATTGTTAGCATCGCTGTAGATACCTTGACCTGGAGCCCCCATGCGCCTGTTTTTCCTTCTGTTGGCTGTGACCGCCATCGCTGCCCTGGCGGGTTGCAGTTACCATCCCGCGCGGATTCATTCCCCGCCCGGCGTCATCGGCCATGGTGAGCATGATCGATATTATCACCGTGACCATGACCGATATCGTGACCGTGATCGATATCATCGCGACTACCGGAGACGGTATGACGATGACCACGATTACCGCCATGATAAGCAGCGTTACTCCCGCAAGCACTGGGGAAACCGTGGCCGTGGTCAAGGAAAGGGGCATGGTCATGGCAGGGGGCACCACTGAGTCCGGTGCCATCAGGCGCACCAGGCTAACGATTCTGGAACGAGCAAGATACCTCGTCATGGTGACGAGCAGTATTTCCTGCAACACGTAGAGGGCAGCAGAGCTACACTTGTCCTGGTTCAATGAGTAATACCTGAAATGGTGGCAGGGAGCTTGCCCGCCTCGCCAGGCAGAAAAAGCGGCGCAAACCCTTGGGGAACCATGATGCCCTGTACGCGATTGGCGTCAGCCACTGCTCATGCCACGTCCCAGGGGACACCCGATGATTCGGTTCGAAAGCTCAGTACTGCTTGGTAGTCTAGCTCTGGCTTCGCTGTTGCCATCAGTGGGGCTGGCGCAACAAGCGCCTTCAGGTAATGCAGGAAACGCGTCGCCAATTCCTGCTGATGGTGGATCCCCTGCCGCTACTGTTGATCCGGGCCAGAGTGAAGAGCAGGCTTCCACTCCGCCGCAGCAGAGCGGTTGGCGCAGCAATTTCTTCGATGAAGTGGATGGGCAGTTGGATATGTCCAACCTGCTGGCCAAAGGCGGCTTCATTCCCATGCCGATCGTGATCACTGAGCCCGCAGTGGACGATGGTCTTGGCCTGGCAGCCTATTTCGTGCAAAACCCTGAGCCCGGTTCCAACCTCCCTCCGACGCGCACCATTCTTGGGGGTGCCGTCACCGGTAATGGCTCCTGGGGCGGTGGCATCATGCGTTCGGGATCATACGCCAATGGTCGCTGGCTTTATGATGTAGCAGCCGCCACCGGGTTGGCGGTTCTCGACTTTCATCCCGGTAATCGGGATATGGCGCTGCGCTACAACAACGACATCGACTATATCGGACTGAAGACGCGTTACCGTTTCGGCGACAGTGGTTTTTCTCTGGGCCCATCGCTGCGTTGGCGGCGCAATGATATCAATCTGGATACCGAGGATCAGTTTCCGCGCATTGAGGAGCTGGCCGAGCGGAAGATCGAGCTGGTCTCTCTGGGGCTGGAAGCTCACTTCGATAATCGTGACAACCCAATGACTCCCACCAACGGTGTCAATGTAGTAGCGGAGTTCCAGCGCTTCGACGACGCCTTCGGCAGCGATGCTGACTTCAATACGGCATCCGTATTCGGTGCCGGGTTCCACTCCTGGGATGCCTGGACGCTCGGTGCGATGGTCGATGCCTTGTTGGCTTCCGATGACGCGCCATTTTTCATGCAACCGGACATCAATATCCGTGGTCTGGCGCGCAATCGTTACACCGGCGATAGGGTGGTATCTTCGGAAATCGAACTCAGACGGCAACTGACATCACGCTGGGCTGCGGTTGGCTTTGGTGGTTACGGCCATACCTTCGGTGGTGATGAGGCCCATGCCAGTACCTGGGGTGGTGGGGTGCGCTATCGCATTGCCCGAAAGCTGGGGCTGGACGTCGGACTCGATTACGCCAGGGGACCGGAAGAAGACGTCTTCTACATCCAGTTTGGTCATGCATGGGGCATGCAGATGGACTAGCGGAGGGTGGCGAGAAGAATGTATCGCCACTGTCTCGTTGCAGCGCCAGGCCTGGTTACAGCATCAAGCGTGTTGGTCGCGTATTATATTGCCCTCTGTCCCGTCATATGGCGTTGCGCAATGCATAATCTGTATATTCCCGTGGTTCTGATTCTGTTCTCCATTGTGGCGTTGTTCGGATATGAGTACTCGGCCGACAGCCGCGTCAATACTGATGCACAGCAGGCCATCAGCGCGGCCCTTGGAACTTCAAGCGAAGTAGCGCTGGTGGAATCGCATGAGGTCAATAGTGGCTATGGGCTGTGCGGCAGCTATCGACTCGCTACCGCGGAAGACGAAGCGGCACCGTTCTTCTACAGCAAGGTTGACGATGACGCTGAACTCGATGCCGAATCACGTCGCTACCGCATGAATTGTGGGGAGTGAGGGGGCGATGCCCAACAGTTATATGGAGGGGCATTGCCGTCTTCCAGTGGTTGCTGCAGGTCATGACAGAAGTGATGGAACCTCTGGTTCTCCCAGAATAGCCACACTGTCCCCCAGTTGTTGCTCGATACTGATCCCGATGGCGAGCAGGCGGGGTTCCTGCATTGGCCTGGCCAGGAGTTGCAGCCCCACCGGCATGTTCGCGGCATCCCGCCCGACTGGCAGAGTGAGGGCGCAGAGTCCCATGAAATTGGCGATCATGGTGTTCTTCAGCGCGGCCATGTTCGCACTGGCATAGGCTCCCTCAGGTTCGAGCTGCATCAACGTCGGTGGGGTAATGGCAACGGTTGGAGTGAGCACCGCGTCTACCTGATAAAGCGAGTCGCAGGCGCTGGCGGACAAGTCCGAGAGAATCCTGCAGCGACGTAGGTATTCCGTGGCAGACATCTGCTCCGCCGCCTCGACACGTGCGGCGACATTGGGATCGAGGTGGTCCAGGGCGTTGGGGAGTTCATGACTGAGGAATGCAGCCAGTTCCGCCGCTGCAAGCCCTCCCTGCAGAAACAATGCCAGTGCGTCATTGGTGTGTGGAATATCGAGAGTCACGATACGCGCTCCGGCTTTCTCCAGTTGGCGGATGGCCTGTTGCACGGCCTCGGCAACGCCAGGGCTGCAATCATCCCAGAAGTAGCGGTCAGGAACTCCCAGAGTGAGCGAGCTGAGGGTGGGTGGTGCTAAAACCCTCTTTCCGAGACCAGTGAGCCCCGGGTCGATGCCATCGAAGGCAAAGGCCAGATCATCGACGCGGCGCGCCAGAAGTCCCGGCGTGTCCAGAGTGCTGGACAGAGGCACGATTCCGGCGGTGGGCCAGCGTCCCGCGGTGGTTTTCAGTCCAGAGACTCCGGTCATGGACGCGGGTACCCTGACTGAGCCTGCGGTATCGGTACCCAATGCCAGACTGGCGGTACCGGTGACTACCGAAACACCTGCACCGGAACTGGACCCTCCGGGAGTGCGATGCTGTCTGGTATCCCACGGGTTTCTCGGTGTTCCCCAGTGCGCGTTGGTGCCGAGTCCACCAAACGCGAACTCGACGGTATGTGTCTTGCCCATGACAATTGGCAACTGTGCCAGCAACTGTCGAACCAGTGGACCTGAAGTTTCCCAGGGTTGGCCGAGACGCCTGGCTGAGCCGGCGAAGGTCTCAAACCCGCTGACCGCATAGATGTCCTTGATGGACACTGCCATTCCCATCAGGGCGCCAGTATCGGTTCCCAAGGCCAACAACTCGTCCACGGCTCGAGCATGTGCCAGGGCCACGTCGCCATTCCAGTCTCTATAGGCATGATCATGCAGGCCTCGAGATTGCCAGGTGGTTGCCGCAGCCTCGGCCAACTGAATGGCACGTAATTCACCGTCACGCAGTTGCTGATACTGCACGCGTAGCGGTAGTGACAAGGGAGAAACGGTCATGGACGGCTCCTGGAGGGTTATTCAGGTGAGTGTCAGCCATGGGGCGAAACCGGCATCGTCATTGCATTATCAACTCGAATGCGGTCTGGGACAGTGCGCGCACTGCCACGGCGGCATCCTGGGCGTCGACGTGTTCGTCCGGGTGGTGGCTGATACCGTTTCGGCAGGCCACGAACAGCATGGCAGAGGGGCATAGGTGAGCGATGTGAATTGCATCATGAAAGGCGCCGGACACCAACTTTGGAGCCTGGGGAGCGTAGTTGGCGATATTGCGCTCCAACCGACTTGCGATGCCTGCGTCGAAGGTAACAGGAGGGATGCGTGACAATACCTGCAAGGTGGTGTCACAACCGTTCCAGCGATGCTGAGCCAGGCGCTGAAACTCCTCGTCGATGGTGGCGAGTACGTCCGCAGTCGGGTGGCGCAGGTCCACGCCGAAGGAGACGCGGTCGGCGATGGTGTTGATCGAATTGGGTGCAACTGCAAACTTACCGATGGTGAAGCGCAGTTGCCCATCCTTCAGGTGATGCTGGTGGATGATGCTGTTCAGTTCAGAAATCAGAGCGTGAGCGGCCATCAGGGCGTCGCAGCGCATGTCCATCGGTGTCGTGCCAGCATGATTGGCAATCCCTGTCAGTTCGAAGTGATACCAGTTCACGCCTTGTATACCGCTGACCGCGCAGACTGGCAGGCCTGAGGCATCCAGAACCGGCCCCTGCTCGATATGGCTCTCAAGGTAGGCGTAGGGAGAGTAGCTCGTGGAGCGGGCGTGTGCCCCAGAGCCTTCCAATGCCGACAGGCACGTGGAGAGGGCATCGCCAAAAGTTACTCCGTTGTGATCGCGTGAAGGCAGAATTTCCGCAAGCTCTCTTTTTCCGGAGAACCACGATGAGCCCGACGTTCCAGGGGTAAAGCGGGCGCCTTCCTCGTTGGTCCAACTGACAACTTCGATAGCGCGCTGATGCGCAGTGCCCTGCTGCTGGAGTGTACGCAGTACTGCCAGTCCGGAGAGCACGCCGAGCGTGCCGTCGTAGATTCCGCCACTGGGTTGGCTGTCGAGATGACTGCCTATCAGTAATGGCGCCAGGTCAGGTTGCAAGCCCTCGCGGCGCAGATAGACGTTCCCGAGAGGGTCGAAGAATGCCTGGCAGCCCAGCTTCTGCCCTTCATTGATCAGCCACAGGCGTGCCTGAATGTCATTGTTGTCCAGGGCGAGTCGCCCCAGTCCTCCTTGGGGCAGGGCGCCAATTCGTGCCTGGTGTTGCAGGTCGAGCCAGAAATGCCGAGTGTCGACCCGGCTACCGAAAGTTGTGTCCTGTTGCATCGGTTCGTTCTCAATAGATCAGTGAAGGCAGCCAGTTACTCAGCCAGGGCACATAGGTGATGATCACCAGTGCTACCAGCATCATGACGATGAAAGGCAAACAGGCGCGAAACACCTGTTGTAGCGACATTCGAGATATCGACATGGCAACGAAGAGGTTGAGACCGACAGGCGGAGTGATCATGCCCACCGAGAAGTTGACAAGGGTGATGACACCGAAATGTACCGGGTCGACGCCGACCTGGGCTGCAATAGGCTGGAGCAGAGGAGAGAGCACAATGATCGCGGAGGCACTGTCGAGAAAGAATCCTGCAATGATCATGACAATATTGAACAATGCCATGACCTGAAGCGGATCATCGGTAAGCGAGAGAACCTGACTGGCCAGCTGGGTTGGGGTGCCGGTGATTGCCAACAGCCAGGAGAAAGCCGAGGCTCCAGCGGTAATCAGTAATAATGTTGCCGACGTCAGTCCCGAGCTGCGCAGCGTGGAAACGAGTTCTGGCCAACGTATGGTGCGATATACGACCATGCCGATGAAAAGGCCGTAGACACAGGCAACTGCAGCCGATTCCGTGGGCGTGAAGACACCGCTGTAGATGCCTCCCAGCAGAATGAACGGTAGACCCAACCCCCAGGCTGCAGCCTTGAGCGCCTGCCCGATCTCTCGCAGCGAAGGAAATGGAGCTCGCTCATAGCCCTTGAATGATGCATAGACCATGCAATAGGCAATCAATAGTGCGGCGATCAGCATGGCCGGAAGCAGCCCTGCGGCAAACAATCTGCCCACCGAAGTGCCGGTCACTGAACCATAGATGATCAGCGCGATACTCGGTGGCACGATGGGGCCGAGGGTGCCGGCGGTGGCGATAAGGCCGATGGCGAACAGCTTGTTGTAACCTGCCGCGACCAGGGCCGGAAACATGATCGAACCAATCGCCACCACCGTGGCTGGGCTGGAGCCTGAAATGGAGCCGAAGAACAGGCATGACAGCACCGTTGCCGCAGCCAGGCCTCCAGGTACCCAACCGACAAGAGCCTTGGCCAGATTGATCAAGCGATCGGAAAGGCCGCCGATACGCATCAGCTCAGCGGCGAGGATGAAGAACGGAATTGCCATCAACGAGAAATTGTTCATTCCGGTGAACATACGCATCGGCACGATGACCGGGCTGGTGGCGCCGAAAAATTCGATAGCGACAAATACTGCCAGCGCCAGGGAGGCGAAGATCGGGAGCCCCAGCAGCAGCACGGCGAAGAAGATGGGCAGGAGTGCCGTGATCATGAGAGTCTCCAGGGGTTACACGAGTTTGTCGGCTTCGGCAGCGAGTTCATCGGCATGGCGCTTGGGTGGGCGGGACCAGACATCCTGAATCACCTTCAGATAGCGGATGATCAGCAATACACCGGAGATTCCAATGGGGAGATAGAACCAGGCCATCGGTAGGCGAAGTGCTGCGGTCAATTGACCGCGCTCCAGGGTTTTGCCGAACAGCTGAAAGCCATAGAGCATCATAAACACTGCGAACACGATGCCGAGTACCGCGGAGATGAAGTGTAACCAACGGTTGATCCGTGGCGGTGCGACTGCATTGAGTACATCGACCGAGATATGGGCGCCATAACGGACGCCCATACTCGCACCGACAAAGCTCATGCAGATGATGGCGTAGATCACGACTTCCTCGGCCCAGAACAGAGAACTGTTGAAGCCGTAGCGATAAACCACCTGAATGGCAGTAATGATGGTCGCAATCGACATGAATGCGACCATCGCGGCCCCTTCCAGGCGATCAATCGCTGCATTGAGCGTTTTGATCATGGGTTCGGGGCCTCTCAGTGTTCGATACCGACTGCGTCATAGACCTTGTTCAGCAGGTCCGGCGTTACGATCTCGGCGTATTCCTTGTGCACCGGCATGCTGGCCGCGATGAAGGCCTCACGATTCTCTGGAGTAATGGCATTGATGGCGATCTCGTCCTCGATATCCTCGAGGATCGCTTTCTCATCTTCCAGGGTCAGGCGGCGCGCCGTATCACGTCCGTTCTCGAAAGCTTCCTGCATGACTTGTTGCAGGTCCTCCGGCAGCGACTCCCAGGCGCCCTTGTTCATCACTGCGGCATAGGCGTGATAGGCGTGGTTGGTCAGTGACAGATAATCCTGTACCTCCTGGAAGCGCATGGTATAGATGTTGGCCAATGGATTTTCCTGACCTTCAACGACCCCTTGTTGCAAGCCGTTGTAGACCTCTGTGAAGGCCATCGCAGTGGCATTGGCACCGTAATTCTCATAAGTGGAAATGATGATCGGTGCCTGCATGGTACGCATGCGAATGGCCTCGAGGTCTTCTGGAGTCTCGATGGCGCGCACATTGTTGGTCATGTGTCGGAAGCCTGCGCCCCAGAAATTGAACGCATGCATGTTGTCATCCTCGAGGGTATCGAGAATCTCGCGGCCCACGTCGCCATCCAGCACCGCTTCAACATCCTCGTAGGAGGAGATCAAGAAGGGGAGGTCCAGCAACTGCATGCGTGGCTCGAAATTGCCCAGAGTCGCTGTTGGTGGGATGCCGATATCCACCAGTCCCATTTGAATCTGCTCGATGATTTCCACATCCCCTCCAACCTGAGCAGCCGGCAGCACGTTGATGCTGATACGTCCATCGGATTTCTCTTCCACTTCCTTCTTGAAGGCGAGGGCTGCCTGGCCATTGGACGTATCTTCAATGAGTACGTGAGCAAAGGAGAAGTTGTAATCGGCGGCCTGTACCTGACCGATTCCCAGTGATGCCGCGGCGATGGCAGTTGCCAGGGATACGCGAGTGAAGATGGTTTTCATTGGAGCACCCTATCTTGTTGGTCATTGTGTGGTTGCTGTTGGAGCAGTGTTTTACCGGGTTGGAGACTCCCGGTGGAGTCATGAGGATGCGACTGAGCGCGTTGCAGTGAGAAAAGCTACGGTGGAATCGAGTTGCTGGGTGATAGATCCTTGAGTCTGGCCGCCAGATCCTGCGGATCGTTTTCGGCGAGCAGTGCTGACAGGACTAGTCGGGCCTTGCGAGCACTCAGGTCCGGCATGGGAATGGCACCAATTCGCTCCAGGCTGGACAGGCTGCCGACAAACTCATAACTCTGCTGTACCGGGCCAGTCAGGCAACTGCTTACGACTACGACAGGAACGCGTCGAGTTTGGGCCTGAGCAAGGGTATCCAGCCATCCGGGAGGAACATGTCCACGCCCCAGGCCTTCGATGACGATGCCCTTGGCCCCACTGTCAATGGAGGCCTGCAGGAGAACTGGGCTGGCATCGAGATAGGCGGTAACGATGTCGACGCGAGGTAGGGCATGAGCCGGCTGCAATGGCTGCGCTGGAGATGTGTACGGTTGACTGAGTATGCGTACGTTGTCTCCATCTACGTAGCCGATCGGGCCGGTTGTGGGTGAGGCAAAGCCATGTAGTTGATAGCTCGACACCTTGCGTGCATGTCGGGCGGCATGGATTGTCTGATTGAATACCACCAGTGCACCAAGCCCTTGTGCGGTTGGGTCGGCTGCTACGCGAACGGCATCGACGATGTTGCAGAACGCATCGGTACCCGGTTGGTGAGGGGCGCGCTGAGAGCCTGTGACTACCACCGGAGTGCCGTGAGGCACACTGAGGTCGAGAAACCAGGCTGTTTCTTCCAGGGTGTCGGTACCGTGAGTAATGACCACGCCTGCAACATCCTCATTTCGAATGAATGCGAGGCAGTGTTGGCGCACTGTCAACAAGTCATCGAGAGTGATGGCGTTGCTGGGTTTCTGCAGTACCGAATGTACCTCCACACGTGACCGAAAACGTTCAGGGACGTTGGCACGAGACAGCAGGTCGGCGCCGGACAGCGCGCCGGAAAGACTGCGGCCAGAAATATCTAGTTCGCTGGCTATGGTTCCACCGGTGGTCATGACAATGATTCTGGAGTCTGACATTCATGGTCCTTATTCTTGTAATCAGACATCTGATGTCTGATGTCCTGTCACATGCTAGGCTCGATTTTGCAGAAGCGCCAGGCGTCCCAGTTGAAACAGCACAACAAGGTCGGCTGGAGAATCGTTATCATGGATAGAGTGGAAGCCTGATTTCCGGCGGCTTTCCAGAGTCTTGACGGCAGTCGAGCAAGACCGGACCATGCCAGTAAAACGCCAGCCAAGGACGTCATCCATGGAGTCATTCGGGAGTTCGATTGACCGTAGTTCCGTTGCCCTTCAACTGCTCGAGCGTATCAAGAGCGCGCTGATCAGCGGCGAGCTTCAGCCAGGTGACTACCTGCCTTCGGAAACAGAGCTGACCCAAAGCCTGGGAATCGGAAAGTCAAGTGTGCGAGAAGCCATCAAGATGCTGCAGGCCATCGGCATTGTCGAAGTGAAGCGCGGGCAGGGCACCATCATTCGCAAGGAACCTGGTGATCCGCTGGTGGACCCCATGGCTTTTGGCATGATCCTCGCTCGTGGCATGACACGGGATGTACTCGAATTCCGCAAGATGTTCGAACCGGCATATACGATTCAGGCCATGGCCAATGCCACGGAAGAAGATCATGAGCATATCCGGGCGGCGATCGATGCCATGGAAGATGCGATCAAGAGCGGAGCGCAGACGTCGAAACACGACGCCGCCTTCCATCGTGCCATTCTCAGCGCCACGCACAACCCCATGACGATTCGTGTAGGGGAGACTCTCATCCAATTGGTAGAGGCAGGACTGGAGACGTCCATGCGGACTCTTCCCAGGATCGCGCTCAAGGATCACAAGGCAATATATGCGGCTTTCTGTGCCGGGGATGAAGAGATGATCAAGGCTACGATCAAAGTCAGTAGCGAGAGTTGGGAAACCACCTTGACCTATGTAGAACAGGAAGACGCTGGATAGCGTCCCAAGGTCGCTCAAGGGGAGGCGGGCGCGGGCTAGTCGACACGCCAGATAGCCGGTAGAAATACCTTCTTACTCATGCTGCAGAATATTGAGCAGCTTGCCGAAGGGATCGTAGACGTAGAAGCGGCGCACTCCCCAGGGTTCACTCACTGGTCCGTACTCGATCGGTACTGCGTGCTTCTCGATTCTGTTCAGCGCTTCATTCAGATCGTCGACCTCAATCGAAAGGTCAGGTACAGCAGTGCCTGAGCCACCCTCCGAGCCGAAACTGATCTGCACCCCCATCTGCTCATCGGAGCCATAGGTCTGGAACCAGCCATGGTCCATGAGCAACTCCAGGCCCAGAATATCTCGGTAGAAGGCAGCCGCCTTGTCGATATCGGCTGTCCGGGTATTGGCCATGATGCGTTTGACCTTCATCTATCACCTCCATCTGCTCGCTTCAGCTAGAGGACCATAGATCTGATACGCCTTTTTCGCCAGCGACTGCGTACGGCTGCACGCTTCATCGGCAGACTCCATTGGCAGACAGTGTCGGGACTACCGCGGTCACAGGATTGACATGAATTCGGTCTATATATGGAATTTCATATGTTCTCGAGGCTGTAATCGCATGAATAAACCAAGGGTCCTGTTCCTGTGTAATGCCAACTCTGCTCGCTCTCTGATGGGAGAGGCGCTACTTCGTCATATGGCCGCGGAGCGTTTTGATGCGTTCAGCGCGGGAACCGAACCGGACCGCCCGCACGAACTGACGCTCGCAGTTCTTCAGCAACAAGGCATTGCAACGGATGGGTTGGTCAGCAAGTCACTGGACGAGTTCGCCGGGCAGCATTTCGATACCGTGATAGTACTGTGTGACAAGGCGCAGCAAGCGTGTCGCGATTGGGAAGGTAGTCACACGGAACACCTTTATTGGGATATCCGCGACCCCCGTCTTGTTGATCGTGAGAATGCCTATGAGCAGGTCCTGCAGGAAATTCGCCGGCGTCTCTCCCTGTGGCTCGAACTCAACGAGCGTGAAAGCGCTTCACAATGACCAATATCGCTCACATATGAATATTCAGCTGTCGCTGGTCGAATGCGCGCGCCTCGAATTGAAGGATGGTTCGTGAACAATGAAATGTTGTCGCTGGACCCTCTTCATCTCTGCAAATGCCTGGCAGATGAAACCCGTTTGATGTCGATGCTGCTGGTGCTACATGAGCAGGAGTTGTGTGTATGCGAAATGACGCATGCATTGCAGGAGTCACAACCCAAGGTGTCGCGTCACCTGGCTGAACTGCGTCGCTATGGCTTGCTCAGTGCCCGCCGGGAGAGCCAGTGGATCTACTACGGCTTGGCATCGACCTTGCCGGGCTGGGTAATGAGTATCCTGGAGGCGGCTGCGGAAGGGCGATCGGAGGATCTACAACGGTTGCGCAAGAGGCTCGACAGCATGGGAAACCGGCCGGAACGACGTGCCGCTCTCTGCTGAAGGTGGGGAGGGCCGGTGCCTGGATTGGCGGCACCTCAGATCGCTGCCCGTCAATGGCTCGCGGACCATGTCATGGGGTGCGCACCGTTGTCCCTCTTACTTATGTATGCGATCAAGACCATGTCTGAGCAAGGGGATCACCATATCGACCATCGGTCGATGATCGACAGCTACCCAGCACACATCGGTAATGCCGTAGCTTTCCATCAGTCCAGAGAAGGACTGAGCATGGCCTATCTGAGCCAATTGCATGCGCTTGGCGAGGGCTTTGCAAGCCTCCTCTTGAGTAGGTGGGTGGGGGAAGTGGCAACACCGCATTCCTCGCTTCCCGTGACGAGTGAAGTTGATCTCATATAGTGTCATTTTTGTAATCACCTTGTTCCCTGCGCTATCAGGATAGTCGTTGCAGGGCCCGGTGGGCGTAGGGGTAAAGTATGGTTTTGGGTATGAGATATTTAAGGTAGCCAGGCATCAAGGCTTACTGATGCTACGTGATTCTCGAGCCGGATCTTCACGTTTTCCACTTCCAGTTCAGGATGGTTCATGCTTGTCTCCTGTGGCATAGCGCATCCATGGCGGATGAAGGGGCATCTGCTACTTCTCTTCGCTTCGATACTGACAGGGAGGCCACCAATGGGGTATCGCGCCTTGTTACATCAACACAAGGGGCTGTTGAGCATTGCCTTTCTGGCAATGTTCACATCGAGTCCTGGCCAGAGTTTTTTCGTTGGTCTGTTTCAGATACCCATTGCCGAAATGCTGGAACTGAGCATAGGTCAATTCGGCATCGCCTATGCATTCGTTACCCTGATTGCTGGTTTCGCCATGTTGAGTTTCGGCCCCTGCATAGATTGGATTCCTCCTCGCCGCTTTGCCCTTGTAGTACTCATCATTCTTCTGAATGGTGTCTTGCTCCTGACATTTTCCCCCTGGTGGGGCATAGGCTTGTTGGGGCTTGGTCTGGTGCGGCTATGTGGACAAGGCCTGATGACGCATCTTGGCAATACACTGGCAGGTCGAGAGTTCGAAGGGGGGAGAGGGAAGGCTCTCGCTCTGGTGGGTGTTGGTACCATGCTGGGCGGAGCCATCCTTCCGACGCTGGTGGCTGTTTTACTGGTCTGGCTGGACTGGCGAGAACTGTGGTGGCTGTTCTGCCTGTTGCTGGCAGGACTCTGGGTACCGATATTGCTGTATGGCGCATGGCCACCAGCGCCGGGCAGGCGTCCATCACGATCTCGGCGACAGCAAGGGCCGCATCCCTTTCGCGAAAAGGACTTCTGGCAACTACTGCCGATGTTGATGGTCCTGCCGGTTACCATGACTGGGGTCTTCATCTATCAAGCTCGTATGACAGAAGACCTCGGGAGCAGCCTGGCTGTTTATGCTCTGGCATTGGCCGCCATGGGTGTCGCTAATCTGTTCAGTGCGCTGGTGGGTGGGCATTGGATCGATCAACTGGGACCTGCTCGAGTGGCACGACTGTACCTATTGCCCTACGCCCTGGCACTACTGATTGCCATTTTCATCGGTGGGGATATTGGTGTTTGGGCGTTGATGATTGGTGGCGGCCTGGGGGTAGGAGCTCAGGAACCGATAGCCACTAGCTTGCTGGCCCGGTTGTGGGGGACTGAACACCTCGGCCGGCTACGCGCTGCATTAAGTGCCTGCATGGTATTTGCCACTGGCATTGCACCAGCAGTTCTGGGGGTCGTACTCGACCTCGGTATTTCCTTTATCGATGTACTCATCGGGATGTTGGTGTTACTGGGAGGGAGTTGGGCTGTCGCGCAGAGTGTGCTCGTGTCTTCTCGAGCTCAAGATCATGAGCCTATTCATGTGGGAGGCTCATAGCAGTATCACTGCAGTATCGTGCATCCAATGATACGACAGTCCCCTGGGTGGGAATGCAGGAAAAGGGGGCGTGTCATCGTGAGATACCGTTATCGTCTGGCAGAGATGAGGCCGCTTTCCGCAGCGGCCTGCATAACGACAAACGATAGCGCTTTGGTTTGAAGCGCTTCAAGACCCGGATTGAGCGAACTGCTGTATGCGCTGGGCCAAGGCAGGATCATTCTGCGCAGCTTGACCAATAGCATTGAAGGTCTCGATATCAAGACCGCTGTTCTGCACTACCTCGATCATCTTGTTGTTGGCTTCTTCTCGTATTGTTTGTTGAGCCATTTCGTCTTCAGCCTGTTGAAGGCGTTGGGAGTACTCTCCAGATACTGTGGAGATTTCCTGCGCAGCCGTCGCAAACTGCTGGAGTTGTTCGTCCGAGAAGTTCGTATCTGACGCTTGTGTCTCGAAAGGAGCGGTTGTGCCCTGAGTTTCTTGAGCTTGAGCGGCAGAACTGATCAAGCCAGCACTAAGCAGGACGGCAGAAAATAGTGTCGTAATACGCAGCATAAATCTCTCCTTTCACTTTCTCGTTGCTATTGGATACCGCTGGATGATCCTCAACTTACAGGGTAACGGCAAGGTTGGGGGCATTCTCCTGCAAAGCATCTTACACATTTCTTACACAAATTGTTCCAGATTGGCGACAGGTGGTGGTCAGAAGGAGATGTGGGCTGGTGGAAACTGGATTCGGACAGTAACTCATTCCGTAGACAGGCATGAACGGCTCACTGACATGGTCGGGTGATTCACGCCAATTACAACCGCCTAGCTCGCTGGACAAAGCGGCAGACATCGATAGCCGTACCGAGTCGATCCTATGTGCCGCTCCCGAGATGGGCAGGACAAACGTCAGCGGAACTTATTGAAGGAACGGCAATCCTTGAAAGCAGCAAAATGACGTCGCTGAGGTCCCGGGACCAGGGAGAGCTGAATGCCGGGGTCTCCTTCCAGTCCTATTGAGGTGGATCATCTCGGTGTGGGGCCCAGCAGAGTTTTCTATCAGAATTGAGTGCGAGCTGGAGACATGCATGCGTGATCAGATCGACGCCCTGACCTCGTTGAGAGGCATCGCAGCGATCCTTGTGGTTCTCTACCACTATACAGGAAGCTTCCTGCCTAACCTTGAGGTCTCCCAGCATACCTCCTTTATAGTGAAGGGATACCTGTGGGTGGATCTATTCTTCTTGCTCAGCGGGTTCGTGATCATGCACGCCTATGGGCAGGAATTTCGCTCGAGAATCGAGTGGCCTTCCTTCAAGGCGTTCATTTTCGGGAGAATTGCACGTCTCTATCCATTGCACCTTTCGATACTGCTGGCATTTGTACTGCTTGAGTTGGTAAGGGCGGCGTTGATTCATGCCGGGGTGGATGACCTACCACGGGGAGCCTTTGAAGGAGGCAAGAACCTGGCCGCCCTTGCTGAGCAGATCATGATGCTCCAGGCGGCAGGATTACAGGATGGTTTGACATGGAATGGTCCAGCCTGGTCGATTGGTGCAGAGTGGTTTGCGTATCTGGTGTTTCCTGTGCTTGCTTCATTTCTGTTTGGCATGGGGTGGCGGGCCCGCATTGTTATCTGTCTGGTTGGTATTCTGGGGCTGGTCGTCATTTTCGACAGTGAGCGAGGGTTGAATCTTACATACGACTATGGTGCTTTGCGCTGCTTGTTTCAGTTCTGTATGGGAGCAGTGTTATATCAGGTTTTTCGGAGCGGTAGCATGCGCTGGCTGCACCATGATTCAGCGTTTGTGATGGTAGCGCTGACCATCCTGGTACTGATGCATATTGGAGAGCGGGATTTATTGCTTCCACCGGCTTTCGCGCTGTTGATCCTGTCTGTTGCCGGCAATAGCGATCGTATAGAGAAAGTACTAACGGTTGCCCCCCTTCGTATTATCGGTATGGTTTCGTATTCAATCTACATGAGTCACATGTTGGTGCTTGAAGCGATTCAGCTGGTGAGTCGAGCGATATCGGGCCATGGGTTTGGCCGTGAGTTGGGGGCTCCGGCATCAATGATGGCACTCATGATTCTGGTTCCGTCAATTCTGCTTCTGTCCGTGTGGTTATACCGCAGCATAGAGCTTCCGATGCGCCAGGCGCTGAGGAGAAGTCGCTTTGCTCAACTCCACGTTTATGCACCGTCGGCGACATAGATACGGTTCAGGATGCTCTTTCTCCTTGACTGCTTCGGGTATGCTCAACAGGTCGAGGCTGAGCACATCGACGGTGGGAGGGAAGTGGCTGATGCTGTCCATGCGACGCTGTTTGCCGATGTCGACGTATCGGCAAAATCCAGAAGCGTGTATAGCCGATCGCCGTATGAGGTGGAGAAGACGAAGGAGGCATCATTGGCGTGACACCGCCGGAGCGGTTTGGGGTAATGGCCTAGAGTAGGCTGCCAGCCAGCTCCCGGCATCGACGCCGCAATGCTTCGCCTTCCTCGGAGTTAACCATCGCCGGCCGGTCATGACGCTGCAGGAGGTAAGTAAAGCCAACTACTCCAAGGCGCTGGGCGTGGCTGCCACCGGTAAGCTGTTCGACGGTGTCTCCAGCAAGGCCTCGCATCAACCGAGCGAGGTCAAAGCCGACAGGAAGATAGTCCCAACGGTCCCAGTCCACCAGGGCGATGTTGCCTCGCTCCGTATCCACCAACACATTCTCTCGATGTAGGTCACCGTGTGAAAGCACTTGCGGCAGACGCTTCAGCCTTGTCACAAGCCACAACAGGAAACGCCGCTCGCCGTGGGCGCGGTCCCATCTCAGTGCATCGCCCAGAGCCTGGCGAAACAGATGGTTGACCAGAGGAGGCTTTCGGCCTCCACGAACCTTCAGGCCTTCGCGATGTTGTTCACCGAATTGCTGCAGACGCTCTAGCTCAACCATGACTGCTGGTAACCACGCCTCCCACCCTGGGCCATGTCGATCCAGAGGCTTGCCAGGGAAGAAATCGAAGATCAGCATCTGTCGCTCGCCAATGCCTTGTTGATGACGCAGCGCGGGGCTAGCGATACCGGCGGGCGTCAATACCCGCTTGTAGAAGCGATGGATACGGCCGGCGTCGTCAGGGGACATGCCGGGATGTGCCACCATAGGGCCATCGCCGGAATCAAACTTCACTGCCGAGATATCGCCAAGTTGGCCGAACAGTGGCTGGAATCGTTTCCAGGCCAAGGACTCGGAAAAATCTGCTACCCCGGAATACTCAGGGTGATTTGCAGTCAATGAGGCTGGCAGCCATCCATCACTCTCTGGGGGTAGGTAAAGCCAGGGACTGTGGTGCAATGGTTTCCCCTGAGGGGTAGTCACCCGAACGATGTCGCCGTCATCAAGAGATAATTGAGCATGGAAGCCAACACGGCCATCGACCGACGCCTTGGCTGCCTGTACGTCGGGGCGCATATCGGAGCATGGCACGCTCTCAACAAGCCTGCCATTGACTGACACCATCACATTGGGGGCGGGACTCCAGCCTGCTACCCCTTCTGACCAGACACGGTCTACATAGCCGCTTACAACTGGCCCGACGGTATCCACCAATGATTGTCCGTTTTTGCTGTTGACGTGCATCTACACAGATATCTCGTCTGAACCATCGTATCGCACGATTGAGTTTCCGCTGAGGCCTGCTTCATCCATGAGTTGGTCTCCGTGCTTTATCGTGATATTGCGACGACATGCCCAACCTCGACGCCCAGACCTGGTTGAGAGGCATCGCAGCCTTTTTGCCACTATACAGCAAGCTTCCTGCCTAACCCCCAAGGGCCTCGGCATACCTCCTGGATTGTTGAGGGATACCTTGGAAAGGACTGCTTCCTGCTCAGCGGGCTCGTGATTTCGCATGCCTCTGGGCAGGAGTTTCGCGCGAGAATTGAGTGGCGCTGACCATTTCAGTTCTGATGTATATTGGAGAGGGAGCCTTATTGCTTCCGCGGGCTTTTGCGCTGTTGATGCTGTCTGTTGTCAGCAATGGGGCGTAATTCGCAATGGGCCGGTTGCGCGATGATCAGAAGATTTCATCTCTACAGATCGGTTAGTTACCACCGATGCTACCTTCAGTGTTTATGGCGTTGGCGCCATGGCCGCTCACTCTGGAGGAAGCATCGCATGAACCATCCAACCAACGATGTGCACGCCTTTGAAGCCCATGCACCTGAAGTTGACCTCGACGACCTGCGTGCACGGCTGGCCGCGGCACGGCTACCGGAAGCTGAGACGGTCTATCGCCCAGCGCCTGACCCTCATCGATGGCGCCAGGGTGTCCCTCTTTCCGATCTCGTCGATGTTGTGAACTACTGGCGCACCGAGTACAACTGGCGTTCGTTTGAAGCACGCCTCAACCAGGTCGGCCAGTTCCGAACGACCATTGACGATCTGGGGATTCACTTCCTGCACCGCCGGTCCTCACGCCCAGACGCTACACCACTGATCTTGACGCACGGCTGGCCAGGCAGCGTGGCGGAGTTCGCCCATGTAATCGACGAACTGGCAGATCCGGACGATGCCACTGCACCAGCATTCCACGTCGTAGCTCCGTCGCTGCCTGGTTTTGGTTACAGCGATAAACCGGTCACCACCGGATGGGGGGCCGAAAGAATTGCCGCCGCATGGGTGGAGTTGATGGGGCGGCTCGGCTATAGCAGGTTTCTAGCCCATGGAGGTGACTGGGGAGGAAATATCACCACGGTCCTCGGCGGCAGGTTTCCAGAGCAGGTACTCGGCATCCATACTACGTTCGCAGACGCGCTGCCCGGACTGACAACCGACGGGCTGACGGAGGTCGAGCGCAGATGGGCAGAGGAGACCCGTGCTTTCTATGCGGGCCCCCGTGGGGCGTACGCGAAGCAGCAAGCGACCCGCCCGCAGACCATCGGCTACTCGCTCGTTGACTCACCCGTTGGGCTGCTTGCCTGGATTCTCGACAAGTTCGCTGAGTGGTCGGACACTGAAGACAGTCCGTTCGAGACGATCTCCAGAGATCGGATTCTTGACGACGTTACCCTCTACTGGATGACGCGGACGGGCGCATCGGCAGCGCGTATCTACTACGAGAGTCACAGCTCGATGGACCCCGAGCTTCGGGTAGAGGTGCCGTCGGCCATCACCATGTATCCCCGCGATATCGAGAAGATCCCACGCCCCTGGGCACAGCAACGCTACCGACAGATCGTTCGATGGTGCGTGCCCGAAACGGGAGGGCATTTCCCGTCACTGGAGGTCCCCGAGTATTTCGTCAAGGACCTGCAGGAAGGGCTCGCGGCAGTATTGGCCGCTAGTCGATGAGCGGGGCTGAGCCGAGCACGGTTGCTCAATATTCCGCTAGCGGAAGTTTTGGAAATATTTTGGGATAGTTTTCCCAAGCAACGAAAAAACCGCCACTCGGAATATTCCGTAAGTGACGGTTTGATCTAGAATTTCAGTGGTCGGAGCGACAGGATTCGAACCTGCGACCTTTGCAACCCCATTGCAACGCGCTACCAAGCTGCGCCACGCTCCGACTTGGCTCTCTTGCAGCCCGAACTCCAGTGGAGTGGCCCCGAGAACGAGGCGTATACTAGCGTGTTCGCTGGTAAATGAAAAGCCCTCTTTGCGCTTTTATTTCAATTGGTTGGTTATTGACCAGCAGTCTGTGGGCGATTTGTGTAGGCTTGGCGATCCACGTTTCTACGACCTTCGAGGAGAGGTGCCGATGCCTTTGATTCTGGGCATGAGTATATTGTTGGCCTGTCAGTTTGCTGGAGAGTTGTTGGTGCGCTGGCTCGACCTGCCGATACCGGGGCCGGTGATCGGCATGGTGATCCTGTTGGTCGGGCTTATGGTTCGTGGCAAGGTGCCGTCCAGCCTGCGGACCACAGGCGAGGGATTATTGCGGTATTTGACACTACTGTTCGTGCCAGCGGGTGTGGGTCTAATGGTACATGGCCGCTTGATTGCCGATGACTGGCTGGCGATTGCAGTAACACTGGTCGTCTCCACGGCCCTGACTCTGGCGGTGACTGCCTGGGTGATGGAGCGATTGGCCCGTCGGTCCGGAGAGCGCCAATGAAGCCGCCAGTGAAGGTCATGGAATTGGGCGAACTCTGGGTTTATCTGTCGGGAAATCCATTGTTGTCACTGTTGGTCACGTTGTTGGCGTTTGCGCTGGCCGTGCGAATCAACCGACTTCTGGGTGGCACACCGTTGTTGCATGCGGTAACCCTGAGTATCGTGTTGATTATCGTTTTTCTGTTGTTGTCCGGGATTGATTACGCCACTTACTTCGAAGGGGCGCAGTTCATTCACTTCCTGTTGGGACCGGCCACTGTGGCGTTGGCGATACCGCTCTATGATCATCGAGAACGAGTGCGGCAGCTATTGGCGCCACTGATGTTGGCCTGCCTGGCCGGAATCATCACTGCGGTTGCTTCTACTCTGGGGCTGGCACTGTTGTTAGGAGCTGATCATGCCACTGTGATGTCATTGGCGCCGCGTTCAGTGACCTCGCCGATTGCCATGGGGGTTGCCGAGAAGATCGGAGGCATTCCTTCTCTGGCAGCTGGACTGGTGCTGATCACCGGATCGATCGGCTGTGCGATAGGTCCGGTGATCTTTCGTCTGTTGGGCATTCGAGACCCGGTTGTACAGGGTTTCACCATGGGGCTGGCAGCCCACGGCTTCGGTACCGCTCAATCTTTCGCGCGGCTTGGAGCCATGGCCGGAGCTTTCTCTGGTCTGGCAATGGGGTTGACCGGCCTGGTTACTGCCTTTGTCTTACCGCTGATTACTCGCCTGTTTGGCTTGTAGCTGATTCGCGCACAGGTTTCACTATCATCCCTGTGCGCTCTTTTTTCCTGTTTTTATCTATTAACCTATTGATATTGTCGGATATTGTTCGAGTCGTCAGGGGCTTTCCGGTTACCTGCTCTCGCTGGCCGCTATATCTGACCTTGGTCTAATCCTCCGAGCGAGTTGTGAATCCCTGAACTATGGTCAGGCATAAGGGGACGCTTGGAGGTCAACATGTGGAAGACCGTCAAATCTGTGCTGGCAGCTTTTTTCGGCGTGCAGGGCGAAGCACAGCGGCGGGAAGACTTTACCTCCGGCAAGCCCATCAGCTTCATACTGGTGGGTCTTCTCATGGGCATCATTCTGGTAGTGATCTTGATCGTGGTTGCCATGCTGGCGGCGGGATGAGGTGCGTTCCGATGCCGCTGGATGTGCATGGTTGAAGTTGAGGAAAGGACCGCTGAAAGAAGGACCGTTCGGAGAAGGGCCGTTGCGCAAGGATGAGCTCGGTTGGCGCAGGCCCGGAGAAACTCAGTAGTTACAACGACAATAACTGGCTCCAGGAGGCATCGATGCGAATGCGGCACGTATGGATGACTGCAGGCATGCTCTTGATGGCGCTGAGCAGTCACACCCTTGCGGCGGAATGGAACATGCCGGTGGGGGTGACGGATGTCAGCCGCGAGATCTACTCGCTACACATGACGATTTTCTGGATCTGTGTGGTGATAGGGGTAGTGGTGTTCGGCGCGATGTTCTACTCGCTTTTCCGCTACCGCCGCTCGAAGGGGGCCAAGGCGGCTCACTTCCATGAGCACACTACCGTGGAGGTGATCTGGACAGCGATTCCGTTGCTGATTCTCATCGCCATGGCTATTCCGGCAACGGCGACCCTCAAGAAGATGTACGACGCTTCCGAGGCTGATCTGGACATCCTGATCACAGGCCAGCAATGGCGTTGGCATTATTCCTACCTGGGTGAGGATGTCGAGTTCACTTCCAGTCTCGGTACACCTCGTGAGCAGATCTCCGGAAATGCCGAGCGAGGAGAGAACTATCTGCTTGAAGTGGACGAGCCATTGGTGATTCCAGTGGACAGGAAGGTGCGTCTGCTGATGACCAGCGATGATGTCATTCACTCCTGGTGGGTGCCGGACCTGGCCGTCAAGCAGGATGCCATACCCAGCTTCGTCAACGAGAACTGGGTGCGTATCAATGAGCCCGGTGTCTATCGCGGACAGTGTGCCGAGCTGTGTGGCAAGGACCATGCCTTCATGCCGATTGTGGTCGAGGCGGTGGAGCCGGAGAAGTTCGAAACCTGGCTGGAAGAGCGCAAGGCGGCCGCTGCAGAGGAGGCCATGGGTGTTGATCGTGAATGGGCACTTGATGAATTGATGGAGCGCGGTGAGCAAGTCTACGGCGCTATCTGTGCCTCCTGTCACCAGCCGGATGGTTCCGGTATGCCGCCGACCTTCCCGGCGCTGGCAGGGAATCAGGCATTGATGGACGATTCTGCACATCATATCGATACCGTCATCAATGGTGTGTCGGGTACGCCAATGCCGGCGTTCAGCTCTACGCTCAACCCCGTTGAACTGGCGGCTGTCATCACCTATGAGCGCAACGCCTGGGGTAACGAGACTGGAGAAGCCATCCAGCCCTCGGAGATCGCCGAGATGATGACCGAATAGCGGCGCTTGCTGGCGCTCCAACTTGATTGCATTGCCAACAGGGAGAACTTCGCATGGCGTCACTGCCTCCCAAGCACAGGCTACAACAGGGTTCCGCCGATGCTGTCGGTGGTTCAGATACCCATCACGACCGGCCGCGCGGGCTGATGCGTTGGGTGTTGACGACCAATCACAAGGAAATCGGCACGCTCTATCTGCTGTTTTCGCTGCTGATGTTTCTGATTGGAGGGGTCTTCGCACTGGTGGTACGTGCAGAGCTGTTTCAACCTGGTCTGCAGCTGGTGCAACCGGAATTCTTCAACCAGATGACCACCATGCACGGCCTGATCATGGTGTTCGGCGCAGTCATGCCGGCATTCGTCGGGCTGGCCAATTGGATGGTGCCGTTGCAGATCGGTGCTCCCGATATGGCGTTGCCGCGCTTGAACAACTTCAGTTTCTGGTTGTTGCCGGTGGCGTTCACGCTACTGCTGAGTACCTTGATCATGCCCGGTGGAGCGCCCAACTTCGGTTGGACCTTCTACGCACCGCTGTCGACGACATATGCGCCACCCTCGACGACCTTTTTCATCCTGTCGCTGCATATTGCCGGCATCAGTTCGATACTCGGTGCAATCAATATCATTGCCACCATTCTTAACCTGCGTGCTCCGGGTATGCGCCTGATGGACATGACATTGTTTGTCTGGACATGGTTGATCACCGCGTTCCTGTTGATCGCGGTGATGCCGGTGTTGGCCGGGGTGGTGACCATGATGCTGATGGATATCAATTTCGGCACCAGCTTCTTCAATGCTGGCGGCGGCGGTGATCCGGTGTTGTTCCAGCATCTTTTCTGGTTCTTTGGTCACCCCGAGGTTTACATCATGATCCTGCCGGCCTTCGGCATCGTGTCGGTGATCATTCCTACCTTTGCGCGCAAACGGCTGTTTGGTTACGCGTCGATGGTCTACGCCACGGCCTCGATTGCCATCCTGTCATTCATGGTCTGGGCGCATCACATGTTCGTGGTTGGTCTGCCATTGGTGGCGGAACTGTTCTTCATGTACAGCACGATGCTGATCGCCGTGCCGACTGGGGTGAAGGTATTCAACTGGATTGCCACGCTGTTTCGCGGTTCGATCACTTTCGAGCCGGCCATGCTGTTCGCGATAGCTTTCGTGGTGCTGTTTACCATCGGTGGCTTCTCGGGCCTGATGCTTGCCATTTCGCCGGCGGATTTCCAGTACCACGATACCTATTTCGTGGTGGCGCATTTCCACTATGTGCTGGTGCCAGGGGCAATCTTCTCGATCATGGCGGCGGTCTATTACTGGCTGCCGAAGTGGACAGGACATTATCCCCATCTCCGCCTATCCCAATGGCACTTCTGGCTGTCGATTGTGGGTGTCAACCTGACGTTCTTCCCGATGCACTTTTCCGGACTGGCGGGCATGCCGCGGCGAATCCCGGATTACTCACTGCAGTTCGCTGATTTCAATATGCTGTCGAGCATCGGTGCCTTCATGTTCGGCCTGTCCCAGTTGCTGTTTGTGGTCATCGTGTTCATGTGTGTCCGCGGTGGAGAGAAGGCGCCTGCCAAGGCCTGGGATGGCGCAGTCGACCTGGAGTGGACAGTACCGAGTCCTGCGCCTCTGCATACATTCGAGACGCCTCCGCAATATCGACCTACCGAGCATTGAGGATCGTGAGGACATGTTGCACTTGAGTGGTCGAGCATAGTACTGCGGATGTTGAAGAAAGATGGCTGTTGTTGAGGAGAGTGTCGCTATGGAGTCAAACGACAGAAGACCTCAGGTCCGTCGTACTGTGGCGCGAACACTAGTGGTACTGGCGGGAATGTTCGTCTTCGCTTTCGCGCTGGTGCCACTCTATGACGTGTTCTGTCAGGTGACGGGACTCAATGGCAAGACCTCGACCACAGCGCAGGCGTTGGCCAACCAGGATGCTGATATGAGCCGCGAAGTGAATATGCAGTTCATCACTCGAGCCAGCGCAGGACTTCCCTGGAAACTCGAGGCGCATACCCGCCAGGTGAGGGTGCATCCAGGCGCCAGCGTCGAAGTGCACTTCACCTTTACCAATCTCAGTGATCGAACCATGGTGGCGCGAGCAGTGCCTAGCGTTACTCCGTCCGAAGCATCTCTCCACCTCCGCAAACTGGCATGTTTCTGTTTCCAGAATCAGGAATTGGGGCCGGGTGAGAGCTTCAAGGCACCCTTGATCTTCCAGCTGACTCGCGATCTGCCCCAGGAGGTCAATACCGTCACTCTGGTCTACACCTTGCATCCGCAGGATTCCGGACCACAGCAGGCTCGAGTCGGTAAAACGCTGCTCGACCAGGCGGTGGTAGGGCATTTCGATTCGCTGAAGCTGACCGCTGACAACAGCATTAGTCAGGTTTACGCAGGAGGTGGTACATGAGCGGTGGAAGCTATTACGTACCTGCAGCCAGCAGATGGCCGATTCTAGCCTCTCTGGCGTTGGGGTTGATGATGGTTGGAACCGGAACCTGGCTGGTGCACGGCAGTGTTGGAAAGCCGATCATGCTGGCCGGGCTGCTTGCCATCCTGGCGGTGATGACGTTCTGGTTCCGCGATGTGATCCGCGAATCGATGCAGGGGCTATACGACAGTCAGATGGATCGTTCCTTCCGCTGGGGAATGGCGTGGTTCATCTTCTCCGAGGTGATGTTCTTTGCTGCGTTTTTTGGCGCGCTGTTCTACGTGAGAACCTTTGCTCTGCCATGGCTCGATGGTGAGGGGGCCAAGGGAGTCACTGCGTTGTTGTGGCCGGACTTTACCGCCAGCTGGCCGTTGATGAACCCACCGGATCCTTCGATTTCGGGCCCGAAGGAGGTCCTCAGCCCCTGGCAGCTACCGCTGATCAATACGGTGCTGTTGGTCACGTCGAGTATTACGCTGACGTTCTCCCACGAGGCTCTCAAGAAGGGTGACCGTTATGGGGCTCACACCTGGCTGGTGGTGACGGTGTTGTTCGGTGTGACCTTCATCGCCGTTCAGGGCATCGAGTATTACGAAGCCTGGAATCATTATGGACTGACGCTACAGGCAGGTATCTACGGTTCTACCTTCTTCATGCTCACGGGGTTTCATGGGCTCCACGTCATTATCGGCACCATCATTCTTTTCGCCATGCTGCAGCGCGTGAAGCGTGGGCATTTCGATAACCACAATCATTTTGCCTTCGAAGCTGGAGCCTGGTATTGGCACTTCGTCGACGCTGTCTGGATTGGCCTTTTCATCTTCGTTTATGTCTTTTGAATGCAGTACAGGTTGTTTCAGAAAAGGCGCTCTTGAGAGCCAGGCCGGATGATAGCTGGCCCGGCTCCTGCCACCAGGGGGGAATCAACCGCCCAGGTGCCCACTGAGAAAGCCATAGCCCAACAGGATCAGCATGAGTGCGGCGAGGCTGACACGAATCTTCAGAGAGGTGAGCAGGCGACGCGACTGACTGTCGTCCTTGAGCAGAAAGCCAGCTCCGGCAGCAAGGCTCGCCAGCATGGCGGCAAATACAACGGCGATCAGGATCTTGAGCAACATGGTAAGAGTCCGTTCAGAGGCAATGTCAGGGCAACCGAGGGTGCGTCGTCGGGGTCGGCTGATGATCTGGTGTGTGCTGTGCAGTCTACTGATGACGCTCGGTATCTGTCTTGGACTATGGCAGTGGCACAGGGCTGCCGACAAGCGTGAATGGCTGGAAGCCATGGCCAATGCCCCTCAGGTAGAGTCCCCGCGTGAGTTGCCCAGCGAGGGCAGTGAGCTGGTGGTCGAGGGGCATTTTCTGGGCAAGGAGACCCTGTTTCTTGATAACCGTACTTTGGATGGACGACTTGGTGTAGGAGTGTTGACGCCGCTGGTGGATGACTACGGTCAGCGCTGGCTGGTGGACCGCGGGTTCCTTGAAACCGGAATGTCGCGGGCAACGCCTGAAGTGTCGACGCCCGAGGGACGAGTGCGAATCACCGGTGAGTGGCAGGCTGATGGCCGTCAGGCGCCAGTATTTGGTGATGCACTGGAAGGACGCCGTCTGCAACAGATCGAGCCGGCAGCATGGCCTGCTGGCTTCCGTTTTGACGGCTGGCTGCACCAGGCCAGTGGTGCAGGCCTGTTACCCATCTGGTGGACACCCAATGTCATGCCGCCGGAACGACACACTGCCTATGCCGTGCAGTGGTGGTCGTTGGCAATGGTGGCTTTGATTGCACTGGTACTTGGTGCCAGGCGCTTGCAGGCAGATGCTCGTCCCTCTGTTACTGACCGCGGGATAGCCCCAACGGCCAATAAATATACCGAAGCCAGGGAGGTCCGGAAATGATCGATTCGGCACGCGCCAAGCTGTTGGCTCTGATTGCGGTTTTTGCTCTACCCATGGTGGCTGCCTGGGTAATGGTGAATTGGCAGTTGGGCATCCCTGATAGCAGAACGGCTCACGGCAACCTCGATGTTGGGCTCCCGATGCTTGGTGAGTGGCCTATCGATCAGCTTCACAAGGAGGGAGCTGGTGACTGGGTAATGGTTTATGACTGCGGACAGGGCTGCGCCGAGGATGCTGACCGCTGGTGGCGATTGCATCGAGCGCTGGGGCGCAACGCTCATCGACTGAGCCGAGTGCGAATCGGTGGTGAAAGCAAGGCGCTGCCTGGTGAATATGTCGCGCATTGGCAGCAGCAACCTGCATGGGCAGATGAAGGTCGTGTGTGGATCGGTGACCCGGAAGGCAGGGTAGTCCTTGAGTATTCCTCGGAGATCGAGACCGCATTGGTTCTGGATGACATCGAAAAACTGTTCAAGATGAACCCGGAGCCTGAGTTTGCTCCGCTGGACGAGAACTCCCGGGAGTTCTCGGCCGAAGTCGAGTCAGCTGACTCCAGAACGGCCAGGTCTGTCGAGCAGGGAGAGCGCCATGAAAGCTGAAGCCACTGCTGCAGTAGCGCTGTCGAAGCGCGTGACATTGTTGCGTACTCTGAGTCTATGTGGCGCGCTGTTTTCCGTGGTGGTGATATTGGCGGGCACCTGGACACGCCTGTTGGATGCCGGCCTCGGCTGTCCCGATTGGCCAGGATGCTACGGCGCCATTGTGGTCCCGAATGCAGAGGTTGCCAGTCAACACGCTTCCGGAGTTCCTCTGGAAGCCTCCAAGGCGTGGATGGAAATGATCCACCGCTACCTTGCGACCACATTGGGCTTGCTGGGTTTGGCGCTGGTAGTGATTGGTTGGAAGTTGCGGCATCAGCATAACTTTCCCTGGCGGCTGATTGTCATGTTGTTTGCGGCCTTGATGATACAGGGAGCTTTTGGTGCCTACACCGTTACCCTCAAGCTCTGGCCCCAGGTAGTTACCTTGCATCTGCTGGGCGGTATCTGCGTGCTGACACTATTTTTCTGGTTACATCTGCGTCTGAGGCGCTTCCATCAGCAGCGTCGCCTGGTATCGGCTCCCATGGGGCGCCTGTGGTGGCTGGCTGCGCTCCTGCTGGTTACGCAACTGGCGCTGGGAGGCTGGACGACGAGCAACTATGCCGGGCTTGCCTGCCAGGGGTTTCCGACCTGCAATGCCCAGTGGTGGCCGGAAACTGACTGGGGAGAGGGGTTTCATCTCACTCAAACGGTTGGGCCCAATTACCTCTATGGACAGCTGCATGTGGAAGCGCGAAGCACCATTCACCTTGCCCATCGATTAGGGGCAGGTGCGTTGGCGATTGCGTTGATGGTGCTGGTCGTTTGTCATTGGCGTTATGCGGGCGTGCGCCCATGGTTGGTAAGCCTGACCGCGGCGCTGATGCTGCAGGTTGCGTTGGGTATCGCCAACGTACTGTTGTGGCTGCCGTTGGGGCTGGCGCTGCTGCACACGGCTGGTGCTGTATTGCTGGTGTTTGCGTTCAGCCTTGTCAGTTGGAAACTGCGCCATCCGCTGGTCGCCAATGTTCGGGTTGCCCAGTCACTCGGTAAGCGCGGGGGGTGGCTCCATGCGTGAAGCCTTGTCTTTACCGTCGGCCTCCGCGCTTGAGGTCTGGCGTGATCTCATGGCGCTATGCAAGTGGCGCGTGGTGTTGGTAATGCTGGTATGTGCGCTGGTCGGGATGTTGTTGGCGGCTCCGGTTCCAGCGCCCAGTGCCGTGATCTTTGGGATCTCTGGTATCGGTCTCGCCGCGGCCGGAGCAGCGGCGATCAACCATGTTGTTGATCGGCGCCTGGATGCTGTAATGCAGCGTACTGCCCGACGGCCGTTGGCTAGCGGACGAATGCCATGGCCACTCGCGCTCGGGTGGGCGTTGCTGTTGAGTGGAGCGGGTATTGCGCTGTTGGCGACGACGGTGAATGCTCTGACCGCGTGGCTGACGTTGGGGTCGCTGGTGGGATATGCGCTGATCTATACCGTTTTTCTCAAGCGTGCTACCCCGCAGAATATCGTGATCGGCGGTGTCGCCGGCGCAGCGCCTCCCTTGTTGGGTTGGACGGCGGTGACGGGCACATTGAGTGCCGAACCGTTATTGCTGATGTTGATTATATTTGCCTGGACGCCTCCGCACTTCTGGGCTCTGGCAATCTACAAACGGGATGAGTATGCAGAGGCAGGGATACCGATGCTGCCTGTCACCCATGGTGACGACTTTGCGCGGTTACAGGTGTGGCTGTATGGCTGGCTGACGGTCGCGGCGACCTTGATGCCATTCTCTATTGGAATGAGCGGCTGGTTATACTTGATCGGCATCAGCTTTCTGAATATTCGCTTCATGATATGGAATCTGAGGGTATGGAAAGGGCGTGATGCGCAAGCGCCATTGCGGGCATTCTGGTTCTCCATTCACTATTTGTTGGGCGTGTTCGTGCTGCTGCTGGCTGACCACTATCTGGTGTCGCTTGCTGGCTGAACGCTTTGTTCATCCGCTCGTCCGCTGATCCGTTCTTCTGATCTTCTGATCTTGTGATCGCCGCAGGTCATCGTTTGGGATGATTCCTACAAGGTTGTGGGGTTTCTCTTGCAGTAAGGTTGTGTAGAATGCCAAGCTTTTGAACTAGTGGGGGAAATCATGTCCACATCCGTAGCGCTGAGCCTGCTTGGCATCGGGCTGGTCGTGATTGTTGCACTGGCGTATTACGCGGTCACCCTGCATAAGGAAGTGGGGCGGCGCGAGATCTTTCGGCGCAATGAAGACCGCCGTGCACGCGATAATGCACTGGAGAATCTCGAGTTGGTTGCATCTTCGTTGGTGCAGGAGCAAGTGGATGTCACCGAAGGTTGCTGGCGTTGCAAGGTGTTGCTGGAATTGCTTGATTCGTCGTTGTTGGAGCGCAGTGAGTTTCGGGTGTTTGTCGAGGTTTATGAACAGACTCGACACCTGCATACCCATGATGCGCGCAAGCAGTTGACGGCAAGACAGCGCTTCGACGAGGACCGCCATAGATTGGAGGTTGAGGACCGGTATCGCCAGCAAGTGCTCGAGGCTGCAAAGTCAGTACTGGATTTTCGAGCTCGTTATCCAGAGAGTCTTACTTGAATCAATGCGAACACTGTTCGAAGATGTAAATGTGCAGGTATACTTGTAGTGGTCTATTGATGGCGTGATATGGAAACGTCATCATTGGTTCGCACAATGGTTTAGCTGCTGTGTGGTACCGCTATACGGCAAAAGTTGTTGTGAGAGGCGTGAAGTTCCGGGCCGCAGGGCTGGTCAGGTACTATATTTCATGCTTATCTTGCCATAGGGGAATTAGGGTACCTATCCTGTTTCTCGTCCGGCACAACATTGGACCCGCTGAAGAACAGGGTTACCCGGTATTCAGCATTGAGTGTCAAAAAAGAAGGAGTCTTACATGAAAAAATCAACGACTGGCTTGCTGCTCGGATCTGCTCTGGTTGTCGGCCTGTCCGGCTGTGCCAGCTCAGGTTCATCCTCTGACATGAGCTCCAACGCCGACAAGGCCTGGTATCAGCATCCGCTGGTCTGTGGCGTTGCTGGTGGTCTGATCGGTGGTGGTATCGGTTACGGTACTTCCGGCGACAGCGACGAAGACACTGGCGCTGCTGTTGGCGCTACCATCGGTACTGTTGCTGGCGCCCTGCTGTGTGCAGAGCCCAACAAGGAGCCGGTAGCTGCTGCTCGCGTCGACTCCGACGGTGATGGCGTCTACGACGAGAATGACCAGTGCCCCGGTACCCCGGCTGGCGTTGCTGTTGACGCAGTAGGCTGCCCGCTGGATTCCGACGGTGACGGCGTGCCGGACTTCCAGGACCAGTGCCCGGGTACTCCGGCTGGTGTGAAGGTCAACGCTCTGGGTTGTGAAGATAACCTGGTACTGCGTGGCGTTCACTTCGAGTTTGATTCTGCCAAGCTGACTCCGGAAGCTGAGCAGGTTCTGCTGGGTGTTGCTGAGCCGCTGCGCAACAACTCCAACGTTGGTGTTGTGATCGAAGGCCACACTGACTCTACTGGTGCTGCTGCGTACAACAAGCAGCTGTCTCAGGAGCGTGCTGCTTCTGTTGCTCGCTTCCTGGCCAGCCAGGGCATCGACCCGAGCCGCATGCGTGCTGTTGGTTACGGCGAAGAGCAGCCGGTTGCGTCTAACGACACTGACGCTGGCCGCGCTGAAAACCGTCGCGTTGAGCTGGGTGAGTGGCAGTAATTCTGTCCTGACTCTTGTCTCTACCGGCCCCCGGGCCGGAGCGATGAAAAACGGGGCGCCTTCGGGCGCCTCGTTTTTGTTTGTGGGTGGTCGCTGGGCATCGGTACTTCCGCCCGGTGTGATTGTCGATAAGATGGCAATCCCGATGGCGCTCGAAGCCCCGTTTCTGGTACGCTATGCCGCTGTTTGAACTCCTCGAATCCATCTGATGGCAGCATGTGGTCCCTGGTATGGATCACCACTGTTGCACAAGGACAGCTTTCATGCCCATCGTGACACTGCCTGATGGCAGTCAGAGAACCTTTGACGAACCCTTGAGCATCATGGACCTGGCCGCAAGTATCGGTCCGGGACTGGCCAAGGCCTGTATTGCCGGCCGAATCGACGGTGTGTTGGTCGATGCCGCAGACGTGATCGAGCGTGATGCGCGAGTTGATATCATCACTGCACGTGATGAAGACGGTCAGGAAATCATCCGACATTCCTGCGCTCACTTGATCGGCCACGCCGTCAAGCAGTTGTATCCGGAAGCACACATGGCCATCGGGCCTGTGATCGAGGATGGCTTCTACTACGATATCGATTTCGGTAAATCGGTGACTCCTGAAGATCTCGAAGTCATCGAAGCGCGTATGAAACAATTGATCGACGAGGAATATGACGTTGTTCGCGAGTACGTTGATCGCGACACGGCGTTGGCTACCTTTGTCGATCGTGATGAGCCCTACAAACAGGAAATCGTCAGTGCGATTCCCGAGGGCGAGACCATTCGTCTCTATCATCATCAGGAATACACGGATATGTGTCGTGGCCCACACGTGCCCAATACACGACACCTCAAGGCATTCAAGCTGACCAAGCTGGCCGGGGCCTATTGGCGTGGCAATGCCGAAAACGCCATGCTGACTCGTATTTACGGCACCGCATGGGGAGACAAGAAGCAGCTCAAGGCGTATATCCAGCGCCTTGAGGAAGCCGAAAAGCGCGACCACCGTAAGTTGGCTCGTCGTCTGGACCTGTTCCATATGCAAGAAGAGGCGCCAGGGATGGTGTTCTGGCACCCCAATGGCTGGACGCTTTGGCAGGTCGTTGAGCAGTACATGCGTGGCGTCTACAAGGCAGGCGGATATCAGGAAATTCGTTGTCCGCAGATCATGGATGTTTCGTTGTGGAAGAAGTCCGGCCATTGGGATAACTATGCCGATGGCATGTTCTTCACTGAGTCGGAAAAGCGAGAATATGCTCTCAAACCGATGAACTGCCCGGGACATGTCCAGGTCTTCAATTCAGGGTTGCGAAGCTATCGCGAGTTGCCGGTTCGTTTCGGGGAGTTCGGTGGTTGCCACCGAAATGAGCCGTCCGGCGCGCTGCATGGTATCATGCGTGTACGAGCCTTCACTCAGGACGATGGTCACGTATTCTGCACCGAGGCCCAGGTCGAATCGGAAGTCACCGACTTCCATCGGCAGGCGCTAAAGGTCTATAGTGACTTTGGTTTTGATGACATTGCCATCAAGATTGCTCTGCGTCCGGATAAGCGGATCGGTGATGATGAAGTCTGGGACCGTGCTGAAGATGCGTTGCGTAGTGCCTTGAAGGCATGTGACGTTGAATGGCAGGAACTGCCGGGTGAAGGCGCCTTCTATGGTCCCAAGATCGAGTATCATATGAAGGATTGCCTGGGGCGCGAATGGCAGGTCGGTACCATGCAGGTCGACTTCATGATGCCTACTCGCCTGGGTGCCCAGTATGTGACCGAAGAGGGCGAGCGCAAACCTCCGGTCATGCTCCATCGTGCCATCGTCGGCTCCATGGAGCGCTTCATTGGCATCCTGATCGAGCACTATGCTGGTGCCATGCCGCTGTGGCTGGCTCCAGAGCAGGCAGTGGTGATGATTATCACCGATGCTCAGCGAGATTATGCCGAAGCCTTGACCTCTCGTTTGCAGAATCTTGGCCTTCGCGTCAAGTCGGACTTGAGGAACGAGAAGATCGGCTTTAAAATCCGCGAGCATACGTTGCAGAAGGTCCCTTATCTCCTTGTCGTCGGAGATAAGGAAGTCGAGGCCGACTCGGTGGCTGTGCGCACGCGCAGCGGTGAGAATCTGGGCACCATGACGGTGGATGCCTTCATCGAGAGAGTCCAGGCCGAGCGGTATTGAGGGTAGGCGGTCATGTGGCCGCCGCCTGTTCGACATCTTCCTAAGCTAAAGTGGAGACGCAACCATCAAGCGTAGCAACCCCAGAGGACGCCCCCAGGAAAAGCGTCCGCCAATGAACGAGCGCATCACCGAGGATCAGGTTCGCCTGATCGCGAGCGACGGCGAGCAGTTGGGCATCGTGGATACCAGCGATGCTCTTGAGCGTGCCGAAGCTGAGGGGATGGATCTCGTACAGATTTCCAATGCCGATCCGATCGTTTGCAAGATCATGGATTACGGCAAGTTCGTATTCGAGCAGAAGAAACAGAAGGCTGCTCAGAAGAAGAAGCAGAAGCAGATTCAGGTCAAGGAAGTAAAGTTCCGGCCTGGCACCGACGAGGGAGACTATCAGGTCAAGCTGAAAAACCTGATTCGTTTCCTCGAAGGTGGCGACAAGGGCAAGGTCACCCTGCGTTTTCGTGGGCGTGAAATGGCGCACCAGGACCTCGGCCGCAAGCTGATGGAACGCATTGCTGCAGATCTCGAAGAGATCGGCACAGTGGAAGCCTTCCCCAAGATGGAAGGGCGCCAGATGATCATGATCATTGCCCCCAAGAAGAAGTGATCCGACGGCCAGACAAACGGGTCGTCAGTTGAAGAACTGGCGATCGGCCCCGGGTTTTCTAAAAAATATCGAGCGGAGTTTATCCTCATGCCGAAGATCAAAAGCAACAGTGGCGCAGCCAAGCGCTTCAAGAAGACTGCTAATGGCTTCAAGCACAAGCAGTCCTTCCGTAGTCACATTCTGACCAAGAAGTCCACCAAGCGTAAGCGTCAGCTGCGTGGCATGCAGCAGATTCACGATGCCGACAAGGCACTCGTGCGTCGCATGCTGCCGTACATTTAACCCTTGGTGTAACTAGATAAAGTCAGGAGAGTGCTATGACTCGTGTCAAGCGTGGTGTCGTCGCCCGTCGTCGTCACAAGAAGATTCTGAAGCAGGCCAAGGGTTACTACGGTGCCCGTTCGCGCGTTTTTCGCGTGGCCAAGCAGGCCGTCATCAAAGCCGGTCAGTATGCGTATCGTGACCGTCGTCAGCGCAAGCGTCAGTTCCGTGCCCTGTGGATCCAGCGTATCAACGCCGGTGCCCGTCAGCATGGTCTGTCCTACAGCCGTTTCGTTGGTGGCCTGAAGAAGGCTGGTATCGAAATCGACCGTAAGGTGTTGGCTGACCTGGCCGTTCACGAGAAGGCTGCTTTTGCTGCCATCGTGGAAAAGGCCAAGGCTGCCCAGTAAGCGCGTCCGATTAGCGCATCGTACCCTCAGGGGTACTGAAGCATGATCGTCCCAGGGGAAGAGCAGCCGCTCTTCCCCTGTTTTTTTGTTTCCACTGCAAGATCAACCACATCGGAGCTCTACGGATGGACCATCTACCTGTATTGGTTCAACAGGCTCGCGAGGCCATCAAGGCCGCAGACAACATGGTGGCGCTCGACGAGATTCGGGTGCGTTATCTGGGCAAGAAGGGCGAGTTGACGGCGCTGCTCAAGGGGCTCGGTAAGCTGCCACCTGAAGAGCGGCCTGCGGCCGGCGAGCAGATCAACCAGGCGAAGCAGGCGCTGGCACAGGAACTCGAGACACGCCGCGATACTCTGGCCAGGGCAGAGCTCGATGCGCGCCTGGCGGATGAGCGGGTTGATGTCACGTTGCCAGGGCGTGGTCAGCCTGCTGGCGGTCTGCATCCCGTGACTCGTACTCTCGAACGTATCGAGTCGCTGTTCCGGCGCATTGGCTATGACGTTGCCGTTGGCCCGGAGCTCGAGGATGACTACCACAACTTTGAAGCCCTGAATATTCCGGCGCATCACCCTGCGCGGGGGATGGCCGACACTTTCTATTTTGATGCTACTCGACTGCTGCGTACCCATACGTCTCCGGTGCAGGTGCGCACCATGAAGGCGGGTGAGCCGCCGATTCGCATCGTTTGTCCGGGGCGCGTGTATCGCAGTGATTCGGACCTGACCCATACTCCGATGTTCCATCAGGTGGAGGGTCTGTTGATTGAGGAAGGTGTCAGCTTTGCCGACCTCAAAGGCACCATCGAGGATTTTCTGCACGCCTTCTTTGAGCGTGATGACCTTTCGGTGCGTTTCCGCCCGTCGTATTTTCCGTTCACCGAGCCGTCTGCCGAAGTCGATATCGAATGCGTGATGTGCTCTGGCGAAGGTTGCCGTGTGTGCTCCCAGACTGGTTGGCTCGAAGTCATGGGCTGTGGAATGGTGCATCCGGAAGTATTCCGCCATGGCGGTATTGATCCCGAGCGCTATACCGGCTTTGCCTTCGGTATGGGGGCGGAGCGTTTGGCCATGTTGCGCTATGGCGTCAACGACCTGCGCCTGTTCTTCGAAAATGATCTGCGTTTCCTCAAGCAGTTTCACTGACATTCGCCAGCAACAGACGTAACAGGAGCCGAAATGAAAGTTTCCGAACAGTGGCTGCGCGAATGGGTCTCGCCGCAGCTCTCGACACAGGGGTTGGCCGACCAGATCACTATGGCTGGCCTGGAAGTCGATGCCGTGGAACCGGTTGCTGCCGATTTCACCAACGTGGTTGTCGCTGAAGTCGTCGGTAAGGTTCAGCATCCCGACGCTGACAAGTTGAATGTCTGTCAGGTTCGTGACGGTGGTGGTGAGACCGTGCAGGTCGTTTGTGGTGCCCCCAATGTAGCCGTCGGGCAGCGCATTCCTTTTGCCCAGGTGGGTGCGGTATTGCCTGGGCCATTCAAGATCAAGAAGGCCAAGCTGCGAGGTGTCGAGTCTTTCGGCATGATCTGCTCGGCCTCGGAGCTGGGGCTCGAAGAAGGTACGTCTGAAGGTATCCTGGTGTTGCCCGAGGATGCGCCGGTGGGCACTGGGCTGCGCGAGTACCTGGGACTGGATGATCACACCATTGAGGTTGATCTGACTCCCAATCGTGGCGATTGCCTCAGTGTGGTCGGCCTGGCGCGGGAAGTGGGAGTGCTCAATCGCCTGCCGCTTGCCGAGTTGCCGGGGACTCCGGTTGTCGCTGCCCATGACCAGACCTTTCCGGTCCAGCTCGATGACCCCGAGCGTTGCCCGCGGTATATCGGACGAGTGATCAAGGGCGTCGATATCACCGCCAGCACCCCAACCTGGATGGTGGAGCGCTTGCGTCGCAGCGGTATTCGCGCGATCGATCCGGCCGTCGATGTCACCAACTATGTCATGCTCGAGCTCGGACAGCCGCTGCACGCCTTTGATCTCGCCAACCTCAATGGGGCGGTGATCGTGCGTCTGGCGCGTCAGGGTGAGGAGCTGGTACTTCTCGATGGTCAGAACGTTGCGCTGGATAGCGGAACGCTGATCATTGCTGACGAGAAGGGGCCGTTGGCCATCGCTGGTGTCATGGGGGGAGAGCACTCCGGGGTGAACAGCGAAACACGCGATATCTTCCTCGAAGGAGCTTTCTTCACGCCGCTTGCTGTTGCCGGCCAGGCACGTTCCTACGGCCTGCATACCGATGCCTCTCATCGCTTCGAGCGTGGTGTTGATCCCGAGATGACGCGTCGTGCCATCGAGCGTGCAACGCAGTTGCTGCTCGATATCTGTGGCGGTGAAGCCGGGCCTCTCAACGAGCAGGTCAGTGAGGCGCATCTGCCCGTCGGGCGAGAGGTTACCCTTCGTGAGGCGCGCCTTGCGGGAGCCTTGAGCAAGCATCTGGACAATGCCGAGATTGCCGAGATCCTCGAGCGTCTCGGTATGGCAGTGGAGTCCGTGGATAATGGCTGGACGGTCAAGGTGCCGAGTTGGCGCTTTGATGTCAGCATTGAAGAGGATCTGATTGAGGAAGTCGCACGGATCCATGGGTACAACCAGTTGCCTGTGCGTCGCCCAGCCGTGCGCCTGGCGTTGCAACCCGAGGCCGAAGGTCGCACTCCGCTGGGACTGCTGCGCCGTCAGATGACCGCATGTGGCTATCAGGAGGCGATTACCTACAGCTTCGTGGCTCCCGAGCTGCAGCAGGCGTTGTTGCCTGAGGCAAAGTCGCCGGTACTGGCCAACCCGATCTCTACGGATCTTTCGGTGATGCGTGCCAGTCTGTTCCCGGGTCTGGTACGTGCGTTGGAACACAATCTCAATCGCCAACAGACCCGTGTGCGGCTGTTCGAGAGTGGTCTGGTATTCCGCGGCGAACTCGATCAGCTGGAGCAGATCCCGATGCTCGGTGCGGTGGTTTGCGGATCACGCCTGCCGGAGGGGTGGACCGGTGGTCGTGACAAGGTCGACTTCTTCGACCTCAAGGGTGATCTCGAGAGCCTGCTTGGTGTTGCTGGTGATGCGAATGCCTGGCGTTTCGAACCGGGTGAGCACCCGTCCTTGCATCCGGGACAGTGCGCACGAGTGCTGCATCGTGGCGAAGAGGCCGGCTGGATCGGAGCACTGCATCCGGCAACGCGAGCGAAACTGGGGCTCAAGGCTGATGCGATTCTCTTTGAAGTGCGTCTCGATGCACTGACCGAAGGACGGGTTCCTGCGTTCAAACCCCTGTCACGCTACCCCGAGGTCCGCCGTGATCTGGCCTTTGTCGTAGCCGATACCACGCCGGTCCAGGCGCTACTTGATGCCGTGGGCAGCGAGGCGGGCGAATGGCTGACCGATGTGGCGTTGTTTGACGTCTATCAGGGCAAGGGCGTTGCTGAGCAACACAAGAGTGTCGCTCTGGGCTTGACCTGGCAGCATCCTTCGCGCACGCTAAATGACGATGAAATCAATCAGTTGGTCGATGCCATCGTTACCACTGCTCGCCAGCGTCTACAGGCGGAATTGAGAGCCTGATCGAAGGGAGCGGTATGTGAGCGCAGACGGCTGGCAAGACCATCACCATGAGGATGACAACATGGGTGCGTTGACCAAGGCCGAACTGGCAGAGCATCTGCATACGGAACTCGGCCTTTCCAAGCGGGAAGCGAAGTCCATGGTGGAAGCTTTCTTCGAGGAAATCCGCGCTTGCCTGCGTGAGAACGAGCAGGTCAAATTGTCTGGGTTCGGTAATTTCGACCTGCGAGACAAGCGTGAACGACCGGGACGTAATCCCAAGACTGGTGAGGAGATTCCGATCTCTGCCAGGCGAGTGGTGACTTTCCGTCCCGGGCAGAAGCTCAAGAGTCAGGTGGGGGATTCCGACTCCGACTTCGATTCCTGATCGCAGACTGCCACGATAGCGCTGCTTCCTTCGGGGAGCGGCGCTGTTTGCGTTGCGATATCCTTCTCAGGAGCGGTGCCTCGCGTGTGAGATCCACACCATGCTGATTTCTCTGGCCGTATCCAACTACCGCTCATTGCGTGATCTGCGACTCGAGTTGGGTGCGCTCAATGTCATTACCGGCGCCAATGGTAGTGGCAAATCCAACCTTTATCGTGCGCTGCGTCTGTTGGCTGCTACCGCTCAGGGCGACGTGGTATCCGCACTGGCCAGTGAGGGAGGGTTACCGTCCTGCTTCTGGGCCGGTCCCGAGCAGTTTTCACGTGGTATGCGTGAGGGCAGTGAGCCTGTTCAGGGCGGGCCTCGTCAGCAAGCCGTGCGCCTCAAGCTGGGATTCAGCAGTGAGGATTTCGGCTATCTGATCGAGCTGGGGCTGCCGCGCCCCGATTCCACCAGCCATTTCAACCTCGATCCGGAAATCAAGCGTGAGCTTATCTGGGTAGGTAGTGCCTGGCGGCCCACAAGTGCGATTGTGGACCGCAAGGGCCCGTTGGTAAGGGTCAGGGAGGGGCGGCGTTGGATCGGTGTCAGCGAGCAGCTACAGAGCTTTGACAGCTTGTTCAGCCAGGTGGCGGATGCCAGGGCGACGCCTGTGGTACTTGAGTTGCGTGAGAGAATTCGCGACTGGCGCTTCTACGATCACTTTCGGACTGATCCAGAGGCTCCGGCGCGCCAGGTGCCGTTGGCGACCCGTACGCCGGTATTGCACCACGATGGCCGCGATCTCGTTGCAGCACTACAGACGATCCGCGAGATTGGCGATGCCCAGTCGCTCGATGCGGCGATCGAGGATGCCTTTCCGGGAGCCCGTCTGGCGATCGAACCGATGGGCGGCGGTCGGCTGGCACTGGCCTTCCATCAGCATGGTCTGCTGCGGCCGCTGTCCAGCAGTGAGCTTTCCGATGGTACTTTGCGCTATCTGTTATTGATGGCGGCATTGCTCACGCCACGACCACCCTCGCTGATGGTGCTCAATGAGCCAGAGAATAGTCTGCATCCGGATCTGTTGTCGGCATTGGCCAGGTTGATCATCAGCGTCAGTGCGTCCACGCAGGTTTGGGTAGTTACCCATTCGAGTCGTTTGGTCGCGGCTCTTGGTGGTTCAGAGCGCTGCCAAGGTATTGAGTTGGACAAGCAGTTGGGTGAGACGCAGATTCCCGGTCGCGGAATTCTGGATATGCCCACCTGGCACTGGCCATGATGCCTTTGATAATACTGGTGATATGGGAAATGGCGATGATGAAGGTGGCTATGAGCTATGAGCTATGAGCTATGAGGTCTGAATGCCCTGTTGTTGGAGCCACCAGCCAATTGCCACCTTGAAGATATAACCGAGCATGCCGGCGCCAAGTACGACGAACAACATCAGGGTGCCGAAGCGTCCAGCGCGCGATGTGCGTGCCAGGTCGCGGATAATGAAACACATGAACAGCATCAGGCCGCCGATCATGATCGGGGTGATCCAGGCGTCGAAGGTTTCCTGCATGGTGGGAACTCGAATGTTGTGGTGAAGCGGTGAATGTGGGCGACGCCAGCTGGTCGAGCTCAGGGTTATGCCAGGACTGGCGTACATGATAGAATTTACACAGTTTTTCCAGCCCCTTTCATCAAGTCAAGCCTCATATGCCTACACTCAAGATACTTGTCGGTACCATGTATGGTGGTGCCCTGGACGTAGCCGAACAAGTCAAGCCGTTGTTCGAAGACGCGGGTTACGAGGTGCAGGTTCTCGACCAGCCCAGTCTCGCTGATGTCACCGCAGAAGATACCGACCTCGCACTATTTTGCGTCTCGACGACCGGTAGCGGCGACTTTCCCGGTAATTTCGTTCCCTTCGTCAGAGAACTTCAGGATCAGAGCCCCGGGCTCCCGAGCTTGCGCTATGGCTTGATTGCCATGGGCGACAGCTCCTACGGCGACACGTTCTGTGGCGCCGGGCGTCGCCTCGATGAGCTGCTGCAGGGTCAGGGGGCAACGCGCCTGGACGAGCGCCTGGAGATTGATGCCATGGAGACCTTCATGGCTGACGATGCTGCCTTGCCCTGGGTCGAGGCCTGGATCAGCGCACAAGACCTCAAGGTGGCCTGATGAGCGAGTCAAGGACACCGAAGGTTGCCGGTAAGGTGGCCAGTCCGGCGCGACTGAGCCTGATGGTCGGGCTGATGATCGTGCTGGCCTTGACCCTGCCGCGTTACTCCGTGGCGGGTCATGCCACCCGGGAAACACTTGGTTGGATTATCCTTGGTGTGCTGGCGTTGGCCAGTCTCATGCAGTGGCGGTTCCTCGATGGAACTGGTCGCTCGCGCTTCCTGCGCCTGTTGTTCACTCTGATTGGTTGCCTGGTTGTTGGCATGTTGGCGATGATCGGCTGGAAGGTCGTCGGAAGTGGTGTGCCGCTTGGCCTTGCGACGCTGTCCCAGGGAGCAACGGCGGGCCTATTGTTGTATGCCATCGTGCTGATATTTGCACGCAAGGACTGACCACTGTCGAAAGCGTGTTGCTAGACACAGCAATTACTGGACACAGCAGTTGCCAGACACAGCAGTCGCTAGGCGAATCCAGGTGAATCAGAAGTCGTCAGGTGAGTCAGAGCAGCAACGGCCCGGGTAATGAACCCGGGCCGTTGTCGTTGTGATGATCGTTGAGGGCGGCCGTTATGGCAGTCGTCCCGGCGATCATCGAGCAACTCTTGCCTCAGCCAGCATTGCCCAGCGTGTAGCAGGGCTCGTACTCACCAGCCAGCTTCATGCGGCCTTGAGCGACGAAGGATGTCAGTAGGGCATCCAGTTTCGCCATCAGGTCGGCGTCGGCGTGCAGGCGGAAGGGACCATGCGCCTCTATGGCACGCAGACCTTGTTCCTTGACGTTGCCCGCGACAATCCCGGAAAAGGCGCGACGGAGATTGGCAGCCAATTCATGTTTGGGTAGTTCACGACGCAAGGCCAGAGAAGCCATTGCTTCATGAGTTGGCGTGAAGGGTTCCTGGAAGTCGCGAGCAATGGTCAGCCGCCAGTTGAAGTGGAACGCATCCTGCCGGGAGCGACGATACTCGGTAACCTTTTCAATATCGGCGCGCATGGTTCTGGCGACACTCGCCGGGTCAGCGATGATGATGCGATACAGGTTACGCACCGATTCTCCCAGGGTGTAGACCAGAAACTCATCGATGCGCGTGAAGTAATCGGCAGCACTGGCAGGCCCGGTAAATATCAGCGGCAACTGCATATCGGCATTGTCGGGATGCAGCAGGATGCCAAGCAGATAAAGGATTTCCTCTGCGGTACCAACGCCGCCAGGAAAGACAATGATGCCGTGGCCCAGGCGCACGAAAGCCTCGAGACGCTTCTCGATGTCCGGCATTACCACCAGTTCGTTGACGATGGGGTTGGGGGCTTCCGCGGCGATGATGCCGGGCTCCGAAACACCAAGGTAACGAGCGGGGTAGCGGCGTTGCTTGGCATGCGCGACATTGGCTCCTTTCATCGGCCCCTTCATCGCGCCGGGTCCACAGCCGGTGCAGATATCGAGATCGCGAAGACCGAGGTGATAGCCGACATCCTTGGTGTACTCGTACTCCTCGCGAGAGATCGAGTGCCCTCCCCAACAGACCACCATGCTGGGGTCCAGGCCTGGTTTCAGAGTCCCGGCCTTGCGCAGGATGTGGAAGACGGCGTTGGTGGTGCCTTCACCGGAGCTCAGGTCGAAACGGTTCTGGGTCTGAATCTCGTTGTAGACGTAGACGATATCGCGCAGCACCGATGACAGGTGCTCTCGGATACCGCGAATCATACGTCCATCAACAAAGGCTTCGGCGGGCGCATTGGACAGTTTGAGGCGTACGCCACGGTCTTGTTGCTGAACCTCGATATCGAAATCCGGGTAGGTCTCCATCAGCGCAAGACCATCATCCATCGGGTTGCCCGAGTTGAGCACCGCCAGGGCGCAGCGGCGCAGAATGTCATGCAGGCCGGCCTGAGACGTGTCGCGCAGACGATTGACCTCGTGCTGGGACAGGATTTCAAGACTGCCTTCCGGAGAGATGGTGGCAGAAATGGTTTCTGGCATTGCTGGCTTCCTTGTCAGGGCGTGCTGGCCTGGGCCTGAAGGCACGCCAGGTTGAAGAGTTGTCTAACTGCCTGCTGGTCAGCGTCGCTCATGCCATCCTGGGCGAAAGTGTTGTCCAGCCATTGATGGAAGACGGCGTCAAATTCTTCACCGTCCACATCCATCGGGTCGTAGTCGAGTTGATCGAAGACGAGAGGAATCTGGGGAATGAGGTAGCCCAGAGGAAAGAGGTCGTCGGCACCAGCCTCCTGCTCCATGGACAGCAGGGCTTCATGGATGGCGTCGGCGCGAGCGGCGATAGGGTCGGACATGAACAGGGCTCTCAAACTGGGTAGAACAGAGGTGTACGAAATGGCTGATGTTGATGCTAACACGAGCCGCAGGCCCGGGGCAGCGCTGCTGTAGAACCTGCAAAGTGATAGAATGGCGGCGCTTTCACGGAGTGGCCGACTGCCCATGTTCAATGCTCAATACTTCCGTACCTTCATTACGCTCGTCGAGACCGGTAGCTTTACGGGCACTGCCCGGCGGCTATCGATGACGCAGCCTGGCGTCAGTCAACATGTGCGCAAGTTGGAGCAGTATCTCGGCAAGCCTCTGAT
This sequence comes from Halomonas huangheensis, assembly GCF_001431725.1. Lineage (NCBI taxonomy): Bacteria > Pseudomonadati > Pseudomonadota > Gammaproteobacteria > Oceanospirillales > Halomonadaceae > Halomonas > Halomonas huangheensis. The sequence continues at coordinate 2,384,823 of NZ_CP013106.1, read as the reverse complement.
CGAGCGTCAGGGGCGACGGATCAGGCTGACCGAAGCAGGGCGGCGCGCTCATGATTATGGTGTCCGGTTGTTCTCGGATCATGAGCAATTTCGCCATTCGCTGGATGACGATAGCTTGTTCAGTGGCGAGTGCCGAATTGCCTCCACCGCCAGTATCGGTGTGATGCTGTATCCATTTCTGCTCGGCCAGCAGCAGCTTAATCCCGGCTTGAGTGTGACCTATTGCTTCGCCTTCCAGCCGGAGATCATCACCGATGTGATCACCGGTCGTCATGATGTCGGGGTGGTGACTGAGATGCCTCGGGAGGAGGCGGTTGATGTCGAGGCATGGTATGACGAGCCGTTGTGTCTTGTGGTCCCGGCGGACTTCGCGGGAGCGTCGCTCAATGATCTATTGGGGCTGGGATTCATCAACTACAGCGAGGGGTTGGACAAGGCGCGTGCGCTACTCAAGGCCAATTTTTCCAGTGAGTTTCGGTCCATGAGCCAGTTTCCCAGCCAGGGCTTTACCAACGAGGTCGGCATGGTGCTGGATGCGGTCGCGCGTGGACTCGGCTTCAGTGTGGTATCGCGGTTGGTGTTGGAGACGTCTCCCTGGCAGCGTCAGGTACGTGAGCTGCCACTCTCGCAGCCGGTTGATGAGACCTTCTATCTGGTCAGTCGTCGCGATGCACGGATTCCCGGCCGCTACTTCCGGCTGCTCGAAGCTTTTCGCGAGCAGCGCCATCTTGAGCGCTTCGGTCACCCGGACAACCGACCGTCAGGCGAACCGGATGCGTCTGGCGCCAACTGAGTCAGCCGACTATTCCAGATGACTATTCCAGCCAACTATTCCCGCCAACTATTCCCGCCAACTATTCCAGCACCTGAAACGATGACACCCCGCCGCAGCGGGGTGTCAATCGAGTACATACTTGACTGCAGGTCAGTCGCGGTACTCATCGATGCTCGGGCATGAACAGATCAACTGACGATCGCCCAGCACGTTGTCGACACGGTTGACTGCCGGCCAGTACTTGGCGCCTTTGACCGCATCGGAAGGGAACGCGCCGATTTCACGTGAGTAGCTGCGCGTCCACTCGCTATCCATCAGGTCGGCCATGGTATGCGGTGCGTGCACCAGAGGGTTGTCCTCGGCTGTCCACTCTCCACTTTCCACTTTGCCGATTTCCTCACGAATCGCGATCATTGCGTCGCAGAAACGATCCAGCTCGTATAGCGACTCCGACTCGGTTGGCTCGATCATCAAGGTGCCGGGCACCGGGAACGACATGGTTGGCGCATGGAAACCATAGTCGATCAGGCGTTTGGCGATGTCTTCCTCACTGATGCCGGAAGCGGCCTTGAGCGGGCGAATATCGATGATGCATTCGTGGGCGACGGTACCGTTCTGCCCCTTGTAGAGCACCGGATAGTGGTCGCCCAGGCGACGGGCGATGTAGTTGGCACCGAGGATTGCCAGCTCGGTGGCTTCACGTAGGCCGCGAGCTCCCATCATCTTGATGTATGCCCAGGAGATCGGCAGGATCGAAGCCGAACCGAAGGCGGCGGCGGATACTGCGCCGGAGTTGGCTTCCACGCCTTCCAGAGGTGTTACCACATGGTTGGCAACGTAGGGCGCAAGGTGTGCCTTTACACCGATCGGGCCCATTCCGGGGCCACCGCCGCCATGCGGGATGCAGAATGTCTTGTGAAGATTGAGGTGGCTGACGTCGCCGCCGAAGTCACCCGGGCAGGCCAGACCCACCTGTGCGTTCATGTTGGCGCCATCGATGTATACCTGGCCGCCATTGGCATGCACGATCTCGCAGGCTTCGCGGACACCTTCCTCGAATACGCCATGGGTCGACGGGTAGGTGAGCATGATTGCCGAAAGCTGTGAGGCATGCTGTTCGGCCTTGGCACGCAGGTCCGTGAGGTCGATGTTGCCGTTGTCGTCACACTCGACGACCACGACTTTCATGCTGCACATGGCGGCGGAGGCCGGGTTGGTGCCGTGTGCGGAGCTCGGAATCAGGCAGATGTCTCGGTGGCCTTCACCCTGTGCGGCCTGGTAGCGGCGAATCGCTACCAGACCGGCGTACTCGCCCTGGGCACCGGAGTTGGGCTGCATCGAGATGTGATCGTAGCCGGTAATTTCCACCAGGAAGGCCGCCAGTTCATCAATCATCTGCCGATAGCCGGCCACCTGGTCCTTCGGCGCAAAGGGGTGGATGCGCGCGAACTCTGGCCAGGTAATCGGCATCATTTCAGTAGTGGCATTGAGCTTCATGGTGCAGGAGCCCAGCGGAATCATCGCATGTGCCAGCGACAGGTCCTTGTTTTCAAGACGCTTCAGGTAACGCAGCATCTCGGTTTCGCTACGGTAACGTTGGAAGGTCGGATGGTTCAGGAAGTCGCTGGTACGCTGGCAGGCAGCCGGGATACCGCTGGCCTGGTCAGCGACCACACCATCGTCGAGCTCGCGAACACCGAGCCCGTGTTCTTCACCGAGCAGTACGTCGAAGAGGATATCGAGGTCGTGAGCGGTAGTGGTCTCGTCGAGACTTACGCCGACATCGCCATTGTCGAAGTAGCGCAGGTTGATGTCATGGGTCATGGCGCGGCCAAGGATCTTGCCGCGGTCGACACCAGTCAGACGCAGAGTGTCAAACCAGCTGTCATTGACCAGTTGGATGCCTTTCTGCTGCAGACCGTGCGCAAGAATGGTGGTCAGGCGATGAATGCGGCCAGCGATGGTGCGCAGGCCCTCGGCGCCATGATAGACGGCATAGAAACCAGCGATATTGGCCAGCAGTGCCTGGGCGGTACAGATGTTGGACGTCGCCTTTTCGCGGCGGATGTGCTGTTCACGGGTTTGCATCGCCATGCGTAGCGCGGTATTTCCGCGTGCATCCTTCGACACGCCGATGATGCGGCCGGGAATCGAGCGCTTGAGCTTGTCGGTGGTGGCAAAGAAGGCGGCGTGCGGGCCGCCGAAGCCCATCGGGACGCCAAAGCGTTGCGAGGAACCGACAACAATATCGGCGCCCAGCATGCCAGGCTCCTTGAGCAGTACCAGCGCCATCAGATCAGTGGCAACACAGGTCATGACGCCACGCTGGCGAGCCGAGTCGATCAGCGGTGCCAGGTCGTGGATGCGACCATCGTTACCCGGGTACTGAAGCAGTGCACCAAACACATCATGCTCGCCCAGAGTGCTGGCGGGAGCAGTGATGATCTCGTAGCCGAACCAGGCGGCACGAGTACGCAGGACATCGATGGTCTGTGGGAAGACATCTTCGGCAACAAAGAAAGCGTTGCTCTTTGCTTTCTTGTTCGAGCGGCGACACAGTGCCATGGCTTCTGCAGCGGCAGTTGCCTCGTCCAGCAATGAGGCATTGGCCAGTTCCATGCCGGTCAGGTCCATGACCATCTGCTGGAAGTTGAGCAGACCTTCAAGGCGGCCCTGGGAAATTTCAGGCTGGTACGGCGTATATGCGGTGTACCAACCCGGATTTTCCAGCACGTTGCGTTGGATGACTGACGGAAGGTGAGTGTCGTAATACCCCTGTCCGATATAGCTGCGTGCCACCTTGTTCTGGCGTGCCAGGCGATAGAGGTAATCGAGAGCTTCCGCTTCGGCCTTGGGCGGATCGAGATCCAACTCGCGTCCGAGCCGGATATTGGCTGGCACGGTGCGGTCAATCAGCGTATCCACGCTATCCATATCCAAGGCCGACAGCATGGTGTTTCTGTCGTCCTCTCGCGGTCCATTGTGGCGACGAATGAAGGCATCGTGGTCGGCCAGTTCGGCCAGGCGGCGTTTGTCAAAAGCCATGGAACACCCTGGTAGCGTGGTGGGCAACAGCCCAATGGTGAACAAGGCGCATGCTGTGCGGGTCAACGCATGGTTTGCGGGGCATCGCATAGCTTGCGGGTAATTGCAGTGCGCGGGTAGTCACAGTGCATGGAGCGTTGAAGAGCCGCTGCCTGCTGATAAGGCAGGCAGACAGCTCATCCATCCGTCAGACAGATGGAATTGAGGGTTAACCCTCGGCGTCGATGATGGCCTGATAGCCGTCTGCATCGAGTAGGTTCTCGAGGACACTCTTGTCTTCGAGGCGCACTTTCATGATCCAGCCGTCTTCATAGGGCGCATCGTTGACGGTCTCCGGTGAATCTTCCAGCTCGTTGTTGATCTCGACGACTTCGCCGTCGACAGGAGCGTAGAGGTCGGAGGCGGCCTTGACCGATTCGATGACGCCGAATTCATCGCCACGTGCAAGAGCACTGCCGACTTCGGGAAGTTCGACGAAGACCACGTCGCCCAGAGCTTCCTGGGCATGGTCGGTAATGCCGATGGTCACGGTGCCGTCTCCGTTGTCCAGGATCCACTCGTGGCTGTCGGTGTAGCGCAGGTTGGCGGGGATAGAGCTCATCACGATTTCCTATACGAAAATTGGTTTTCCGATGTTGCGCATGCTAACGCCAACGAAGGCGTTTTGCGAGTCTCTGTATCAATAAGTGTTCCTGAAGAATTCGGGAACCACCGAAATCCTCTGCTGTAGATTGGAACGACAGGCGCGTGGCGTCCAGTAGCAATAGTAGTCACTGCAAGATGGAAAGGGGATATCCGGCTGTATCCGGCACCGTTCTGTCGTCTCCTCGCTGGTATCTGTCATTGGACAGCTATTCCCGCAGCGGCTGTGGGGTGTCTATGAGCGACAGTGGCTCGTTGAGTGAGAGAGGGATTGTACCGTAGAGAGTCACGCATTAGAGTATCCTGAGTTTCCAATAAGAAAATTCTGGAAACACGGCGCACAGCGTAGCGTGGTGTCAGCGTGGATTATTGCTGCTGGTGCGAATTCGCCTCTATCCGCTATCGTAGGCGGGTTCGTACTGTCGACTCTGCACCAGGGGAATCGGTATTCGTTGAGGCTGACGCATTGATTCGCACGATCTGTATGGATCGCCTTGATGGATCGGCAGTACATAAAAATAATTGCCTTGCATAGGGAGACTTCCGTGGAAGCACTCAACAATATCTTCACCTCCATCAATGGAGTGGTGTGGGGACCCATCATGCTGGTCCTGTTGCTGGGGGTGGGCATCTACCTTCAGGCGGGGCTCAAGCTGATGCCGATCCGCAAGCTGGGTACCGGCTTCAAACTGATGTGGGCGGGACGCGACAGCAAAGGCGATGCCAAGGATGGTGAGGTTTCTCCATTCAACGCTTTGATGACAGCACTCTCTGCCACCATCGGTACCGGTAACATCGCGGGCGTGGCGACTGCCATTGCGTTGGGTGGCCCAGGTGCTGTGTTCTGGATGTGGATTACCGCACTGGTAGGTATGGCGACCAAATTTGCCGAGGCGGTGCTGGCGGTGCGCTATCGCGAGACCGACAGCAATGGCAATCACATCGGTGGCCCGATGTTCTACATCAAGAATGGCCTGGGGCGTAAATGGCTCTGGCTGGGCGTGGCTTTTGCCTTCTTTGGTGGCATAGCTGCCTTTGGTATCGGTAACACGGTACAGGCCAACTCGGTGGCAGATGCGTTGCAGTCCAGCTTCGGTATCGCCCCCTGGGTCACCGGTGTGGTGATGATGGTACTCGCTGGTGCGGTGATTCTGGGTGGTATCAAGCGTATCGCCAAGGTGGCCGGTAAGCTTGTGCCGATCATGGGTATCGCCTATATCGTAGCGGGTGTCATCGCTCTGATTGCCAATGCTGATCAAATTGGTGCGGCATTCAGCAGTATCTTCTACTACGCCTTCAACCCGCATGCCGCCGCTGGTGGATTTGCCGGTGCCGCGGTGATGGCTGCCATTCGTTTCGGTGTCGCGCGCGGTATCTTCTCCAACGAGGCAGGGCTGGGTAGTGCTCCTATTGCCCATGCTGCCGCGCAGACAAAGAACCCGGTCCGTCAGGGTCTGATTGCCATGCTGGGTACGTTCATCGATACCATCGTGGTGTGCTCGATCACTGCGCTGGTGATCCTGACATCTCCGATCTGGGAACAAGGGGTGCAGGGTGCGGCGTTGACTGCGCAATCCTTCAGCCATGCGTTGGCCGGTACGTCGGGTGATGCCATTGTCGCGATTGCGCTGGCGGTATTTGCCTTTACGACCATCCTTGGTTGGTCATTCTACGGTGAGAAGTGCTGCCAGTTCCTGTTCGGTACCCGTTCGATCATGCCTTACCGCATTCTGTTTGTGATCGCGGTGCCAGTGGGTGCTCTGGCCAAGCTGAACTTCATCTGGCTGATGGCCGATACCTTCAACGCCATGATGGCCATTCCCAACTTGATTGCCCTGGCGCTGCTGTCGCCGGTGGTGTTTAAACTGACCAGGGATTACTTCGACGGTAAGGATATCTTGCCCGGCGAAGACCTGGGTCACGGTAAATCCTGAGCCTGCTGGCTTTTCGAGGCGCCCTGCGGGGCGCCTCTTCGCAACAGGCCGGTTCTTCAACGATAGATGAGTGAATTCGCCATGACAGAACTCAAGACCACACCACTTCACGCGCTGCACGAGGAGTTGGGCGCGAAGCTGGTGCCTTTTGCCGGTTATGATATGCCTGTGCAGTATCCGCTTGGGGTCAAGAAGGAGCATGAGCACACCCGCGCTGCTTGTGGCTTGTTTGACGTCTCGCACATGGCGCAGATCCTGATCCATGGAGAAGGGGCGTTGGGCGCACTGGAAACGCTGGTGCCAGCGGATCTGGCTGATCTCCCGGTAGGCATGCAACGCTATGGCCTGTTTACCAGTGAAGACGGCGGTATTCTCGACGACCTGATGACGGTCAATGCGGGCGATCACCTATATCTGGTAGTCAATGCTGCCTGTCGTGACCAGGATCTGGCGCATCTGCGCCGTGGCTTGCCCGAGCATGATGTCGAAGAGCTTGATCGTGGTCTGCTGGCTATCCAGGGACCGAAAACGGCGGCGGTCATGGAGCGTCTGTGCCCGGAAGCCTGCAAGCTGGTATTCATGCAGCACGCTCGCTTCGAGATTGCCGGGATTCCGGTGTGGGTGAGCCGCAGTGGCTACACCGGCGAGGATGGCTTCGAAATCTCGGTGGCGGCAGAGCAGACCGAACAGCTGGCGCGTCTGTTGCTGGCGGAGGAGGAAGTCGAGGCGATTGGTCTTGGCGCACGGGACTCGCTGCGCCTGGAAGCGGGTCTGTGTCTCTACGGCCACGATATTGATACCAGCACCACGCCTGTCGAAGCCGGATTGATATGGGCCATCGGCAAACCTCGTCGTCGTGGTGGCGATCGTGCGGGAGGATTCCCTGGCGCCGATGTGGTGCTCCATCAGATCGAGAAGAAGGATCACCAACGCAAGCGTGTGGGGCTGCTCGCCGAAGGGCGTGCGCCAGTGCGTGAAGGAGCCGAGCTCTACAATGAGAGTGGTGAGCATATCGGAACGGTAACCTCGGGTGGCTTTGGCCCCAGCGTTGGCAAACCCGTCGCGATGGCATATGTCAGCATCGATCAGGCCGAGATCGGTAATACCGTATTTGCTGAAGTACGTGGCAAACGTTTGCCGATGACAGTCAGCAAGATGCCGGTCATAACCCCTGGATACCATCGCGGCTAAGGGCTATCGCGGCCAAGGGGCTGTCGAGGCTAGGGACGGCGATAGAGCCGCTGTGCCACGTATCTCTTTATACCGTTATCTTGAGAATCTGCAGCGTGGTGCCATTGGTGCCGCGCTGTTTGTTGGTATCGAGAAACAAGAGGGAAGAAGGAAAGAGGCCCGACCTTCGAACTCAAAGTAGCTGCAAGATGAACAGCATGTTGCTGTCAATCTGGAACTGAAAGGCTGGCTTCCCGGGCTTTGACAACGTGTCATTCGTCGCTTGAGATTCTCTCTTCTCTCTTCTCTCTTCTCTCTTCTCTCTTACGTCTTGACCCACCGATACGTCAGATTGATTCGCTCGCCATCACTGCGTCGCGGCAGCAGCGCGTGTTCGAGCTGTTGCTGTACTCCGGGGCCCATCAGTAGCAGGCTGCCGTGTTCGAGCCAGACGTTGAATGACGCGTGCGAGCGGTCCTTCCAGCGAAAGCGTAGTGGGCGTGCGGCGCCCAGGCTGACCGAGGCGATACAGGGATGCTCGCCGAGCTCCGTTTCGTTGTCGCTATGCCAGCCCATACGCTGCTCCCCATGCTGATAACGATTGAGGAGTAGGCTATTGAAGGTCCAATGCCCGGGTTGCGCGGTGACGAGATGCTGTTCGATTCGCTGGCGTAGTTTATCGGCGAGTGGGTGCCAGGCGCAGGGTTGAAATCGCTGACCAGAATAGCGGTAGGCGTGATCCCCCATCCACACCTGCTGACGAGGGATCGGGTGAAGTCGTCCGTGGACTCGGACTTCTGGTGTTTGCCAGTCGAGTTCCAGGCCCAGCCTGTTCAGCAATTGGTCGGCCTGTGCTGAAGGCAGGAAGTCGGCAAGATAGTGGAGGGGCGGAGAGTCAAGCACACACTTGCCGGGCAGTGAAGGTCGTGGAGTCATGATCACAGCATGTCACGTCTGGCGTTACTCTGCCCAGCGACAAATGATTCAAGACGCGGCGCTGAGTAGTGTCTCTTCAACGAGCAGCGCTGTTGTTGTTGAGAGCGTCAGGCTGGCGGCAGCAAAGCCATAGCCAAGCACTCCGCCGGCAACCACGTCGCTGATATAGTGCAGACCAAGACCGACACGAGAGATCGCGATCAGTATGGCCAGCGGTACCAGCCAGGGAAGAAGCGCCGGGGCGTGGGTTGCTACCAGCACACAGAACATCACCGCATGCATGGTGTGGCCACTGGGGAAGCTGTAGCGATCCCTCGCCGGCTCATTGCACATGATGCTCTTGCCGAAGGTAATGAATGGGCGTTCACGGCAGAGTCGCGTCTTGACCAGTTTATAGACCGCAATGGCAGCCAATGCCGTGAGAGTGTATTCGAGCATCAGGCGTATACCGATCTCACGCCCGTGGATGACCGGCTGGGCCAGAATCAGCACTACCCATACCGGCCAGTCGCCGACCTTGCTGGCGATCTTTAGCGTCGATAGCCAAGGCCGATGGATAGACAACCCGGCCATGCGTTGGCAGAGGTGCCATTCCAGCATGTCGAGACGATCAAACACCTGCGGGATTCGAGATGGCATGGCGAGACTCCCTTGCATTGCGATGAGCATTGAGGAAGGTTTCGGCAATTGCTGGCCAGCGATAGGCCAGTGCTCGTTGACGTGCTGCTCTACCCAGGCGCGCGTAACGAGCCTGCTGCTGACACAGTTCCACCGCCGCCAGGCGGAAACCCTGGGGATCATCGGCCGGCAGGCTGATGCCATCCAGATCGTTGCTGATCAGTTCGCTGCCTGCGGCGTGCCGGTAGGCGACAACCGCAAGGCCGCTGGCCATCGCCTCGAGTATCACGTTGCCCCAGGTTTCCGATAATGAAGGGAAGACGAAGATATCGGCACTGGCATAGTGGACCTGGAGATCGCTGGACGGGATGAAACCGGTGAAGACCGCATCCGGCAGGGCTTTCTGTAGCGAGGCTCGTCCTGGTCCATCACCAACGATGACCAGGCGCAGGTCTGGACGGGCCAGCTGCATGCCGAGCATGGTGTCGCGCAACAGGTCGAGGTTCTTTTCCGGTGCCAGACGACCGACGTAGAGTGCTACCGGCTGATGAACATTGGCTCCCCAACTGTCTCGCAGAGTCTGGTCGCGCTTGTCTGGAGTGAAACGGTCGCCTTCGATGCCTCGTGCCATCACGCTGACACGTTCGAATCCGTGCTCAGTCAACGCTTCAGCTTGCTGGTGCGTGGGCACGAGGGTTGCATCGCAACGGTTGTGGAAGTGTCGCAGGCGACGACGCACCAGCGGAGAGAGCCAGGCGAATCCATAGTCATGGCAGTAGTGGTCGAAGTTGGTGTGCCAGCCGCTGACCACGGGAATCGAAAGGCTTTCCGCCGCACGCAGCGCTGACCATCCCAACGGGCCTTCGGTAGCGATGTATACCGCATCGGGGCGCTGTTGCTTCCACAGGCGCTTGATGGCGCGTCCTGATGGCCAGCCAATGCGCACTTCCTTGTAGCCTGGTACCGACATGCCGCGTACCTGTACCTCGGATTCAATTCCTTCGGCAGCAGGAGCGTCAGGCGCAGCGGGACGTGGGCGAACCAGTTGCAAGGTAATGCCCATTTCTCGCAGTTCCTGGCTGATCCGGCCAAGAGTATGCGCAACCCCATTGATGTCGGGGGACCAGGTTTCGCTGACCAGACAGATTTGCATGGAGTTCCTCGTGTCTATCGGGCCTGTTATGGCCGCCTCAGACACAAGGTTGGGGGGAGTTCGTGACAGGACCGGGACAGTCGTGTGAAGACACTGTGACGCCCGATGGAGTATCACAGTGTCCTCTCAACGGAGGTTTACCTCAGCACGAGGCTCAGCGCAGTATGGTGGTGGGGTTGATTGGCTTGCCACCGTGGCGCATGTCGAACAGCAGATCGTAGCGGCCAGTGCTGCTGTGACGCCCCACACGACATAATGGTGTGCCGGCCGTCACTTGTTGACCATTCTTGACCAGTACACTATCACACAGCGCATAGACACTCTGCAGGTTGTCACTGTGGTGCAGGATAACCACCTTGCCGAGCTGACGCATGCTGTCGGCAAAGCTCACTTCCCCATTGGCAACTGCCTTGGCCTGTGCGCCTTCATCGGTCGCCAGCAACATGGGCTGAAGAACACCCCGTGAGTCAGCACCGTAACGACGGACGATGCGGTAGTCGTCCAGTGGCCAGGGCCAGCCGCGTGCTTTCGATGGGACATTCCCCGGGTCAGGCAGTTGCGCTGATGTTGATGCAGAAGACGAGGATGTCGCACCAGAGCTGGAAGCCGTTGCCCGAGTACTGTTCAACGGTACCTGAATCAGCTGTCCAACACGCATGTCGGTTGCCTTGACGCCAGGGTTGGCGTTCTGGATACGTTGCGGATTCGAGTTGAAATATCGCGCGATCGATGAATAGGTGTCGCCTGCTCGCACCTGATAGCGGTAGGGGCCGCCGGAGGGTGCTCGTTCCCGTTGGCCGGGCACGAGCACGCGTTGTCCGACCGCGAGATGGCGCGAATCAATTCCGGGGTTGAAGCGTTCCAGACGCACAAGTGGTACTCCCGCACGTGAAGCGATGCTGCCGAGGGTATCACCACGTTGAATGGTGACCCAGTTGCCGGAGATGCTGGCGCTGGAGGAACTTATTGCCTGGCCACTGGAGGGTGGATGGCTCGACTGGTTGGCACAGCCGGCCAGTATCAACGCGATTACCAGGGGCGCGAGTCGAGTGAGGCGTCCTTTTCTCGCCACAGGGCATTCAGCCATGAATGGTAGCGTTCCTTGTAGTTCGAGTCGTTATGATATGTGCCATCGAGCATCCAGTCCTCAATTTCCAGTGTGCGGGCCTCGATTCGAATGCCCTGTTCGCGGCCACACAGAAACCTCCAGAAGCTGGGCTTCGGTGACTGGTAGTCGATTGTGACATCAATGATACCAGCAAGGCGGTCGCCGAGCAGACTGAGTACTTGAGCGATGCCTCCGGCCTTGGGTCGCAGCAGGTGAGAATAGGGGCTCTGTCGCTCGTTGCGCTTGGCTTGCGTGAATCGTGTGCCCTCGACGAAGTTGATGATCGACAGGGGGACATCACGGGCGCGCTCGCACATGCGTTCGGTAGCTTTACGATCTCGTTCCGCAAGTGCTGGATTGTTGTTCAGTTGTTCTCTGGTGTAGCGACGCATGAAAGGATATTCCAGTGCCCACCAGGCCAGCCCGACAATGGGAATCCAGATCAACTGCTGCTTGAGAAAGAAGCGTGGCATGGGGATGCGCCGATGAAATGCCATCATCAGGAGAAAGATATCAGTCCAGCTACGATGATTGGAGAGAACCAGCCACCATTGTTGGGGACTGAGCTCTTCGGGAACCTCAAGATGCACGCTGGGACGTACCCAGAGCTTCATCCACCATAGGTTGAAACCGATCCAGTTCAAGGCAATGGCGTTGAGGCCCGCGAGGATTCGACGCTGCAGTGGCCGGCCGGGTGTCACAACCTTGATCAGAGTCAGGCACAGCAGTGGCGGTGTCCAGAACAAGGTGTTCAATATGAGCAGCAGAACACTGATCAGGCCCTTGATGTTCGACATGCAAGCAGGCTCCATGCGGAAGAGTCACAGAGGACTGATAGTCCAGAGTCGAGCAATGCTAATGGATCGTGCCTCACATGCCCAGTGGGTCGCCGCAGTGGACTACTCTGAGTCAGGCAGCGACGGTGGAACACTGATCGACTCCAGCATCTCTACCATGACACGAGCGGCGACGGAGAGCTCATGAGGGTTCCAGGTAATCAAGCCTACGGCGCGTTCGATCCGCGGCGCTACCAACGGACGACAGACGGCGCCGATCTCGTGCATTTGTCGAATACACAGCGAAGGGACCGCGCTGACTCCCAGGCCGCTGGCGACCATTCTGCCGACGCTGGCCAGTTGGTGAGCCTCGCAGGCGATCTTGAGCGAGGCATAGCGTGGCCCCAGTTGCTGCTCCAGCAGGCGCCGCACCATGGACGGGCGTTGCAGGGCGACAAAGTCGCGAGTCATGAGCGTGTCCCAGTCGAGTCGGGAGTGCTGGGCGAGCGGCGAGTCAGGAGGCACAACGGCGACAAAGCGGTCAGTGTAGAGCGGCACGAAGTCGAGGTTACCACTGGCCTCGGGTTCAAAGGCGATGCCGAGCTCCACCTGGCGCTGGCGCACCATGTCGATAACCTGCTCGTTGACCACATCATGCACCGTGACGTTGATGCGAGGATGTATGCGGCGGAAGCGGTTGAGAGCCTCCGGCAACAGACTGGCGGCAAAGGAGGGCATGGCAGCCAACGACAGGTGGCCGAGCTGGAGGGTGAAGCGCAGGCGCAACAATTCCTCGGTGTTGTCCCAGTCGGCAAGCAGGCGCTTGGCCAGTGGTACCAGAGATTCACCTTCCGGGGTCAGTCGTACACTGCGGGTGGTGCGGATCATCAAGCGACCGCCGAGGCTCTCTTCGAGTCCCTTGATGGCAAGGCTCAGGGCCGGCTGAGACATATGAAGTTGGTCGCAGGCCTGCGTGAAACTGAGCGTACGTGCGACGGCAAGAAAGGCACGCAGTTGTTTAACGGTCATGGGATTCGGCACTCATGAGTGTACGACCAAGGTCAAATTTATTGGAATTTCCAATAAATTGATAAGAAAAACAAACTTAACAAATATATGACAAGAGGCAACACTGTCCACACTGTATTAACCACATAGCACTAATCACATAGCATCCACATCAGACAACAGATGAGGCGCCATAATGGCCGGATTCGACAAGCGCGTGTATTCGTATGAAGAGGCGATGGACGGCATCGACAGCGGGATGACGGTGCTCGCCGGAGGTTTCGGACTGTGCGGCATTCCCGAAAACCTGATTGCCGAGATCAAGCGTCGTGCGGTCAAGGACTTGACCGTGGTCTCCAATAACTGTGGGGTAGATGGCTTTGGACTCGGTGTTCTGCTGGAAGACCGCCAGATCAGTCGAATTCTGGCCTCCTACGTCGGTGAGAATGCGTTGTTCGAACGCCAGATGCTCGATGGTGAGATCGATGTTCAGTTGACACCTCAAGGCACTCTGGCCGAGCGACTGCGCGCCGGAGGTGCTGGCATTCCCGCCTTCTACACAGCAACCGGGTATGGCACGCCGATTGGCGATGGCAAGGAAGTCCGGGAGTTCAATGGCCGACACTATATCCTCGAGGAAGCCATCGTCGGCGACTTCGCCATCGTCAAAGGCTGGAAGGCGGATCGTTACGGCAATGTCATGTATCGCAAGACGGCGCGTAACTTCAATCCGATGGTGGCTACGGCAGGTCGGATCACCGTGGTCGAAGTGGAGGAGATCGTTGAACCGGGTGAACTGGACCCCGACCAGATCCATACACCGGGCATCTATGTTGACCGCCTGATCCAGGGAACCTTCGAGAAGCGCATCGAGAAGCGCACCGTGCGTGAATCCTGAGCGGATTTGACGCCAGTACAAACGGCTGACTTCTCCACCGAACACAAGAGGTATCAAGATGGCACTCACTCGTGAACAAATGGCGCAGCGCGTCGCGCGCGAGCTCGAAGATGGTTTCTACGTCAACCTGGGCATCGGCATCCCGACGTTGGTGGCCAACTATATTCCGGAAGGCATGGACGTAATGCTGCAGTCCGAGAATGGTTTGCTGGGCATGGGCCAGTTTCCCACCGAGGATGAAGTCGATGCTGACATGATCAACGCCGGCAAACAGACAGTCACCAGCCGACCAGGCTCGGCGATCTTCTCGTCTGCCGAGTCGTTTGCCATGATCCGCGGCGGCCATGTCGATCTCACTGTCCTCGGCGCCTTCGAAGTTGATCAGAATGGCAATATTGCTTCGTGGATGATTCCCGGCAAGTTGATCAAGGGCATGGGGGGCGCGATGGACCTGGTCGCTGGAGCAGAGAACATCATCTGTACCATGACCCATGCATCCAAGGATGGAACTTCCAAGCTACTCGAGCAGTGTACGCTGCCGCTGACCGGTGCCGGTTGCATCAACCGTGTCCTGACCGATCTTGCCTACCTTGAGATCAAGGATGGCGCTTTCATTCTCAAGGAGCGCGCGCCGGGTGTCAGTGTCGAAGAGATCAAGGAAAAGACCGCAGGCAAGTTGGTCGTGCCCGATCATGTTCCGGAAATGACCTTCGAGTAACTGACCTTCGAGTAACGAAAGCGCGACAGGGATTGCTGCACTTCCGGCACAACAAATGGCCCGGCTCTCGCCGGGCCATTTGTGTATCGAGCAGTTGTCGATTTTATGACCAACTTGAGTCGAGGCTAGAGATTGTCGCGCTCGGCGGGTTTTCAAACGTCTTGATGCACAGCGTTATCCACAGAATCTGTGGATTATCCTGCTGCCGAGGGATGGAAGATATCTCTTCAGCCAGTAGAATGCTCGGCCCCAACCCACCCTGAAACTCCCGGGAGTTTATCTTGCGCGCCCTGCCTGCCACCTTGCCGATCCTGTTCCTCTGCGAGATCAGCTTTCTGCTCGGCCATGGATTGATCATGACGCTGCTCGGCGTACGTATGTCGCTGGAAGGATTTCCTTCGCAGATGGCGGGGTTGTTGATGTCGAGCTTCTCGCTCGGCTTCGTGTTCGGCAGTTACTGGCTGGAGAAGCGTATTCGCGGAGTTGGGCATATTCGCGTCTTCGCTGCCTGTGCGGCTTCCCTGGCAGTGACCGCGATGGCTCATGGCTTGTGGATAAACCCCTGGGCGTGGTTGGTCTGGCGCCTGGTGGGTGGTGCCGCAACTGCCGGTATGCTGATGGTGATGGAGTCATGGGTATCGGGTGAGTCCACCAATGACAACCGTGGGCGAGTGCTGGGGTGGTATATGGTGATATCGACCACCTCGCTGGCGGGAGGGCAGTGGATGCTCAATCTTGCCGACCCATCCGGCCCGGTATTGTTCTCGGTGGTGGGGATGCTGTTCGCATTGTCGCTGGTACCGCTGTCGATCCATCGTATCCACGGCCCCAGCCGTCACCATGATATACAGCCGCGCAAGATACGCCTCAAGGCGCTCTACCAGCGAGCGCCGGTCGGCTTGCTCGGAGCATTTACCGGTGGCTTGATGGCACAGGCGTTCTTCGCCATGACGCCATATTATGGTCAGGAAATCGGGTTGACCACGGCGCAGACGGCGCGCTTCATGGCGATTACCACGCTGGTTGCACTGGTTGCACAGTGGGCGCTTGGGCGTGTATCGGATCGCCTCGATCGTCGGCGGGTCATTCTGTGGATGGCGATCGTGATGACGGTGACTGGTGCGATCATCTCGGCGGTGGGCAACGCAAGTTTCTGGATTCTGTTGGTTGTTGCCTGCTTCCACACTGCAATGCTGCACACGCTGTACTCATTGAGTCTGGCGCATACCAATGACTGGCTTGAGCCGGAAGAGGTGGTCGCGGCCAATGCCAAGCTGATGATCTGGTATGGCATCGGCTCGGTGGTCGGTCCCTTCAGTGCCTCGCTGGTGATGCAGGTGGCGGGACCCGATGGCCTGTGGTTATTCCTCGGTGCCGCAGCGTTCAGCCTCGCCATGTTCGTCATGGTGCGCCTGCATGGTGAACGAACCGAATTCGTTGAGCAGGAGCCCTTCGTCGCAGTACCGGTCATGGAAACACCGCACTTCACCGAGCTGGATCCTCGCCTCGAACCTCAACAGCTTGAACTCGAGTTGGAACCTCAGGAAATCTCGCACCACGTATAGGGTGGCAGCAGCACATCCGCCACACGTTCATTGCCAGCGCTGGGTGGAGAGTGCACCAACTGCAAGCCGCCTGATGCAATGCGGTGTTCATCGCCATCGGCGAAGGCCTGACGGCGTGAACAAGCGGAATAGTAGCGGTGCTCGATCAGCGCCGATACCGGCAATAGCTGCTCGTTGACTGCCGCTGGTTTGAAGCCATGCACCTGAAGCTCGTTATCGAGCTCGGCGAGCGATCGCCCCAGTTGGGCGCAGTCGTAACCAACGTGATGGACCCGCGGCCCCATCACTGCCAGCCAACCCGCAAGGGGATGATCATCCTGCAGTAACTGATAGCTGGCCCAGTCGGGTATTGGCCAGGGGCGGCTGGCGCCGAGCAATGGCTGTTGGTTTGGTACGCCAGCGGTCACCAGTTGCTGAAGTGTGGTTCGTGCGGGCGAGGATAAGCGAGTGGTCTGCAACTCGATGATGATCAATCGTGGCCCTGGCCGATTACTGGCCAGTAGTGACACCAATAGGCCGCGGTCTGCCAGCGCATAGTGGCTGACAGCACGATAACCATGTTCCTCGAGCTGTGTCAGCGTATTGGCCATATTCCAGGGAGATTGGCTGAGGGTGGCCAATACGAGATATTCCAGCGGAGACTCGGCTGGCCACAGGCGCAGTGCTCCGACTTCTGGATGCTGATGGATAAAATCCAGCCACAATTGTTGGCTGATTGATGGCTGCTCAGTCATTGCCGGTCCTTAAGCCTGCTGGGTGGTTCCATGCCTTGTTGTTGGCCGTAGCCTATTGTTTGCGCCTTGAGTATAGGCGCAGGCCAGACACGTTTATTCAACGGCACCAGGACGGTGGCAGGTGGACGACAGAACGCTGGATATGACAAGGCCGCCGGTAGGCGGCCCTGGAGGGAATCATCGATGCTGGTATCAGGCGGCTTCTATCAGGAGGCTTCGGTTGCCAGAGCGTTATCACGCACGTACTGGTCGAACTCGGTGAAGCCACCGATATGTGTCTGGTCGACAAAGATCTGTGGAACGGTCTCGACTGGCTTGCCGATGGTCTTCTCCATGTCGGCTTTGGTAATGCCTTCTTCATGGATATCGATGTAGCGATAGCCTTCGATGCTACCGGCATCGCTCAGACGAGAGGCCAACTCCTTGGCGCGCACGCAGAAGGGACAAGCGGGGCGGCCGAAGATGACAACAAACATTACAGCTCCTTGCACTCCGAGGTGCATTGAAGAGGATAGAGAGGATGGGCGCATTGTGAACGATTGTGACGTTCATCGCCAATAGTTGCTTCCCGCGAATGCTGATCGATCCTCGCTATCGCGGGTGTGAGTTCCGTGTGTTCAGTGGTCGTTGAACTTGCCGGCATCGGCATCCCGCAGCAGGTCGCCGAGTTCATCGAATATGCCGCGGCTGCATACCAGCAGGTTCTCACCGTACAGATCTTCCGGTATGCCATCCGGGCACGGATAGAGGTGGCCGGTCGCTGCACCTGCTTCTCTGGCGATCAACCAGCCAGCGGCGAAGTCCCAGGGCGATACCGTCTCGTAGTAGGCGTCGAGTCTGCCGCAAGCCACATCACAGAGATCGAGGGCGGCGGCGCCGTTGCGTCTGATGTCGCGGCAGTGGCTGAGCACTGCGTGCAGGCGGCGCATCAGCGGTGGGCGACTGTCGCGGCGGTAAGGGAAGCCGGTGGCGACGAGACTGTGCTCCAGGTTCGTGCCATTACTGGCCTTGATAGGTTGTCCATTGCGCCAGGCCCCTACTCCACGCAGGGCCGTGAAGGTCTCGTTCAGAAACGGTGCATGCACAACGCCCAGTTGGGTGACACCATCCTCGACATAGGCGATGGAGACTGCGACATGGCGCAGTCCATGAGCGAAGTTGACAGTGCCGTCGATGGGGTCAACGACCCATAGTGCTCCCCCATGCTCGACAGCATCGCGATCCGGAGCAAGTTCTTCACTCAGGCGTTGCTCGCCGGGAAAGCACATCTCGAGCTGCTCACGGATGAGAGTATCGACTGCCACGTCAGTGGTGGTGACCAGTTCCTGGCCATCCTTGAAGTGGTGTTCGAGATTGTCCGCTTCACGCGCTTCGAGAACCATACGTCCTGCCGCATTGGCGATTTCGATGGCTTTGTTGAGGCGCTGTTCTGAAGACATCTGTTCTGAAGACATTTGCTCTGGTGACATGAGCAACTCCGTGATCACTGATGAGTGGGCGACAGGGGCCTGTACAAGGTAGCTGGCGCCTGCTGTGTATGGCCACTTTGCTGTGAAATGCTACCACTCCATGATCATTTGTGCAGTGCAATGTGACGACCTATTGTAGAAGGTCAGATTGTCGGCGCCGGGCCTGGGATACTTCCGGTACGACACTGGTTCTGCGACGCAGCATTCCCTATGCTGTGATTCTGTCCTTGTCGGCCTGGCGGATGGCATCCGCGAGGCCTTTTGATGAAAGGAGACACGCATGTCAGCAACAACCCCGAGAGTCGCCCTTGTTACCGGCACCAGCAGTGGCATTGGCGCTGCCGTTGTGGGCCAGCTACGTGAACAGGGATTGCAGGTCATGGCGGTGGATTTCAACCCGGCTGGCGCCGTTGTTGCCGAGAAGGTCGGTGCGGTGTTTCACCAGGCGGACCTCACTGACGCGGATGCCTGTCGCAGTGCCGTCGCCGATGCGGTATCCCGGTTCGGGCGTGTCGATATTCTGGTCAATAACGCAGGCATCCAGCACGTCGCACCAATCGAAGAGTTCCCCGAGCAGAAGTGGCGTCAGATCATTGATCTGATGCTGACTGCTCCCTTTCTACTCACCCAGGCGGCATGGCCATCGATGCGTGAGAACGGCTGGGGACGCATCATCAATATCGCCTCGGTACATGCCCAGGTGGCTTCACCGGGCAAGGCGGCTTATATCAGTGCCAAGCATGGGTTGATTGGCCTCACCAGGACAGCGGCGCTCGAAGGTGGCGCTCAGGGTATTACGGCCAATGCACTGCTTCCCGCTTACGTGAAAACCCCGCTGGTCGACAATCAGATCGCCGATCAAGCGAAGCTGCATGGTTTGAGCGAACAGGAAGTGATCGAACAGGTCATGCTCAAGAATGCGGCAGTAAAGCGCCTTATCGAACCGTCCGAGGTGGCTTCTCTGGTCGCTTATCTGGCGTCGGATGCTGCTGGTGCTGTGACTGGGGCGAGCTGGAATATTGATCTGGGATGGACCGCTCAGTAGCTTTGGTTTGAGTCGTTCCGGATCAACATGCGAGATGCATGAGGCCGCCTCAGAAGCGGCCTCTGTCGTTGATATCGTTCAGAACGGTGGCAGATCAGCGGCGCACCGGACGCTTCTGCAGCTTGCGCTGTAGCGTGCGTCGATGCATGCCCAGTGCCCGGGCGGTGGCCGAGATATTGCCGTCATGTTCCTGAAGCACCTTCTGGATATGCTCCCAGGTCAGACGGTTGATCGAAGGCGGATTGTCGGCGACTTCAGCTTCCGGGTTGCCCTCGGTTTTTGCCAGCGCGGCGAGTACCTCATCGGCATCTACTGGTTTACATAGGTAGTTGACTGCGCCGAGTTTGATTGCTTCCACCGCCGTGGCAATGCTGGAGTAGCCGGTGAGCACCACCACCCGGCAATCGGGTACGATGCTGAGTAGTTCAGGCAGGATCTTGAGTCCGGACTCATTTTCCAGTTTCAGATCCAGCGTGGCGATCTCAGGCTGATGGCGCCCGGCTAGCTCCAAAGCCTGAAGTCCGTCGTGTGCCACTTCCACGTCGAAATTGCGGCGTTGCATGGCGCGCTCGAGTACATGGCAGAACATGTCGTCATCGTCGATGATCAGAAGCCGTTGTGCTGAATCTTGCATGATTTCCTCAAGGATGTAGGCCCTGGCCGGAGCGGGGTAACGTGACTTCGGTCAGAGTGCCGCCGTCGGGGTGATTGTACAGGCTAACGCCGCCACCAAAGCGGTTGATCGTGGCGTGAGTCAGGAACAGGCCAATACCGAGGCCTTTGCTTTTGGTGGAGACAAACGTCTCACCAAGCTGGTCGGCAATTTCCATGGCGATACCGGGGCCGTGGTCGCGGATATCGATGATGACGCTCTCCGAGTTCCAGTCGAGTCCGATGACGATATCGTCCGGCCTGGCATCTGCAGCGTTGTTGAGCAGGTTGGTCAGCGCCTGGTCGAGGGTGGTATCAACCTCCAGTTGTGCATGGCCTCGGCGACGGGCGATATCCAGTTGATAGGTGACATCCGGACGCAATACCAGCCAACGGCTGATCAAGGCCTTCAGCCAGGTTTCGGCATCGCGAATCTCTGGTTCGGCCATGCGCCGGCGGTCCGCATTGTCCACCAGATGGCGCAGGTGCGCCTTGCACAGATCGACCTGTTGGCGAAGCAGTGTGAGGTCCTCATCGAGCTGACTGCCCTTGTCGGCATCCTCGCGCATCTCATTCAGCAGTACTGCCATGGTCGACAGCGGTGTTCCAAGCTCATGAGCGGTTCCGGCAGCCTGGGTCGCAACGGCCAATACCTGCTCATTGCGTAATGCTGACTCACGGGTGCGTGACAGTGCCTGATCACGATGACGCAGAGCATGGGCCATCTTGTAGATGAAGAAGGTCACCAGTCCTGCGGAAAGAAAGAAGTTCAACCACATGCCCAGCACGTGAAGGTTGAGATTCAGAGTGTAGTGGGAGCCGAGTTGGGGGACCGGGTGATAGGTCAGCATCAGGATGCTGTAGACGCCCATGGACGTTGCCGCCAGCACCCAGGCGTAGTACCAGGGCAAGGTAGCGGCGGCGATGGTGACCGGTACCAGATAGTAGGTAATGAATGGGTTGGTCGCACCGCCAGTGAAGTAGAACAGCAGACTCAGGCCTGCGACATCCAGCAACAGGTGAATCAGATACTCGAGGTGGCTGACGTCGCGAGGCCATCCAAGGCGCCACCATGTGGCGATATTGATCAGCCCCATGGCCACGATGACAGCGATCACCGCTGGTACGTCAAGCGCGAAACCGAGCACTTCGATGCCGATGATGATGGCGATCAGAAAGCCGGTCCAGGTAATGCCTCGAACGTAGGTCAGGCGTACCAGGTTGCGGTTGGGTGTGGAAAGCGGCAGGGGCAGGGCGGCAGGCATGATCTCTCCCTTATTGTGCGTGGCGATGATAGCGCATCAGGAGTACCTTCGTCGCGCTGAGCGGTATCAGTGCTATGAGATCTGAGAGATGGACCGTGTGGTCTTCTTGAGAGCCGTGTGGTCTTCTTGAGAGCAGTACCGGTGTTACGCCAGCGGGTGCGTCATTGGCCACGGACGAGGTTAGCTGCTGCTGTCGCTGGCTTCGGGGGACACGAGAGCTGTCAGTAGCGATTTCCGGCGCGGCATTAGACCGGGCTGCAGGCCTAGTGGTCGAAAGACGCGGCTAAGGGTTGCTACGGTAACATTGCTGCTGTCACGCTCGATATCTGATAGCGTGCGCCGGCTGATACCTACTAGTTCGGCATACTGTGTCTGGTTGAATCCCAGCACCTTGCGTCTCAGTTCGCTCAATACTTCACCTTGAGTCGAACGCCCATCAAACAGTCGCTGCAGGTGCTCCTGGAGTAGCGCCTCGAGCTGTTCTGGAGTCAACGGTGTATGTTTCATGGCAATAGTCCCCAGCGTTGAAGGCGTGTATCGAGTGATGTCAGGCCGACTCCCGGCATATCGAGCAGGCGTTGTGCAACGCCACGTTCGGCTAGCCGATCACGGAGCCCGGTCAGTTGGCTGGCGAGAGTCTGGAGCTCGTTGATCAGTTGCTCCTCGGGAACCAGGTCATTCAGCGCTGATGCGATGCCAGGCCAATCGTACTCGCCTCCCTGTTCCAGCGGAGGGCCCCATTGCATGGTTCGGGTGATACCCTCCGGGTCAGCCTTCATTGGGGCAAAGTCATAGATGGGTGCCAACCACATACCTTGTGGACGCTTGATGATCGAAGTGTTTCGGCCGTGGTTATCGGAATTGCCAAAGGCAATGTTCAGTAAATCGCGTTTGACCCACTCGATAGCGAAGCGCTGTGAGTTGAAGGGCTCATCCTGCCCGGTAACACGGTGTTGTTGATGCATCTTGTGCAACACTGCACGTAGTGTCGATTCGTGGCGAAGATGCGCGGCGGCGGGAGCGCTGAGCAGTGATGATATGGTTTCGAGTCCGTGACGGATGCGCCCTGTCTCGGTGAGTTCCGTATCGAAGCGAGGTAGCCAGAGCGAGGGATATCTTTCTCCTTCGTGCAGTTGCATCAGCCCGGTATCGATGGTGTCGAGTCCCAACGCCTCCAATTCATGATAGAAATGGTATTCCGCACGAAGAATATCGCAGTCATCCGTACGGCGCTGGCCACGCGGGAATTTGACCAGATACGGGCTGTCGAGAAGGACGTTGTCCTCCTGCCAGGTGTCTATCCAGACCTCATCGCTGGAACTACGTCGAATCAGCAACTTGGGAGCTTCTCCTCCTGCCCCGGTAGCCCCGCCACTGGCTGCTCCCATCTGTTGGGCGTACTCGAGAAAATCCACCTGGCGTTCGATAACATCGCTGACGGTAAACCGCTGTTTGCTGAGGTTGTCGGAGCGGGTTTCAGGCAGTGATTCGCGTATACGTAGATTACCGACCGGTGCAATGGTGCCGTGACGCAAGAGTACGCTGTCCTGTTGTGCGCTGCTCATACGCTGTAGACCCAGTTGGTTGACCCAGTAACGGCGACTGGCTCCCGAGGGCATGATGTCTTCAAGAAAGCCGAACCAATGGTCACTGTGGTGGCTGTACATCAGTTCTACCGGCAGGTTTAGACTGCAGGCGTGATGGTCGTCCCGAAACATCCAGGCAAGAGCGTGCTCCTGATGATATCCAAGTTTGCAGGGGCCTCTGACTCCGCTGTCGGGATCATCGAACATGAGAGTGGCCGCATCTTGCCAGCAATGCTCCAGATGGATCTGGACGGTTAGTTTCATGACGGCTTCTTGAGTTTGGCTGTAGACAGTTGAGCGATATTCTTCTCAGAGAATAGCAGTCTTGACAGAAGATGAGAGTTTTTCTGCTCAAAAAATAGCTGCCAGCCACATTGTGAGCAACATTCTGCTCATAATGTGGCTGGCAGCGTCACGTCAACACTCGATAGTATCGGTGCTATATCGCCATACGGGTAGTCTGGTATCACGCCATCTTTGGGGTCAGCACTTCTGTATGCAGAGAAGTCCCTTCGACATCCTTGAGGGTAACGGTCAGTTCCTTGCTCTCGGCATCCAGGTCGACCTGGCCGAAGAACTGATATCCCTCACTGGGAGCCAGATTGGCGCGACCTTCTTCCGGAGCTTTCTGGAAGGCGACTTGTGGGCCGAAAGTGGCGTCCAGCTCCCCGGGCCCGAACGTGCCCGCATGCAGCGGCCCGCTGACGAATTCCCAGAACGGCGTGAATTCCTTGAAGCTGGCGCGTTCGGGGGCATAGTGATGCGCCGCTGTGTAATGTACGTCTGCGGTCAGCCACACCACATTGGAGATGTTGTTGTCGCGGATGGCTTTGAGCAGTCGGGCAATTTCGTGCTCGCGGCCGGCCGGCGAGCCGTCGTCACCGTTGGCTACCGCTTCGAAGTTGTCGCCGTCAGCCACCACCAGGCCTACCGGCATATCCGAGGCGATGACTTTCCATGTCGCGGAGGAAGAGGATAGTGCTGCGATCAGTTCATCCACTTGATTGCCGCCAAGGATCGCTGATGCTGGGTCGTCGGCATTCTGCATGTTTGCCGAGTTGGCACCACGATAGGTGCGCATATCGAGCATGAATACCTCGAGATCCGGTCCATAGTTGAAGCGGCGGTGGATGCGTTGCGGCGCGTCTGGCCATTGACGAATCGGCATGTTCTCGAGGAATGCCTGACGAGCTCGGGCAGAGAGTAGCGAGACATTCTTTTCGCTATAGCGTGGATCGTCGAGAATCTCGCCAGGGAACCAGTTGTTGACCGTTTCATGGTCGTCCCATTGGGCGAACATCGGCACTTCCGCATTGAAGCGCTTGAGATTTTCGTCGAGCAGGTTATAGGTGTACTGACCCCGATATTCGTTCAACGTCTCGGCGACCTTGGATTTCTCGGCGGTCATCAGGTTGTGCCATGTTTCGCCATTTTCCAGGGTGACCGTTTCCTCGAGAGGACCATCGGCGTAGATGGTGTCACCGGAGTGCAGGAAAAAATCCGGTGTCTGCTGGCGCATGGTTTCATAGATGCGCATGCCACCACGCGAATTGTCGATTCCCCAGCCTTGACCGACCGTATCTCCGGACCACACAAAGCGAACATTGCGCGGGCTGTCGCCAGCCAGGCGCAACCTGCCGACGACGGGCTCACTAATCGCGCGATGATCTCCCAGGGCGGCAAAGCGTACCCGGTAATACAGCTCGCTATCATTGCCGAGGCCCGTGACATCCAGCTTGCTGGTCATGCCGGTGGATGGCAGAGCAGTGGGGCCCGTCAACTGGCGAGCATTATGGAACTCGGCGTTGTCCGCGATTTCCACCAGCATCTGTGACGGGCGATCGGCGCGAGACCAGATCATGGCGCGATTGGTCAAAAGGTCGCCGCTCATGACACCGGAGGTAATCACTGGACGGCGGCTCTCGGCCATCACTATGCCAGGAGCAGTGCTCAGCAGACCGAGGCCGGCGCCGGCCTTGAGGCCAAGTCCCAGGAACTGTCGTCTTGTGGTACGCATGAGCATTCTCCTTATATGGATATAGGGGCGTGATGTTGTGGTAGAGCCGGATGGATGTCGGGCGATAGCTGGATAGCGAGTTCGCCCGCTCTTGTGCCCCGATGGTTTTGGCCAGTGACGAAATATTGACTGACGATTCGCACACTGACGTCGAGGATCCGTTCAGATCCTGGGGCGGGTCACGGTTCAGGCCCGCCGGACCGGGCTTGATGTTGTACAGTCAGGATGACAAACAGGTCGCAGATAAATGACAGTCTGGTTGCGTATTGCTGGACCAGGCTGGTCGCACGGTGGGCTGGCACGTTATAATCCGGCGGTTTAAGCGCTGCCTGACGGCGGCTGCATCCCATCTGATTTCTTCTTGATCTCTTTTCAACACCAGGCGACGTCCTTCATGTCCAACCCGATCCAGGCCCAGCAGACCAGGCTTCGACGCACTTTCGCTATCATCAGTCACCCGGATGCGGGCAAGACCACCATCACCGAAAAGATGCTGTTGTTTGGAAACGCCATCCAGATGGCAGGGTCGGTCAAGAGCAAACGCGATGACCGGCACGCGACGTCGGATTGGATGAAAATGGAGCAGGAGCGTGGCATCTCGGTGACCACCTCGGTCATGCAGTTCCCCTACGGTGGACGTATGGTCAACCTGCTGGATACGCCGGGGCACGAGGATTTCTCCGAGGATACCTACCGCACTCTGACCGCAGTGGATTCGGCGCTGATGGTCATCGACGGAGCCAAGGGCGTCGAGGACCGTACCATCAAGCTGATGGAAGTCTGTCGACTGCGAACCACGCCGATCCTGACCTTCGTCAACAAGATGGACCGCGATATTCGTGACCCCATCGAAGTCATGGATGAAGTCGAGACGGTGCTCAATATCCAGTGCGCACCCATGACCTGGCCGATCGGTATGGGGCGTCACTTCAAGGGCGTGTATCACCTCTATAACGATGTGGTGCATCTCTACACTCAAGGGCAGGGAAGCCGCATTCCCGATGACAAGCGCATCGAGGGTCTCGATAACCCGCAAGTGGACGCCGTTCTGGGTGAGGATCTCGCCGAGGAGTTACGCATGGAGGTGGAACTCGTGCGTGGTGCTTCTCACACCTTTGATCATGGAGCCTATCTGCGTGGCGAATTGACACCAGTGTATTTCGGTACCGCGATGGGCAATTTTGGTGTACGCGAGATGCTCGATGGTTTTGTCGAGTACGCTCCTGAGCCCCAGCCTCGCGAGACGGATACACGCAATGTGGAGGCGATAGACGAACGCTTCACCGGCTTCGTGTTCAAGATTCAGGCCAATATGGACCCTAATCACCGTGACCGTATCGCCTTCCTGCGAGTCTGTTCGGGCAAGTACGAGAAGAACATGAAGATGCGCCATGTGCGGATCGGCAAGGATGTGAAAATCGCCGATGCATTGACGTTCATGGCTTCTGACCGCTCCCATGTTGAAGAAGCCTGGCCTGGCGACATCATTGGTCTACATAACCATGGCACCATCCAGATCGGTGATACCTTCACTCAGGGTGAGGACATGCGCTTTACCGGTATTCCGCACTTTGCACCGGAACTGTTCAAGCGTGTTCGTCTCAAGGATCCGCTGAAGATGAAGGCGCTGCAGAAGGGCCTGCAGCAGCTCTCCGAGGAAGGCGCGACCCAGGTCTTCATGCCGATCGACAACAATGATCTGATTCTGGGTGCCGTTGGTACTCTGCAGTTTGATGTTGTCGCGCACCGGCTCAAGGAAGAGTACAAGGTCGACTGCATCTATGAGGGTGTCAACGTGCACACCGCGCGTTGGGTATATTGTGAAGACGCGAAGATGCTCGAGGAGTTCAAGCGTAAAGCCAGTACCAATCTGGCGATCGACGGTGGCGGTTATCTCACCTATATCGCCCCGACCAGAGTCAATCTGCAGATGACTCAAGAGCGCTGGCCTGATGTGCGCTTCGGCGAGACTCGCGAGCACTAGGTTTTACTGAACAATTCCATCCATGGAATCATTCGGTGTTCTGATATGCCCACCCTTATCGACGCTCACTGCCACCTGGATTTCGCGGTCTTCGATGAAGATCGCGACCAGGTGCTGGCACGGGCGCGGCAGGCGGGGGTTGAGCAATGGATAGTCGCTGCCACAACGCGTGCACGCTGGTCAGAGGTGCTGGACGTCAGCCGTCGTCATGGTGGCCATCCTTGCCTGGGGCTGCATCCGGTGTTTCTCGATGAGCATTGCCTCTCGGGTCAGGACAATGATCTCGATGCCCTGGCCCAGACGCTGGAGGCATCCTCCGAGGTCGTGGCGCTGGGCGAGTGCGGGATTGATGCTCGTTATCCCGAGCAGTTGGAGCGCCAGTGGTCGTTGTTCGATGCCCAGTTGCGGCTGGCGCGAAAACACCAGCTTCCTGTTGTAGTGCATTGTGTGCGGGCCAATGACGAAGTCGCTGCCCGCCTGCGCCAGTTTGATTTGCCGGAAGGCGGGCTGATCCACGCCTTCTCCGGCTCAAGTCAGCAGGCCATGCGTTTTCACCAGTTGGGATACGTACTGGGACTGGGAGGCGCGGTGACCTATCCGCGCGCTACTCGCCTGCGCCGTGCCGTGGCGGCATTGCCGGATAGCGGCTTCGTGCTGGAAACCGATAGCCCCGATATGCCGCTGGCCGGTTATCAAGGGCAGCGCAATGAGCCGGCGCGGGTGGCCGAGGTATGCAGGGTGGTTGCAGAGCTGAGAGGTCAGTCCTGTGCCGATGTGGCCGAGGCAAGCTCGGCCAACGCTCGGCGGCTATTCGGTTTGAGCTGAGTCGCTCCCGGCGTTTGTCGATGCCAGATTCTCGGGATCAAGACGCTCGATGGTGTAGGGCAACTTGAGAGTCTGAAACTGACGCCCTTCGCTGGACAACTCCATGTCCTCGGCACTGGTCGAGAGCACGGCAAGCGTCTCGGTCTGGCCGTAGGCATCCAACTGGCAGGCGATGATCTCGCCCATGCGTTTGTCGTCGGCATTGATCACCGCGCTACCCACCGGCAGCGGCTCACTGCCTTCCAGTTGGCCGCGGAACAGGCGTTTCTTCACCTGGCCGCGGAAGTGCGCGCGTGCCACTACTTCCTGCCCGGTATAGCAACCCTTCTTGAAGCTGATTCCCGCCAGCGCTTCCCAGTTGAGCATCTGCGGCAACCAGGTGTCCTGCTGATCTGCCGTGATGAAATGTAGCCCCGACTGGATATCCGCGAGCTTCCAGATGGTGTTGCCAACCGCGACACATTGCTTGAGTAGGCGCTCGAACAGCGCGTCTGCGTGGGATTCCGAGACCATCACCAGATAGCGTGACTGGGGACCGGGGTAGCCGAGGGCAATGGCATCATCGTTGCTGGCCTGGTGCCAGACCTCCGGCGCGTTCAGATCGCAATCGACCTCGGTGAGCGCCGCAGATTCGCTGCCGATAATGCCGATCAAGGCAACCTCCGGGTGAGGCACCAGCTCGGTCTTGTAGAACGCGGCGAAGCGCCCGAGGTGTTGCGCCAGTGGCTCTACCAGGCTGCGGTCGAGGATCAGACGGTAATGCTCGGCGTTGACCTGCAGGACCTGAGCATTGGCAATCACTCTGCCTTTGGCGGAGCAGAAGGCGGTCAGTGGTGCGAACTGACCGTTGACCAGATCCAGTTGGGCGCTGGTCTGACCTTGTAGAAAGCGCTGGGTGTCTGGGCCCTGGATATCCAATGCACCAAGATGTACCAATGGCGTAACAACTGTGCGCTCCAGCGCGGTACGAGCTGGGTCCGGCGTATCGAATTCGACACATGCAGGGGAACTGAGTCGTCCCCCATGAGTGGTGATCCAGGTAGTCATGAAATTCCTGTCGTTGTCGCAAGGCTTCAGGGCGCGGCTGCCTCGACGGTCGCGTTCGTTCTCTTTAATGAATGTGCGGTCGATGTGAGGCATTTGCAAGCGTGTCGATCTGTGCCCTGAAAAGTGGCGTCATGCTAAGCTTGTGCGATTGCTGTCTGCCGGTGGAGGCAGGCAATTGCAGATTGAAGGAGAGTTGTACATGGCCTACCAGTCATTGACGTTCAAGGGCGTGGAAAACGCAGACCAGGTCAACAGGATCACCACTGTCTTGATGATGCTCGATGGTGTCGATAGTGCCGAAGTTGGTCGTCATGGTGCCGACGTGGAAGGGCGTGCCACGCGTGAGCAGCTTATCGCGGCGGTCAAGGCCCAGGTGCCGGGAGTCGAGGTTCAATAATGACGATTCATCTTCGCAGTGAACGTGATGGAATCCTGCGTCAGCGGGTCAGTATCGAGAGTTTCGATGATCTGCTGGTCGATGTTCCTCAGGCCTTTGGTGGCGAAGGGCTGGCGCCGGACCCTCATGACTATTTCGATCTCTCGCTGGGTGCATGCAAGGCCATCACTGCGCAGATGTATGCCAGGCGCAAGGAGTGGCCACTGACCGATGTCAGTGTAGTGGTGACTCGGGATGAACGTGATGAAAGGCGCGGTGTCTATCGTCTGGACGTGGCGATGACCTTTCACGGCATCGAGGTCGCCGAGCAGTTGGCGCGTCTTGAAGAGATCAGCCATAAATGCCCGATTCATCGATTGATGACAACATCGACAGTGGAAATCACTACGCGCACTCTCGATCCGGAGACTTGAGTTCTTCTTGAGTTCGGAACCTCGGCCGGGGGCCTGGCGACAGCGGTTGCCCTGTTGCTACCCCGAGTGATTATCGTGAATGGGCGCTATGCCTGATATCAGGAGCTGAGATGAGCAAGCCATTTCGACTGGCATCGAAATTCCAGCCTGCGGGCGATCAGCCTGCTGCAATCGAGGGGCTGGTCCAGGGACTGGAGTCGGGATTGGCCCACCAGACGCTACTGGGTGTTACGGGGTCCGGCAAGACCTTCACCATGGCCAATATCGTTGAGCGTATGCAGCGTCCCACGATTGTCATGGCGCATAACAAGACCTTGGCCGCGCAGCTGTATGGCGAGTTCAAGGCGTTCTTTCCCGACAATGCGGTCGAGTATTTCGTTTCCTACTACGACTACTACCAGCCTGAGGCCTATGTGCCTTCATCGGATACCTTCATCGAGAAGGATGCCTCGATCAATGACCACATCGAACAGATGCGCCTATCGGCGACCAAGGCGCTGCTGGAGCGTCGCGATGCGCTGATCGTGGTATCGGTGTCCGCCATCTACGGTCTCGGTGATCCTGAGCAGTATCTGAAGATGCGCCTGCACTTCACACGCGGGGAATTGATCGACCAGCGCGCCTTCCTGCGCCGCCTCGCGGAACTGCAGTACACCCGCAACGACATGGACTTCAAGCGTGGTACCTATCGGGTGCGCGGCGATGTCATTGATATCTTTCCCGCCGATGCCGAGGACGAAGCGGTACGTGTCGAGCTGTTCGATGATGAGATCGACTCGATCAGCCTGTTCGATCCCTTGACTGGCGAGCTGCGTGGCAAGGTGCCGCGCATGACCATCTATCCCAAGAGTCATTACGTCACACCTCGCGAGACCATCCTTGGCGCTATCGATGGCATCAAGTCGGAGCTGGCCGAGCGGCTGGCCTTCCTACGCAAGGAAGACCGCCTGGTCGAGGCACAGCGCCTCGAACAACGCTCGCTGTATGACATCGAGATGATGATGGAGCTGGGCTACTGCAACGGGGTGGAGAACTACTCGCGTTATCTGTCCGGGCGCGCGCCGGGCGAGCCGCCGCCGACTTTCTTCGACTATCTACCGGCTGAGTCGCTGCTGTTCATTGATGAGTCACATGTCAGCGTGCCCCAGGTGGGCGGTATGTACCGTGGTGACCGTTCGCGCAAGGAGACGCTGGTCGAGTATGGATTCCGTCTTCCATCGGCACTCGACAACCGGCCGATGAAGTTCGAAGAATGGGAGGCAATCTCTCCGCAGACCATCTTTGTCTCGGCGACCCCCGGTGCCTATGAGGCCGAGCATGCCGGTCAGGTGGTCGAGCAGGTCGTGCGTCCGACCGGACTGCTCGACCCTGAGATCGAGGTACGACCGGCGTCGACCCAGGTGGATGATCTACTGTCGGAGATTCGCAAGCGGACCAGCGTTGAGGAGCGCGTGTTGGTAACCACGCTGACCAAGCGCATGGCAGAGGACCTGACCGAGTATCTGGATGAGCACGGTGTCAGGGTGCGTTATCTGCACTCGGATATCGATACCGTGGAGCGTGTCGAGATCATTCGCGATCTACGTCTTGGTAAGTTCGACGTACTGGTAGGCATCAACCTGCTGCGTGAAGGTCTGGATATTCCGGAAGTGTCGCTGGTGGCGATTCTGGATGCCGACAAGGAGGGCTTCCTGCGTGCCGAGCGTTCACTGATTCAGACCATTGGCCGTGCTGCGCGTAACGCCAATGGCAAGGCGATTCTGTATGGCGACCGGATTACCGACTCGATGCGCAAGGCGATTGATGAAACCGCGCGTCGGCGAGAGAAGCAGACTGCATTCAACGAAGAGCATGGCATTACGCCGCGCACCGTGACGCGCTCGGTGGCCGATATTCTCGAAGCGGCCCAGGCACCAGGTAGTCGTCGCAAGGGGCGCAAGGGCGAACGCAAGGTGGCCGAGGACAAGGCCGGCTACGATGTCAGTTCGCTGTCCGTCGAGGACCTACGCAAGGAGATGAGTCGACTCGAGAATGAGATGCTGGAGGCAGCCCAGAATCTCGAATTCGAGGAAGCCGCGAGGCTGCGTGATCGTCTGCATGAACTACGCGAACAGCAGTTGGTGCTGGGCGCGGTCTAGCCTGACCCGAGATGAGGCAGCACCAAGCCGG
Source organism: Halomonas huangheensis (assembly GCF_001431725.1). NCBI lineage: Bacteria > Pseudomonadati > Pseudomonadota > Gammaproteobacteria > Oceanospirillales > Halomonadaceae > Halomonas > Halomonas huangheensis. Next base: position 2,352,875 of record NZ_CP013106.1, on the reverse strand, counting down.
GCGGCTCTTCGGAGCCGCCCGGCTTACGTTGTAATCCTGTGCTTCGCTTTCCCCTTGGTACAGGCTGACCCAAGCAGTACCGGCCTCTGCTCCTATTCTGCCAACAGCAACCGCGTACGCTGCCAGCGTCCACGTCGGATATGTTGGCGCATGGCTGTTTCAGCTCCTGCGGTATCGCCATTGCAGATGGCATTGAAGATCGCTTCGTGGTCCTGGAGCGACCAGCTCTCATAGTCGTACCGTCCATGGGTTGAGCCACGAATCATGCTGGCCGAGTTCAGCAATACCTCGGCATCGTGGATCACGTAGCGGTTGCGTGACAACGTATAGATGGCGCCGTGGAAGCGGTCATTGATGTTGAGAAACCTGACTTCGGTATCCGGTTCAGCACGTTGCTCCTGCAGAATCTTCTCGAGCCGCATCAAATCCGGAGTGCGGGCATTGCGTGCTGCGAGTCGTGCGGCCAGTCCTTCGACTGCCTCACGCATGTCATAGATTTCTTCGACCCGTTCAAGATCAATCTCTGCCACCACAATCCTTCCGCCGGGTGTCGACCCCAGTAAGCCCTCCGACTGCAAGCGACGAATAGCCTCGCGCACCGGTGTTCGGCTCATCGCAAAGCGATCACAGATTTCACTTTCACTCAGACGCTGGCCTGACTTGAGATTGCCGTGTCGGAGCAGGTCGCGCAGGCGAATATAGGCCTGCTCGCCAAGAGGAAGCTCTGTGTTCTGCTGCTCATCAATGTCCATCAAGCCTCCTGAAAAGTGCCTATCGATGCTGATCTGGATACAGGGTACCTCATGCTCTTCACCTTTTGTTGAATACCAAAGACAAAAAATTAACGATATATGTATACCGAAATGTAAATAAACAGCTTTAATGTATCCAATAATCGGCAGGGTAGGATAGCGCAAGTGACGCATACAGACGGGTCGCACAAGGTGTTGATCACTCGGGCACGCATCGACGAGAAGGCGGTGGAGATGCTTGCGGAACATGGCTTCGAATGTATTTTCTCGCCGCCCTATGCCTCGCCGGCGGAGGTGGCTGAGCGCTTGCGTGAGACGGGAGCTCAGGCGCTGATGGTGTCCCAGGGGCAGATGACCCGTGAGGTGATCTTGGCAAGTGACGCGCTGAAGATCGTCGTCAAGCACGGTAGTGGGGTGAACAATATCAACCTTGGCGCCGCGGAATCACTGAATATTCCGGTATACCGTAGCCTCGGTGCCAATGCGCGAGCAGTGGCCGAACAGGCGATCACGCTGTCGCTGGCGCTGTGGAAGTCACTTCCGCGACTGGATACCGCAACGCGCAGCGGCAACTGGCTCAAGGGCGAATTCATTGGCCGTGATATCCAGGGAGCAGTCATCGGCCTGGTGGGCTTTGGCGCCATCGGACGCGAAGTGGCAAACATGGCGCTGGCGCTGGGCATGAAGGTGCAGGTACTGGACCCGGCGTTCAGTGAATCCCTGCCGGGGATCGAGCGAGTCATGGAGCTGGAGACCCTGCTGGCGACTTCCGACATGGTGTCGCTGCATTGTCCGCTGACACCACAGACCCGCCACCTGATCAACGCCGAGCGTCTGCGCCTGATGAAGCGTGAGTCGGTGCTGGTCAACACGGCGCGTGGCGGCGTGGTTGACGAGCAGGCACTGGCTGAAGCACTGCATGAAGGCATCATCGCCGGTGCCGCTCTGGACAGCTTTGAAGTCGAGCCACCGGCCGCTGATCTGCCGTTGTGGCAGGCCCCCAACCTGATCGCCACTCCCCATGCAGCGGGCCTGACACCGGGTGCCGAGCGAGCCATGGCCATGACGGCGGCGCAACACATCATTGACCACTTTGCCGGATGCGAGATCGATGCACGCTTCCGGGCCACACAGGCCGCACTGGGCGGATTGGAGGAATAGACTGATGAGTGAAGGGTTTCGTATTCGCCAGCACTGGAAGCGTGCCGATAGTGACGACGTCGCTCGGGCACGCGGTATTGCGGTATCCAATATTTCCGATGTCATGGCTCGCATGAATGGAGCACCGGCTGGTCTTCGCCCGTTCCATCGCGGCGGTGCGCTATCCGGCCCGGCCTTCACGGTGCGCTGTCGTCCGGGGGACAACCTGATGCTGCACAAGGCGCTGCTGATGGCCCAGCCCGGTGACGTGATTGTGGTTGATGCCGGTGGGGCACTGGATAACGCCATCATGGGCGAACTGATGCTGGCGCGCGCTGTGCAGGCACAGGTTGCTGGAGTCGTCATCAATGGCGCGATTCGTGATACCGCGGCAATCGCCGAGCAGGATGTTCCGGTATTTGCCGCGGGAGTCAACCATCGTGGCCCCTACAAGGATGGTCCGGGAGAAATCGGTTATGCCATATCGCTGGGCGGGATGGTCGTTGAACCCGGTGATCTGATCGTTGGCGATGACGATGGAGTGATCTCGATTCCGGCAGCGACAGCTCGCGAGGTCCTGGACCGTGCCGAGGCCAAGCATGCTGCGGAAATGCAGCAACTCGAACAGACCTTGAGTGGCAACTATGACGGAGCCTGGATTGATGCCGCCCTCAAGGCCGGCGGTTGCAGCATTGACGAGCAGTAGTGGTCATCCGCTGAACAGATGCACTCAATGAATGGCAACAAGTATCCAACTACTAGTACGAAGAACCAGTACGAACAACTAGTACGAACAACGAACACAACATGCGGTTGGGAGAGACAGGATGAAGATCATGCCGGAAGAGACATCAAACAACACCACTCAAGGCACTGCCAGAAGCTTGTCACGTCGCAGGATACTGGGGGCGGGAATGGCCATGGTCATGGCATTCGGCGGTTGGGCGTTGCCGGCTGCGGCTGCCGATGATTTTCCGGGTCGTGGTATCGAATTCGTTGCCGGTTATGGTCCTGGTGGTGGACACGACACCATGCTGCGTTCCATGGCCAAACTGATTCGTGACCAGGATCTGACCGATACGCCGATTTCGGTAGTCAACAAGCCGGGCGGGTCGGGTGCAACCTCGATGGGCTATCTCAACTCCCACAAGGGCGATGGTCACTATCTGATGGCGGCGACCTCGTCATTCATTACCACGCCGCTGTCGGTCAATGTTGGGCTTGACTACCAGGACTTCACGCCTATCGCGCGTCTGGGCATCGACCCGACCATTCTGGTCGTTGCGGCGGGCTCATCGATCAGCAGTCTTGACGATATCCGCAATGCGGATCGTAAGCTCAATGTCGCCGGTGGTGGCGCTGGGGGGATCGAGCATATCGCGACCTTGATGGTCAGCGATGCGCTGGGTGTCGACCTGAACTACATCCCCTTCCAGGGTGATGGTGAGGTGACCACTGCACTGCTTTCCAGGCAGGTCGACTTTGCCATGGTCAACCCGGGCGCCGTAGCAGACTTCGTCTCTTCTGGTCGCCTGAATGCTCTGGCGATTACGACCGACGAGCGTTCCGAGCTGTTCCCGGATCTGCCGACCTTCACCGAACAGGGCTATGACGTGGTCGCTTATGTGTTCCGTGGTCTGGTGGCTCCTGCCGATATCAGTGACGAAGCCAAGGCATGGCTGGGTGATCTGGTCGAGCGCGTGCAGGCGACTCCGGAATGGAAGGCCAACTATCTCGATCCCAACGCCATTGTCCCCGGCTATCTCAATGGCAAAGAGTTCGGTGAGTACCTGGAAGAGACCAATGAGCTGTACGAAACCATGCTCACACGTCTTGGCTTGATTGGAGGTTGAGGACATGGGCGTCGAACGGATACTGCTGGCATTACTTGCACTGCTCGGCGCCGCCTTCGTGCTGGGCGGCCAGGGGCTGGCTTTCAGGGCGGATATCGCCTTTGGCCCCGGCTTCGTACCTGTGGTCACAGGTGCGGCGCTGGCGCTGAGCTGTGTGGTTCAGGCACTGCGGCAACGCCGTCGCAGTGCCGCCGCATCCAGCGTTCATGGCTCGAATGCGGCTGGTGTTGATGACCAGAGTCTAGAGGATCATCGCCCCAACTATCGGGGAATGCTGCTGGCACTGGCGATTCTGGTCGCCGGAGCGGCGGCCATGGTACTTGGTTCGGTGTTGATTCCGGTATTCATCATCACGGTGCTGCTGTCCTGGCTGGTCCTCGGCCATGGGCTGGGGCGTTCGCTGGTGGTTGCCGTTGGCACGAATGCTGTCATCTACGTGATTTTTGCGCTTTGGCTCGGTTTGCCGGTGCAATGAGGAGCAACCATGTCCGGTCTATCTGAACTTCTCTATGCCTTCAGCGTGGTGGTAACACCCGAAAACCTGTTGGTGATATTTGTTGCCGGTCTGGTCGGTACCGTTGTCGGCGCCTTGCCGGGACTGGGGCCGTCGGCAGGCATTGCCTTGATGATGCCCTTGACCTTCGGCATGGACCCTGTGGGTGGACTGTCGCTGCTTACCGGTGTTTACCTCGGCACCATGTATGGCGGACGCTTGACGGCGATCCTGATCAATACGCCAGGTGATGCCCCGGCCATTGTCACGGCATTGGATGGTTATCCGATGATGCAGCAGGGGCGGGGAGGGCTAGCACTGGGGCTTTCGGCCATCGCTTCGTTCGTCGGCGGTTGCTTCGGTCTGTTGATGCTGATCTTCTTTGCACCGGTGATCGCCGAGTACGCGATCTTCCTCGGGCCGCCCGAGTACTTCCTGCTGATGGTCCTTGGCCTGAGCATGATCATTGTGCTGGCTGGGGCCGATCCGCTCAAGGCGCTTATAGCCACGCTGTTCGGGGTAGTGCTCAGTACCATTGGCAGTGATTACGTCTCGGGTGAGGTGCGTTACGCGGTGGTGCCGGAGTTGATCGACGGAATCGATTTCGTCGCGGTGATCATCGGGCTGTTCGGTGTCGGCGAAGTGCTGGTCAACATCGAAGAGCGCGTGGTGCTGAACATGGGCAAGCCGCGCTTCCGCATGGGCGAGTTCATTCCAGGACGCAAGGAGCTGAAGGAGGCGGCTGCGCCCATCGCGCGTGGTTCCGTGCTTGGTACTGCAATCGGCGTGCTGCCGGGGGCTGGTGCGACCATCGCTACCTTCATGACCTACATTACCGAGAAGAAGCTATCGAAGAAGCCGGATGAATTCGGCAACGGCGCGATAGCGGGACTGGCGGCACCGGAAGCGGCGAACAATGCGGCGGTACCGGGCTCACTGATTCCGTTGCTGACGTTGGGTATTCCCGGCTCCGGTGGCACGGCAATCATGCTGGGCGCGTTGATCATGTTCGGGCTCAATCCCGGCCCGCTGTTGATGATCCAGTCGGCGGATATCGTCTGGGGCACGATTGCTAGTCTGGTAATCGCCAACTTCTTCCTGTTGGGTTCGAACGTGCTGTTGATTCCGCTGTTCGTCAATGCCCTACGGGTGGTGCAGAAGCACCTGTCGGCGATTGTGGTGGCGTTCTGTCTGGTCGGCGCCTACGCCATCAACTACAGCGAGTTCGAAATCTGGATCGTGTTGATCTTCGGGGTCATCGGCTATCTGATGAAGAAGGCCGATTATCCGGCAGGGCCCTTCATTCTGGCGTTGGTACTCAGCCCGCTGGCCGAGAACTATCTGCGTCAGTCGATACGTCTGGGCCAGGGCTCCTGGGAGATCTTCATTGCCAGACCTCTGACCATGAGCTTCACCATCGCCGTAGGCGTGGTCATTCTGTTCGGCATGGTCAAGCCGCTGCTGTTCAGGAATCGCAGCCTGGAGCAGCGTCTGTAATCGGCACACGGACAGTCGCTGCTGCGTGGATGCGGTGGTAATCATTGGCAGGATGACGACAAGGGCTTCGCCGAAGGGCGAAGCCCTTGTCGTTGTTGCTGTGGGATGGTTGTGGTGGCCGCCGCGTAATTAGCCGTGCAACGCTGGGGTTATCGATATTTATACCGTTATCTTGTTTGTGGGTACAGAAAGCCTCGGCTGCTTCGAACCTGTCGAGTCGATTCGAATGGGGTACAATACTGCACCTTGAAAGCCCGACAAGCCGGTGTTCCGCCGCAAAGAAACGGGCTCGCCCGACCCATCCAAGGAGTCAGTCATGACCGTGATTCGCCAGGACGACCTCATCACGAGCGTCGCCGACGCTCTACAGTACATTTCCTATTACCACCCCAAGGATTTCATCGACGCCATGGCGGCGGCGTATGAGCGTGAGGAGAACCCGGCGGCCAAGGATGCGATCGCACAGATTCTGATCAACTCGCGCATGTGTGCCATGGGTCATCGCCCGATCTGTCAGGACACCGGAATCGTGACGGTCTTTGTGCATGTTGGCATGAACGTGCGCTTCGAGGCCGAAATGAGCCTCGACGATATGATCAATGAAGGCGTACGCCGCGCCTACAACTTCCCCGACAACGTGCTGCGTGCTTCGGTGCTGGCCGATCCAGACGGCAAGCGCCAGAACACCCGTGACAACACGCCAGCGGTGATTCACCACAAGCTGGTGCCGGGCGATAGCGTTGAAGTGCACGTGGCAGCAAAGGGCGGTGGTAGCGAGGCCAAGTCCAAATTCGCGATGCTCAATCCTTCCGACTCGGTGGTCGATTGGGTCATGGAGCAGTTGCCGAAGATGGGCGCTGGCTGGTGTCCGCCCGGCATGCTGGGAATTGGTGTGGGTGGTACTGCCGAGAAGGCCATGGAACTGGCCAAGGAAGCACTGCTTGATCCGATTGATATTCAAGACCTGCAGGCTCGCGGTGCCTCCAATCGTGCCGAGGAGCTGCGCCTGGAGTTGTTCGACAAGGTCAACAGCAGTGGTATTGGCGCTCAGGGCTTGGGCGGCTTGACCACCGTGCTGGATATCAAGGTCAAGGATTACCCGACACACGCGGCCAACAAGCCGGTGGCGATCATCCCCAACTGTGCAGCAACCCGACATGCGCATTTCACTCTGGATGGTTCCGGGCCTGCCGCACTCAAGGCTCCGCGCCTGGAGGATTGGCCGGAAATCACTCGCGAGGCTGGCGACAACGTCAAGCGTGTCAATCTCGACGAAATCACGCCTGAAGAGGTCAAGACCTGGCAGCCGGGCGATACTCTGCTGCTCAATGGTAAATTGCTGACCGGTCGTGATGCTGCACATAAGCGTATGATCGACATGCTTGCCAAGGGGGAAAGCCTACCGGTGGACCTCAAGGGGCGTTTCATCTACTACGTTGGCCCGGTTGACCCGGTGGGTGATGAAGTTGTGGGTCCGGCAGGCCCGACGACCGCGACGCGTATGGACAAGTTCACGCGGACCATGCTCGAAGAGACGGGTTTGTTGGGGATGGTCGGCAAGGCTGAGCGCGGCTCGTTGGCCATCGAGGCAATTCGCGACAATCAGGCGGTCTATCTGATGGCCGTGGGTGGTGCAGCCTACCTGGTATCCCAGGCGATCAAGGCTTCGCGTGTCGTAGGTTTCGAAGACCTGGGAATGGAAGCGATCTACGAGTTTGAAGTCGAGGACATGCCGGTCACTGTGGCGGTCGATAGTCAGGGTACGTCCGTGCACCAGACTGGTCCGGCAAAGTGGAAGGAGATCATCGCGCAGACGGCGTGAGTTCCCGGGTGCTATCCAGGCCCACTGGTCAGCCCGCATCATTCATTGCGCTCACCTGACCGTATGTACAACGACCCCGCTCGGTAGCGGGGTCGTTGCGTTTCCGAGTATGCTGGTTCGGTTGGGCCTGGAGTGGATCGAGGCGGTGCCTCCTGCAAACCTCACAAGGACGATGGAGATAGGCAATGGCCGCATGGCTGTTTGGATTGGTCATTTTTCTGATGCATGCAGGCGGAGCTCTGTCGGCTGTGCTGGCGTTGATGTCCAGTCGTACCTCCCAGGGGGCAATTGCCTGGATCATCTCTCTGGTGACGGTGCCCTATCTAGCACTTCCGGCATACTGGATATTCGGTCGTCCTCGCTTCTACGGTTATGTCTCGGCTCGAGGCCAGCGTGATAACGTACTGCGCCGAGTGTTGCAGCGCTATCGTGACCGCTTCGACTCGCACGTGGTCAAGAATGAAGACCCGGATATCCGAGCAGTTGAGAAGCTGGCCATGATGCCCTTGACCAGAGGGAATCAGACCGAACTTCTCGTCGACGGCGAGGCCGCCTTTGATAGCCTTTTTGCTGGTATCGACGCAGCCCAGTCATACATTCTGATTCAGTTCTTCATCGTGCGTAATGATGAGCTGGGTCGGCGACTCAAGACTCACCTGGTCAAAGCCGCGCGCCGCAAGGTTCGAGTGTATTTTCTGTATGATGAAATCGGTAGCCATCAGTTGAGCGATGGCTATCTCAAGGACCTTCGTAACGTGGGCATCGAGGTTAGTGCCTTTCATTCCTCTCGCGGTTGGCGTAATCGCTTCCAACTCAACTTCCGCAATCATCGCAAGATTCTTGTTGCCGATGGACAGCAGGGGTGGCTGGGTGGCCTCAATGTTGGTGTCGAGTATCTTGGTCAGAGCAAACGCCATGGTGCCTGGCGTGACACTCATCTCAAACTGATGGGGCCTAGTGTGCTGGGCCTTCAGGAAGCCTTCTGGGAAGACTGGCACTGGGCTACCGGCTCCATGCTCAACTTGAGTTGGCAGCCGCTGCCCTTTGAAGAGGTGGGACGCCGCGTGGTGATAGTGCCATCCGGCCCGGCAGACCCTCAGGAAACCGCCAGCCTGTTGATACAGCACCTGATCCATAGTGCCAATCAACGCTTGTGGGTGACCAGCCCCTATTTCGTGCCGGACGAAGGCGTGCAGGATGCGTTGCGCCTGGCCGCGATGCGTGGTGTTGATGTGCGAATCATGATTCCGGAGCGGCCCGACCATTTGCTGGTGTTCCTGTCGGCCTTCGCTTTCCTGCCGGCAATGCTCAAGGCCGGAGTTCGGGTATACCGATATCTTCCGGGATTTCTACATCAGAAGGTCATGTTGATCGACGAGGAGGCGGCCAGTGTCGGAACTGTCAATCTCGATAATCGTTCCTTTCGGCTCAATTTCGAGATCACCGCTCTCGTGGCGGATGCTGATTTTGCTGCAGAGGTGGCGGAGATGCTCGAGGTAGATCTGAGCAACTGTCGCGAAGTGACGCTCCAGGAGCTGCGTGCGCGCCCACTGTGGCGCAAGTTGATTTCACGCGGAGCCTATCTATTGGCTCCAATACAGTGAGTACAACCCAGTACAGTGAGTACAGCGTTGGAATGCTCAGGGCGTAGAAGGGCTCTTGAGCGCAGCAAGCACAGGAAACTCCCTGAGTAGCTGGTTAAAAGAGGTGTGCTTGAATACTCAGCCTTCGATGGCGGAGATGTTACAGGCATAATATCCCGCTGGAATACCAGTGTGCACTGCGAGGAGCGGTAGTGAATCTCGAGACCAAATGGCTGGAAGACTTTGTGGCCTTGTCCAATACACGCAGTTTTTCTGCTTCGGCACGTCAACGGCATGTGACTCAGCCGGCGTTCAGCCGCCGAATCAGGTCGCTGGAGCAGGCGGTAGGCGTGACGCTGGTGGATCGTTCGACCACGCCGATTGATCTGACCCCACAAGGACAGCTGTTCCTGGTAACGGCACGCAATGTCGTCGAGCAACTCAACGAATCACTTGGCCATCTGCGTGGACTGTCCATGGCCAACGAGGCATTGGATATCGTTGCCGCCCACTCACTGGCGTTGAGCTTCTTCCCACCCTGGATATCGCGTCTGCAGAAAGGGCTGGGCGAGCTACCGACTCGGCTGATTGCCATGAATGTTGGTGAGGCGATCCATGTTCTGCGTGAAGGCAATTGCGACCTGATGCTTGCCTATTACGATCCGTACGCGAGCATGCAGCTGGATGCTGAGGTGTTTCCCTCGTTCTCCATCGGTAGTGTCAAGATGATTCCGGTTTGTCTACCGGATGAGCAGGGCAAACCGATGTTCTCATTGGAAGGCAGTGATCCACTGCCTTATCTTGCTTATACCCAGGGGGCTTTCCTCGGCCGCAGTGTACGCATGCTGCTGAAGAATGACCCGCTGCGCATGCGCCTGCGCACTGTCTATGAGACGGCCATGGCCGAGGGGCTCAAGGGTATGATGATGCAGGGAGTGGGCATGGCCTGGATTCCAGACTTCTGTCTGCGTCAGGAGCTCAATGAGGGCCGCGTGGTGCGTGCAGGAGGAGAGAATTGGGATGTGCCGCTGGAAATTCGCCTGTACCGCTGTTCGTTGGTCCACAAGCCAGGTGTTGAAAAGCTCTGGCGGCAGATGATGAAGCTGCCGCGCGATTTCCTTGAGGCTTGAGCCTACCCGTTGGCCGAAGGGGCTCGCTTCAATCCCGTCAGCTGCGTTGGTCTGCCGGCAGGCCCAGGAAGTTCTGGATGATGAAGAAATGGTCCTCAAACAGGCTTTCTGGTTCCAGCTCGGCGAGGGGGACCCAGCGTGCGTGGTCGCCGCCCTTTACTGATTTGATCTTCGGCAGTTGTTGATCCGGACGCAGGGCGAAATAGAACGCTTCGGCGAGAGTACGGCCTCTCCAGCTGCGATGGGGCTCATCGAACAGGCGCTGACCGCGGAGTGACCCCTTGAGCACGGGTTCGGGGACCTTTAGACGAATTCGCTCGCGTAATTCACGCAGGCAGGCATCCATCAACCTTTCCTGAGCATTGATGAACCCACCCGGCAGCGCGTAGAGCCCCTTGCCGGGAGCCGATGTGCGTCTGACCAACAGCACGTGCCCAGACTGAACCACCACTGCGCAGACCGTTACGAAGATCGGCGGATAGGGGGCATGTGCCCATGCCGAGCGATATTGGTCGAGCAGTTGCTGCTCCTCAATCAGTTGCCGGAAAGGCAGGTCATGCATGAAATCACGCAGGCTGGCCACGACCGGTGGTGGCAGATCGTGCGCGGCATTGGTACTCAAATACTCGATAGCCGAGGCTTCGGAGCGAAACAGGCGTTGGCGCAGCTGGCTGGCAGAGATTGCCTCGACCAGCGGAACACTGATCGACTCCCACTGAGGGAAGAGCGACAGATAATAACTGGACTGGCCGCGACTGGCGCCGATCAGACCAATGCGCGGAAGACGAGCATGTTCCGGATGTGCGAGGTCACGCACCTTGCGTTGTACATCATGAACCCAGACGTCATCGTTGTAGAGTGCATCCAGCAAGGGCACTATCTCGAGACGGGCATTGTCTTCATCATCGAATGCGCTGCGCAGCATGCTGCGACGTTCATCGAATCGCCACGGATTACGTAATGACCTGGCCTGCCATGCGGATCCGACCAGTACGATCACCTGGCGTGCACGCTTCAGGGCTGCGCGGATTACCGCCAGATGGCCGAAGTGAGGCGGCTGGAAACGTCCAATAAACACCAGACAGTCGAAGTCGCTGTCCGTCGGCGTGGGCTCTTGCTCAGATGACATGCCGTACTCCAGATGTGTGGTTTTGCGTAAGTTGATCGTATTTCAGAGCCACCAGGCACCACACGAGTTCAAGACACTGCCATTATGGTGGTGGCATATAGGCTGTGCAATGTGCGCAGTTGTTTGTTTTGCAGCCACCAGCGATCAGGTTCGTTATGCTGTAGCCAGAAAAACGGATGAGGGAACTCCATGATCAAGGATATTGTACTTTTCTGGTGGCATGTCGTACGTAATTCCATCCAGTTATGGTTGGAACGAAATGCCTTCAGTTACGCAGGTTCTCTGGCGTTCTATACGCTGTTTTCCCTGGCGCCCACGATCATTATTGCAGTCACGGTCATCGGCCTGGTGCTGGGGGAGGATGCCGCGCAGGGGCAGATATTCGCCCAGCTCCATGAAACCATGGGGGCTGAGGCGGCGAGAGCCGTTGAGCAGGCCGTGGCACAATCCAGTATTGACCAATCCGGGCTGTTTCCGACCCTGATGGGGTTTGCGGCGCTGGCCATTGGTGCGACTACCGTGTTTGGCCAGATGCAATTCTCGTTGAATACAATCTGGGGGGTTGCCGCTAGACCAAACAGTAATAGCCTGTTTCTGTTCATCAAGAAGCGTCTGCTGTCGCTGACCATTGTCCTTTCGATTGGATTTATTCTGCTGGTCTCGGTGGGGTTGGGGGTCTTTGTCAGAGCGGCGCTAAATGCAGCCCACGACATTCTACCTTTCGTCAGTTTGCTGACAAAAGCGGCGGAAGTGCTTGTTTCCCTGGCGGTGACGACTGCCTTGTTCGCGACTATTTTTCGGGTGCTGCCGGATGTGGTATTGCGTTGGCGCGATGTCCTCATTGGCGCCATCGTCACCTCAGTGCTGTTCATGATTGGACGCCTGGCTATTGCCACTTACCTGGCCTACACGGCTACCGCATCGACATACGGTGCGGCGGGTTCGGTCGTGATCGTATTACTGTGGGTCTACTATTCCTCATTGATATTGTTGTTTGGTGCTGCTTTCACCAAATGTCATCTACTGCAGCGTCGTTGCCCCATAATTCCACGCAACAGTGCAGTGTTGATCAAGCAGGAACTCATTGATCAAGCCAGTGCTCGAGAGGAGCTCTCGGCGGCGGAGCGTCGTCAATACGATGAGGAACATCGTCTTCGCGAGCGGGAAGCTGCTGAGGAGAGTGGTGAGTCTGGTGAGGAAAGTGGTGAGTTTGGTGACGAGTTCAATGAAGAGAGCGTGGATCAGACTCAGCAGGACAGGAGGTCAGAGGCCTCGGAGGGCAATAAGACTGTGCCACGTGAACATTGAGGGAGGTCGGAATGTATTGCGTCAAGGCATTGGTCAGTGGACGAGTACAAGGGGTCAGCTACCGCTGGACAACTCGTGAACAGGCCCGGCAGCTCGGTGTTACGGGCTATGCGGTCAACCTTGATGATGGACGTGTCGAAGTACTGCTGTGTGGTGACCAGCCATGCGTTGAACAGATGGCTCAATGGTTATGGCAGGGTTCTGATCTTGCTCAGGTAACTGCGGTGGAAGTGGTTGCTGTGAGCCTCGACAATCCCCCCACCGAGTTTACGGTGGGCTGAGTCTGCTTTTGTTCCATTGAAACACCACCGCCAGCCTTCCGGGCTGGCGGTGGTGTTTCAGGTAGAGCTGCTTGAAGGGGGCTGCTGCGTTACGCGTCCTGGGGGTCAGGAGAGCGTATCTGCGATCCAGTTGCTGGCAGCTTCGCCATCCACGTCCAGGCACACGGTTTGTTCCGGAGTCATGGACCAGCGTTCTTCGATGAATTTTCGGCCCATGGGCGCGAAGAGCGTCTGGCCTTCAGCAGCGCCTTCTGTAACTACATGCAGGTGGCCCTGCGCCGTGGTAAATAGCTCGGGCTTGACCAGCCAGGCAAGTGCCACGCTGTCATGAGGGCAGCAGCCATCAATGCCCAACGCTCCTCGATAGAATTCGCGGTAGAAGGCATAGCTGCCAGCCAGGACTTTGCCCAATTTACCCTGGGCGCTTTCTATGCGGGCCATGTGTGCTGGTGTGAGCACGCAGCGATGAGTGACGTCCAGGCCCACCAGGGTCAGCGGCCAGGCGGCGGTCAGCACTCGCTGGGCGGCATGCGCATCATTGAAGATGTTGGCTTCTGCGACAGGAGTCACATTGCCGCCTTCGCGAATCGAGCCGCCCATGACGATGACATTCTTGACCTTGCCGGTAATGGCCGGATCAAGTTGCAGTGCTGCGGCAAGATTCCCCAGAGGGCCAACGGCGACGAGGGTAACTTCGCCTGGGCGCTGATTGACGGTATCGACAATGAACTGCGCTGCGCTGCGAGGGTCAGCCTGACCGGTCACTTCCGGTAGCTCGATGTTACCCAGTCCATTATCGCCGTGAATGTGTTTCGGAGCCGGGTGGCGCGGTTTGACCATGGGGCAGGCGGCACCCTGAGCGACAGGAATATCATCGCCGGCGAGCTGAGCCAGTAGCAGGGCATTGTGGGTGGCTGTCTCGACATCAACATTGCCAAAGGTCGTGGTCATACCGAGCAGTTCGATCTCGGGATGACGCAGGGCGATGGCAATGGCCTGAGCGTCATCAACGCCGGGGTCGGTATCAAAGATGATCGGGTGGCTCACGTGGTGCTCCTTATGCTGGCCAGAACCTGTTCGACTTCCCTGCGATAGGGGATGCTGTCGGCTGCGCCTTGTTGCTGTACACCCAGCGATGCGGCGGCAGCGGCTAGTGACAGACAATCTTCGATTCCACAACCTTCCTGTACCGCGGCCAGGTAGTAACCAATGAACGTATCACCAGCAGCGGTAGTGTCCACTGCCTGGACCTTGTTCGCAGGCTGGAAGTGACGCTGGCCGTTGCACTGATACCAGGCGCCATCGCCTCCCAGGGTCAGAACCAACTGACATCCCGGCAGTTTACTGTTGAGTGCGTCCAGCAACCGTTCGGCGCTGGAGTCTTCAGGAAGACCAGCCAGCCATGCAGCCTCGCCTTGATTGACGAACAGCAGGTCACAGGATTCCAGTGGCAGTTTCAGCACGGCATCAGTCATGGGCGCCGGATTGAAGGCCACCTTGAGTCCGGCGTCATGAGCCAGCTCAATGGCATCGGCCAGCGCACTGCACTCATTCTGCAACAATAGCCAATCACCGGCGGACGCCTGTGTCAGCATATTCTTGAGCTCATCGCGGCCACAGACGTGATTGGCACCCGGGAACAGCAGGATGCTGTTTTCGGCCTGGTCATCAACCTGGATAATGGCGTGGCCGGAGGGGCCCCTGGTCTCGAGAATGCCGTCAACATTGACTCCGGCTTCGGCGAGGAGGGCACGAGCCCAGAAGTCATTGGCGTTGAGGTGACCCCAGTGCGCGACCTGTCCGCCGGCGCGAGCCAGAGCCAGAGACTGATTGGCCCCTTTACCGCCCAGGCCGACCAGGTAGCCGTGGCTGGCGAGAGTTTCACCTGGGCGTACCAGGTGAGGGACACGATAGACATGGTCGAGATTGATCGACCCGTAGTTGTAGAGCATGCGATTTCTGCCTGGCATACGAATGACGAGAGCAACCAGCACTCTCGTGTAGATTTCAGCAAGTGACCGCATGTCGTGCGGCGCCCTGGCTGAACATAGAGCGCAGTATCGGAATCTCCACTGATGCATGCAAGGTATGGATAGTGTTTTCTGTATTTATACCGTTATCTTTCAACGTAAAACTCCTTGCCATAGTGATGGCCCTGCAAATGTCATCAGCTCGTGAGGAGGAGTGTCAGGGGTGATGATGGGTGATGGAGCACAGATCTTCGCTGGCGGTCGCGAATGCCTGCGCTCCATCGGGTAGTCAATGTTCAGGATGCAGCGCGTGCGAGGTTATCAGCCGTCAGTTGGATGATGTTCTGGCGTGCTTCCGGAGTGATCCAGGCACTATGTGGTGTAACAATCAGGTTCAGCGCGGAAGATTCGCTTAGAGCATCGATCAGTGCGTGACCTTCGCGAGGTGGTTCTGCAGGCAATACATCCACGGCAAGCCCGCCCAGCTTTCCTGCTTTCAGTGCCGCGAGCGCCGCATCTTCATCGATAACGCTGCCTCGTGCACAGTTGACCAGTAGCGCATTGTCTTTCATCTGCTGCAATCGATGCTGGCCAATCAGGTGCCGGGTCTGCTCAGTCAATGGGCAATGCAGGCTGACGACATCTGCTTCGGGAAGTAGATCATCGAGAGCCGAGCGTGGGTCATTTGCCTCATGGCCTGGCCGCGCCGCAAAATCGACGCGCATGCCGAACGCCTCGGCGAGTCTGGCCACCTCCGAGCCCAGCTCCCCCTGGCCAACGACCACCAGCTTCTTTCCAGCAAGTTGCAGCGTGGTATGGTCCATCAGGCAAAAGAAAGGACTGCGTCCCCAGGCGCCTTGGGCCACATCGCGCTGGTAGCAGGGTAGGCGTGTGGCCAGAGTGAGGATCAGCATCAGTGTGTGCTGAGCCACACTCGCTGTACCGTAAGCGCTCACGTTATCTACGCGGATACCTAGTTTCCTGGCGGCTTCCATGTCGATATTGTTGGTGCCGGTGGCCAGCACACAGATATGCCTGAGAGTTGGCAGAGCGGCCAGCGCCTCGCCATCGAGTACGACCTTGTTGACCAGCGCAATCTCGGCGCCCTCCAACCTTTGACGCGCCTCCTGGGAGGTGCTGGTGGCGAAGACTTCGAGTTCATTGACATGATCTCGAATCGGTGTGAGATCGATATCTGTACCAAGACTATCGGCGTCAAGCATAACGGCTTTCATCATGTCTCCTTGCTGAGCGAGGGAATAACGTAGTCAGGGGTGGGACTGGCGGCCTTCGACAGGCTATAATATGACGCCTTGAACTGGGCTTGGAATCTGCGCATTCCGGCCCTATATCGCTCATCGGTCTTCATTATCTTTCTCTATCATCCGATGCGATTGGAGATTTTTACCATGCCCATCTACGAATATCAGTGCAAGGCTTGCGGTCATCGCCTGGAAAAGCTGCAGAAAATCAGTGCGGCACCTCTGACCGATTGTCCTTCCTGCGAAGCGCCCGAGCTGAATCGCCTGGTCTCGGCCGCTGGCTTCCGCCTTGCAGGAGGTGGCTGGTACGAGACCGATTTCAAGACCAACGGTAAGAAGAATCTGGCGGGGGACAGCAGTTCCAGCACCTCCGGCTCTTCATCTGGTGACGGCGCAGCTGCCTGAGTCGATTACCCGCATTCTTTCATTACGCAAACAGACAGGACGAAACATGCGCAGCCATTATTGCGGCCAGCTCAACGAAACTCTGGTGGACCAGACGGTCACCCTGTGCGGCTGGGTCCACCGCCGTCGTGACCACGGTGGGGTTATCTTCCTCGACCTTCGCGACCGTGACGGTATCGCCCAGGTTGTGGTCGATCCCGATACCGCCGAGGCCTTCGCCAATGCCGACCGCGCTCGCAGTGAGTTTGTGCTGCGTATCGAAGGCCGTGTGCGGTTGCGCCCTGAAGGCACCCAGAACCCCAATATGCCGACTGGCATGATCGAGGTTCTGGCCAAGCAGGTGGAAGTGCTCAATGCCGCCGCAACGCCGCCTTTCCAGTTGGATGAGCACGGTAAAGTAGGCGAGGAAGTTCGTCTCAAGCACCGCTATATCGATCTGCGCCGTCCAGAGATGATCGAAAAGCTGCGTCTGCGTTCACGCATCTCTCATAGTGTGCGTGCCTTCCTCGAGGGCGAGGGCTTCCTCGACATCGAGACGCCAGTACTGACCCGTGCCACTCCTGAGGGTGCTCGCGACTATCTGGTGCCGAGTCGTACTCATGCAGGCAGCTTCTTTGCCTTGCCGCAGTCTCCTCAGCTGTTCAAGCAGCTACTGATGGTGGCTGGGTTCGATCGGTACTACCAGATTGCCAAGTGTTTCCGCGATGAAGACCTGCGTGCCGATCGTCAGCCGGAATTCACCCAGATCGATATCGAGGCCTCCTTCGTTGAGGAAGCCGATATCATGGGTATCACTGAGTCCATGATTCGCTCGCTGTTCAAGGACGTGCTGGATGTTGAGTTGGGTGACTTCCCGCGCATGACCTGGCATGACGCCATGCAGCGGTTCGGCTCCGACAAGCCTGACCTGCGTATCCCATTGGAACTGGTCGACGTCGATGACCTGATGAAGGATGTTGACTTCAAGGTCTTCTCCGGTCCAGCAAACGCCGATGATGGCCGTGTAGCGGCTTTGAAAGTCAGTGGTGGTGCCAGCCTGTCACGCAAGGAAATCGACGAATATACGAAATTCGTCGGTATCTACGGCGCTCGCGGTCTGGCATGGATCAAGGTCAACGAGCGGGCCAGGGGCATCGAAGGTCTGCAGTCGCCAATCGTCAAGTTCATGGAAGATGTCATCGAGACCCTTCTGGATCGTGTCGATGCGAAGGACGGCGATATCGTCTTCTTCGGTGCCGACAAGGCGCGCATCGTCAATGAGGCGCTGGGCGCACTGCGTGTCAAGTTAGGTGAGGATCTCAACCTCTACACCTGCGAGTGGTCCCCGCTGTGGGTGGTGGACTTCCCGATGTTCGAGGCTGATGACAATGGTCGTCTGAGCCCATTGCACCATCCCTTTACATCGCCTTCCTGTAGCCCGGATGAACTCAAATCCAACCCTGCCGAGGCGCTGTCGCGTGCCTATGATATGGTGCTCAACGGTACCGAACTGGGCGGTGGATCGATTCGTATCCACGACCAGGCCATGCAGAAGGTGGTATTCGAGATTCTCGGCATTGCCGAGGACGAGGCTCGCGAGAAATTCGGCTTCCTGCTCGATGCGCTGCAATACGGCGCTCCGCCCCATGGCGGTCTGGCCTTCGGCCTCGACCGTCTGGTGATGCTGATGACCGGTGCGCGTACCATCCGCGAAGTCATCGCCTTCCCGAAGACCCAGAGCGCCGCTTGTCTGATGACCGATGCCCCAGGCGAGGTCAGTGCGGACCAGCTCAAGGACCTGAATATCCGTTTGCGTCAGAAGGCCAAGGTTGAAGACAGCGAGTGATCAACCTCCGAGCACTGGTTACGCCAGTGCTCGGAATGCCCCCAGACGACATCAGCCCCGCTCAAGCGGGGCTGATGTCGTCTGGGGGCTGGGTAAGCGTGAGGAAGGCCGTCAGCGAAGGAAGGGGAGTCTGGGCAACGTCGGGTGCGGTAGTCGGAAATGTGGAGTCTCGCCCTGAAGATGGCGTGATACCAACTCGCGTACAGGTGACAACTTATCGCCCACCCGCAGTCCCAGGTGGCGCAGTAGTCGAGCCGGGACTCGTTCATCCGTATACAGTTTGACGATGGCCTGGGTGGCCAGATACAGCGGACGAGTGGCGAGACGATGTTCATGACTATAGGCCGCCAGCAGACGCTCTGAAGCGATATCCTCGCCACGCTGGAAGGCATCAATAATGCACCGTGCCAGACGTTGCTGACTCTGCACACCAAAATTGAAACCGTGGGCGGTGACAGGATGCATGCCAACGGCGGCATCACCGACCAGCGCAAAACGGCGAGCGTGGAAGCGTTCCGCGTAGGTGCTGACCAGCGGATAGACGTGGGCCTTGCCCTCCAGTGTCATGCGCCCGAGGCGACCGGCATAGCGTTCGGTCAATTGCGCGCTGAAGGCGTCATCATCAAGCTGCATCAGCTCGGCCATCTCTTTTTCCGGCAAGGTGACCACGGCTGATGATAGGTGAGCAGAGATCGGCAGCAGTGCCAGCGTTTGCCCATGGTCGAACCACTCCCAGGCAGACTGGTCATGCTCCACTTCATGGTTTATGCGGCACACCATCATTGTGCGACCGTTGTCTCGCATCTCCGCAGCGATCCCCATCTGACGTCGACTGATGGAAAAACGGCTATCCGCGGCCACCACCAGCCGTGCCTGGTGGTGGGAACCATCCTCGAGTTCGAGCTGCGCTGCGTATGAGTGGCTCGAGACACTGGCCACGCCGACAGGCAGATATTCGATGCCGTCGAGTTCGCTGACGGCCTGCCATGCGGCTCGGCGAATGGCATGATTGGGCACCATGAAGCCCAAGGGCTGAGTGGTGCCATGGCCTTCGCCGAAGCCCATGAACCAGCTCGACTGTCCATTGAAGACACGCGCCTCATTGAGCGGTGCGATCTCGTCGTTCTCGAGGCGCTGCCGAATACCCAGCGCATCGAGCAATCGGCAGGAGTCGTGGGTAAGTGCGATTTCACGTCCGTCAGGTGCCGGTCGAGAGAGTTCCTCGGCAGACAGTCGATCGAGCAGGGTAACGCTGAGTCCCGCTGTGGCCAGGTGTCTGGCAAGGCAGAGTCCGACGGGGCCTGCACCTATGATCGCTACATCCCTCACGCTTCTCTCCTCTGGATAAAAATCCTGCTTTCAGTATGGATGTCTCAGGCAGCCAGTTGGCTGATTCCTGACCGAAACGCCATCGACAGACAATGCAGTTCGGTAGCCTATGCAGTTCAGCTGCCTATGCTATTCGAGCAGCGGGAGAATCACGAATGGATTCAAGGCAGAACTTGATCCAGAGCGGCATTCCACATACATCTGTTGATGTCTTCTGTTGCCGGTGTGTCTGAGGCAGACTGTGTCATCATCTCGCCGAGGTTGGTCTACGCAAGGGAGTTCGGAAATCCATGCGCTGGAATGGTGGTGAGCTCTGGTACACGAATCTGGTACACGAAACAGCTGTTGGGAGGGAGCGACTCCATGAGAAAGATGCAAGATTCTTTCACCAATGAACAGCGCAATGATGCGATTCTTGTGCCATGCGTGTCGCATGATTCGGGAGCCGATGAGCAGTGCTGATATTGGGAATAGACCCGGGATCACGTATTACCGGATTCGGGGTGATCGACGCCAGCGAGCGTGAGCCTCGCTACGTCGCCAGTGGTTGTATCCGGCTGCGGGATGATGAGTTGGCCCAGCGCCTGGCGCAGGTCTATGCCGGTATCAGCGAGCTGATTGCGATACACAAGCCGGCCGAAGTGGCAATCGAACGAGTATTCATGTCGAAGAACGCGGATTCGGCGTTGAAGTTGGGGCAGGCGCGGGGAGCGGCAATAGTGTGTGCTGCCAACCATGGACTACCGGTCAGCGAGTATGCGGCAAGGCAGATCAAACAGGCAGTGACCGGAACCGGAGCCGCTGACAAGGCTCTGGTGCAGCACATGGTGACTGCTGCTTTGCATTTGTCGGCAACCCCTCAGGCCGATGCGGCGGATGCGCTGGCAATTGCTCTGACCCACTTGCACAGCTGTCGTGGGCTTGTCACGCAGGGCAACTACGGTGGCCGTCGGCGCACGAAAAGTTCGTCATGGCGACAGTATCGACCATAAGTGCTTGACGACCCGGCGTCTCCAGATAGAGACATACTGATTGTCGAACGCTGTTTGATTCATCTGGTGTCACAGTATGTTCGACAGTTATAGTGGGCAGTCAAAGCCTCGAAACTTCAAGGAAAGTAGCGCGCCATGATTGGACGCATCACGGGCATTCTGCTCGAGACTCAACCGCCTTGGTTGGTGGTCGACGTAGGGGGCATCGGCTATGAGCTGGAGGCCTCGATGACCACCCTGGTCGCACTTCCCGCTCCAGGCGAGAAAGTGTCTCTGTATACGCACCTCACCGTCCGTGAGGACGCTCATCTGCTGTATGGCTTTGCCAGAGAGCAGGAGCGAGCACTATTCCGTGCATTGATCAAAGTCAACGGTGTGGGGCCCAAGCTTGCGCTGGGCATTCTCTCTGGAATGGACGAGGACGCCTTTGTTCGCTGTGTCATGGATGACGACATCAAGTCGTTGACTCGATTGCCCGGTGTTGGCAAGAAGACTGCAGAACGCTTGATTATCGAGATGCGTGACCGCTTTCCGCATTGGCAGCATCCGGACACTTCAACGGTTGCTGCCGGCTCCACCACGACGATTGAGACCACCCGCGACCCGCAGGCAGATGCCGAAGCCGCGTTGGTCAGCCTGGGCTACAAGCCCACCGAAGCCAGCCGCATGTTGTCTGGCCTCGAAGGCGAGGGGTCGACCGAAGCCATGATCAAGGCCGCATTGGCCAGGCGCATGGCTGGATAGCCATGACGGTTTGCAATAATCTTCAGCGCCCGCGCGGTAATACCGTGCAGGCGCAAGAGTCATTCAAAGACAGGGGGCAGCATGATTGACAGCGATCGGCTAGTCGCCGCGGATGTTCGAGATGGTGAGCAGCGCGTTGATCATGCCATTCGTCCTCGCCACCTGGCGGACTACATTGGCCAGCCGCGTGTGCGAGAGCAGCTGGAAATATTCATTCATGCGGCGCGTGCGCGCGAAGAGAGCCTCGACCATACCCTGGTGTTCGGCCCGCCTGGATTGGGAAAGACGACTCTGGCCAATATCATCGCCACCGAAATGGGTGCAGGTCTGACATCGACCTCCGGTCCTGTGCTTGAGCGGGCGGGAGACCTGGCGGCAATGTTGACCAACCTCAAGGCTGGTGATGTGCTGTTCATCGATGAAATTCATCGACTTTCGCCGGTTGTCGAGGAAATTCTGTATCCGGCAATGGAGGACTTTCAGCTCGATATTGTCATTGGCGAAGGTCCGGCAGCACGTTCGATCAAGCTTGATCTGCCGCCTTTTACTCTGGTGGGGGCAACGACACGGGCAGGGCGCCTGACATCCCCGCTGCGAGACCGTTTCGGTATTGTGCAGCGTCTTGAATTCTACGCCATCGATGAACTGACCGAGATCGTTTCTCGCTCAGCACGTCTGCTCGGAGTGGGCACTGAAGAAGGCGGCGCTCATGAAATCGCGCGTCGTTCGCGGGGTACGCCGCGGATCGCCAACCGCTTGCTGCGACGTGTGCGTGATTTTGCCGAGGTTCGTGCGGAGGGGCGTATTACCGCACAAGTCGCGGATGAGGCGCTCAACATGCTGCATGTTGACCATCACGGTCTTGATCATATGGATCGCCGTCTGTTGCTTGCCATGCTCGAGAAGTTTGATGGAGGCCCGGTCGGAGTGGACTCGTTGTCTGCTGCGATTGGTGAGGAGCGAGACACCATTGAAGATGTGATCGAACCCTATCTGATTCAGCAGGGTCTGATGATGCGCACCGCGCGTGGACGCGTAGTGACTCGTCAGGCCTGGCACCATTTCGGCATCGCCCCTGATGACAGGGCTGTTGATGCGACCACTGATTGACACGAGACGAGGATTCCCGTGAACGATTCCATGTCCATTCCACATCTGATCATGAACGCCAGCGGCGTGGTCCAGCTGGTGATGTTGCTGTTGCTGATTGCCTCCATTCTTTCCTGGGTGGTGGTCTTCCAGCGCAGCTTCGTGATGCGAAAGGCGCGCAAGGCTCACCGAGAGTTCGAGGACCGTTTCTGGTCCGGAGTCGACCTTAACGAGCTCTACCGTGAGACGCCAGCGGAACAGGAAACTCTTGGTGCTGAGCACCTCTTTCGTGCCGGTTTCCGCGAATTCAACAGGCTGATGCCCAAGACGCGTAGCCCCCAGGCAATTCTGGATGGCGTGCAACGCAGCATGCGAGTGGCCTGGTCGCGTGAGGAAGAGCGCCTCAACCTGCACCTGGTGTTCCTCGCCACGGTGGCCTCTGCTAGTCCATATATCGGCCTGTTCGGCACGGTATGGGGCATCATGGGCTCGTTCCAGTCGCTGTCCATGGCGCAGCAGGCGACATTGGCGACGGTGGCACCATGGATCGCCGAGGCGCTTGTCGCCACCGCGATGGGGCTGTTTGCGGCGATTCCTGCAGTGATCTTCTATAACCGTCTGTCTTCCGAATCCTCGCGTCTGCTGGGCAAATACGAGGATTTCGCTGAGGAATTCCATTCGATCCTGCATCGTAATCTGCAGGGCCGTTCAGATAGCGGCAACGACTGAGGGAGGACGATCGATGCTCGGACCCTTCAATCGTCGTGGGCGAAGCAAGCCCATGGGCGAGATCAATGTTGTGCCCTTCATCGATGTGATGCTGGTGTTGCTGGTGATCTTCATGATCACCGCGCCAATGCTCACTCAAGGGGTGAAAGTCGATTTACCTCAGGTTGCCTCCGAACCCATCGAGGACACCGAGAACAAGGATCCGATTATTGTTTCGGTGGATCGTGACGGTCAGTACTTCATTGCGTTAGGCGGTGACGAGACTCAGGTCAGTCTTGAGGAAATCAGCGATCGCGTAATCATCCTTCTTGAGCGCAATCCAGGAACGCCGGTGATGGTAAGGGGAGACCGCAATGTCGCCTACGGACAGATCGTCACCTTGATGAGCACGCTGCAGGTGGCCGGTGTTGAGAATGTCGGCTTGATCTCCGAACCTCCTCCCTCGGACGGTCAGGGGTAATACATGGCAAAAGGACAGCGTCGTCGTGTCAAGGCGCCGGGCGAAGGCTATGCGTTGCCTGCAGTATTGGCGGTTGGGCTGCATCTAGTGGTGCTGATCCTCAGCGTCATTGACTGGCCGACTTCTGAGCCGGAGACCCCCAATACCGCAATTGTGCAGGCGACTTTGATCAGCACGGAGACCACGACCGACCAGGCACAGCAAGCTGCAGAGGCTCGCACTCGCGCCGCCGAGCGTGCGGCGGAGGAAGCAGCAGCTGCGGAGGCGGAGCGTCAGGCACAAGAGCAGGCTGAAGAGCAGGCTCGCCAGCAAGCCGAGCAAGACGCTGAGCAAGAAGCCCAGCGCCAGGCGGAAGCCGAGAAACAGGCTGAAGCTGAACGCCAGCAAGCAGCGGAGCAGGCTCAAGCCGAAGCGGAGCGCCGCCAGGCGGAAGCGGAAGCAGCGCGTCAGCAGGAGGCTGAAGAGGAAGCGAGCCGTCAGGCTGCGCAGCAAGAGGCAGAACGTCAACGAGAGGCGGAGCGTCAGGCTCGAGAGGAAGCTGAAGCCGAACGTCAAGCCCGTGAGGAAGCTGAACGCAAGGCCGAGGAAGAAGCCGAACGTCAGGCCCGCGAGGAAGCTGAGCGCAAGGCCGAGGAAGAAGCCGAACGTCAGGCCCGCGAGGAAGCTGAGCGCAAGGCCGAGGAAGAAGCCGAACGTCAGGCCCGCGAGGAAGCTGAGCGCAAGGCCGAGGAAGAAGCCGAACGTCAAGCCCGCGAGGAAGCTGAACGCAAGGCCAAGGAAGAAGCCGAACGTCAGGCCCGCGAGGAAGCTGAACGCAAGGCCCAGCAGGAAGCTGATCGTCAGGCGCAGCAGGAAGCCGAGCGGGAACTTCAACGCATTATTGAAGGTGACACTGATGCAGTCTCAAATGCCGCCCAGGGAGAAGAGGCTGCCAATGGTTTTATCCAGACCGTAAAGGCAGCGGTTGAGCAAGCGTGGAATATTCCACCTAATGTGAGTGATGGAACCTCGGCAACTCTACAGGTACGTTTGGGGCCGTCGGGAGAGGTTTTCACCGTGACCGTAAGTCGGTCCAGTGGGAATAGCGGTTTTGATAATTCGGCTATCGATGCTGTTGAAGCTGCTGGTCCGTTTTCGGAACTGTTGCAGCTGCCCAGCGGGATACAGCGTGATTATCGTCAATTCAGTTTGAACTTCAGTCCAGGAGGCATTCGCTGATGAGAGTCTTGTTTGCGAGTTGGTGGGCAACCAGTGGCACAAGGAAGTCTGCCAGAGGGGGCGTCGTTGCCGTTCTGGCACTGTTGGCAATGTTGTCGGGTACAGCGGCGCAGGCCGATCTGACCATCAATATTACCCAGGGCAATGAGCAGGCAACGCCGATTGCCGTTGTGCCTTTTGCCAGTGAGGGCGGTAACCTGCCCGAAGATATTGCTCAGGTCGTTGCCGATGATCTCGAGCGCAGTGGTTATTTCGAGCCGTTGCCACGGTCGGCCATGTTTGAACAACCGAGCAGTGGTGATGACGTCCGTTATGGTGACTGGAAGGCGTTGGATACACGTTATCTCGTAGTCGGCAAGGTCACGCAGAACGGTGGGCAGTTGGAGATCCAGTATGAGTTGCTGGACGTCAATGGCGAGTCACGACTGATCGGTGAGACCGTCACCGGTAATGGCTCCAACCCACGGGCCACAGGGCACTACATTGCTGACCAGATCTTCGAGGAGATCACCGGGATTCGGGGTGCTTTCTCTACACGTATCGCCTACGTCACGTCCCAGGGAGTGGGTGATGACACTCAGTACGCGCTATATGTGGCTGATGCCGACGGCCGCAACAGTCAGCAGGTTCTGAACTCCGATGAGCCGATCATGTCGCCGAACTGGTCTCCGGATGGTCAGAAACTGGCCTATGTGTCCTTCGAGACCGAGCGTCCTTCGATCTACGTGCAGAATCTGGCCACTGGTCAGCGTGTCAAACTGACCGAGTTCGAAGGCCTCAATAGCGCACCGGCCTGGTCCCCGGATGGACGTCGTCTGGCCATGGCGCTGTCACAGGATGGTCAGCCGGAAATCTATGTCATGGATATCGGTTCGCGTAACGTACAGCGACTGACCAACAGCAACAGCATTGAAACCGAGCCCGCATGGTCACCGGATGGTCAGAGCATTGTCTTCACGTCAGACCGTTCGGGTGGCCCCCAGATCTATCGCATGAGTGCCTCAGGCGGCAGTGCCGAGCGTGTGACTTATACAGGCAATTACAACGCTCGTGCGCGTTTCTCACCTGATGGAGAGTCGCTGTTCCTGATTCATCGTGGCAACAACGGATATCAGGTTGCCAAGCAGGATCTGAACAGCCAGCGCCTGGTTGAGATCAGCGAGGCACAACAGGCTGAATCGCCCAGTGTCGCGCCCAATGGCACCATGGTAATCTTTGCCACTCAACAGGGTAATACCGGCGTGTTGGGAGCAGTAACCGCAGATGGGCGAGCTCAATTCCGACTCCCCGCTGCACAGGGTGACGTACGTGAACCTGCGTGGTCGCCATTTCTGAACTGATTGATTCGCTCACCCATAATAAACTGGTTAACGAATCGACTTTGATACATCAAGCAAGGAGTCATACGATGTTTCTGAAGCCCTATGCCCGTTCGCTGGTCGCTGCTGCTTCCCTGGCGGTACTCGCGGGTTGCTCCAGCACTGGCGGCACGCAGGATGGTAGTATGGACGGCACCGGCACTGCCGGCGGCGCCGGTACTGGTACTGCCGGAACTGGGCAGGTGAGCGGAACAGGTGTCAATGGTAGCGGCGCAGGTCAGATGGCCGGTGCTCAAATTCCGCAGAGTCGTACCATCTACTTCGACTACGACAGCGACAGCATTCGTCCTGAGTTCGAGTCGCTGGTCAACTCGCACGCTGCCTACCTCAGCAATAACCCCAACGCTCAAGTTGTCCTTCAGGGGCATACTGACGAGCGTGGTACTCGTGAGTACAACCTGGCTCTGGGCGAGCGTCGTGCCGGAGCTGTCGAGCGCTATCTGAACCTGCGCGGTGTTTCGCCGTCTCAGGTAGAGGTAGTCAGCTACGGTGAAGAGCGTCCTGCAGCGCGGGGCAGCAACGAAGACTCCTTCGCCCAGAACCGCCGCGTGGTATTCGCCTACTGATAGGCGGATCCCTCACGACACGGGAGTAATCGATGAAACACGGTCTCAAGAGACTGTGCGGCGCGGGAGCCCTGGTGCTCCCGTTGTCCGTCATGGTGTCAGCATTGGCATTGAGTGGTAATGCTCTGGCTCAGCAGTCAGTGGTCGGTGGCAACTCATTCTACGATCAAGCCGCCACCAGTAATCAGCCCGGTGGTAGCCTGCAGTTGTTCAACCAGGTGGAAAGTCATTCCCGGGAATTGCGCGAATTGCGTGGTCAGGTGGAAGAATTACGTTACCAGCTCGAGCAATTGAAGCAGCAGAGTCGTCAGCAGTATATGGATCTGGACTCGCGGCTATCGGAGCAGCCTTCACGCAGTGCACCTGCGGCCAGCTCTGGTGATAACGACTCTGGGAATAGTGATTCTGATAGTCGTGAATCCGGTTCCAGCTCACAGAATTCCAGTGGTGGCGATAACGCTTCTCGCGGTGATTCCGGGAACTCCAGCAGCGCCAGTGGCGATGCGCGTGATGCCTACCAATCAGCCTTCAGCAAGGTTCAGGCACGTGACTTCGACCAGGCCATCAGTGAGTTCGATGCTTTTGTCGAGCGTTATCCCGATACCTCGCTGACAGCCAATGCCTGGTATTGGCTGGGTGAGCTACACACTGCCCAGTCCTCCCCAGGCGAGGCAACAGCCGCCTTCGAGAAGGTCCTCAGCGATTTTCCGGACAGCTCCAAGGTACCGGATGCCATGTACAAATTGGGTATCCTGAAAGCACGCAATGGCGATGAGGATGCTGGTTTGGCGTTGTTGCGCTCGGTAAAGGAAGACTATCCTGACAGTAACGCCGCGGCACTGGCTGACGGCTATCTGCGCCAGTCTGGCGCCTGACATCAGGAGCGCGCATGAGCAGTTGCAGGATTGACTATCAGGCCGCGCCGGATCTACTCAGAGACAGGGTGATTCTGGTGACCGGTGCTGGCGATGGTATCGGTAAGGTTGCGGCGATGAGTTTCGCTCGCCATGGAGCAACGGTGGTATTGCTCGGTCGCACGACCAGCAAACTCGAGAAGGTCTACGATGAGATCCTCGCGGAAGGTGCGCCGAAACCGGCGATCATTCCACTCAATCTCGAGGGCGCCACGCTCAAGGACTATCACGACATGGCCGAGGCGTTGGACAAGGAGTTCGGCCGTCTCGATGGCATTCTGCACAACGCCAGTCTGCTGGGCCGCATCACCCCATTCGTGCAATACAATCCTGAGCTCTGGGAACAGGTCATGCAGGTCAATATCAATGGCCCGATCTGGATGACTCAGGCGCTGATTCCGGTATTGGAGAAGTCAGCGGATGCCTCGGTGGTATTCACATCGTCCAGCGTAGGGCGCAAGGGCCGTGCTTACTGGGGGGCATACTCGGTGTCGAAATTTGCTACCGAAGGCTTTGTCGAGCTACTGGCCGATGAACTGGAGCACCTTGGCACCGTTCGAGTCAACTCGTTGAACCCGGGTGGCACCAGGACCGCGATGCGCAAGTCGGCCTATCCGGGAGAGGATCCCTTGTTGTTGCGCACTCCAGAAGACATCATGCCAACCTATCTATGGCTGATGGGCCCGGATAGTCAGGGGCACAGTGGTGAAAAGTTCGATGCTCAGCCTCCCAAGCCATCCAGTGGGGCTTGAGTTCACAGGGCTTGGCAAAATAGGGCTTGAGTTCACAGGGCTTGGCAAAATAGGGCTTGAGTTCACAGGGCTTGAGTTAATAGAGCTTGGAATAGCCCTGAGTAAAGATTGCGCCGGCATTGCCGGCGCTGGTGGATCACTCTCTCAATCTCAATTGTCAGGCAGTGATCCGAGAAGAAGAGGGTAGTAGTGCCTCAACCAGTGCCTCAGTACTGTCAAACCACTGATCGGCTGGCCACTGTCGATAATCATCATTTTCGGCGATATAGCCGTAACCCACTGCAATGGCAGCCATGCCGGCAGCACGTGCCGCTTCCATATCGCGGACATGATCACCGATATACCAGCACTCCTCAGCCGTCACGTTCATCCGTCGAGCCGCTTCCCATAGCGGTTCCGGGTGTGGCTTGCGCAACGGCAGGTCATCGGCACACAACAGGGCCTCGGGGGTAAGTTCAAGAGCTGCCACCAGCGGCTCTGCATAAATACGGGGCTTGTTGGTCACGATGCCCCAACAACGTCCTTCGCGGCTCCAGTGTTCCAACAGTCGCTCCAGCGGGGCAAAGATCTGACTTTCAGCGGCAACAGACTGGCCATAGGCGTCGAGCAGAAACTGTCGTGCCTGCTGGTGGCCTGGGTCATCAACTTCCAGCCCCAGCGCCAGTTTCACCAGCGCGCTGCCACCATTGGATACCTGAGCGCGAATATGCGCGTAGGACAGCTCTGTCAGACCATGATGCTGTCGCAGGGCGTTGGTGGCCCTCGCCAGGTCCGGCGCGGTATCCACCAGTGTTCCATCAAGATCGAAAAGCAGTGCTCGTGGCGAGGCCTGTGTCGTCATTCGACCTCCCTGCGGGTATGCATCAAGTAGTTGACCGCGACATCTTTCTTGTCAAGGCGGAAACGGCGAGTCAGTGGGTTATAGACCAGGCCACTCTGCTCATATACCCGTGCCCCGGCATTGCGACACCAGAGTGCCAGCTCCGAGGGGCGGATGAAGCGCGCATAATCATGAGTGCCGCGCGGCACCATACCAAGTAGGTATTCAGCCCCCAGAATGGCCAATGCATAGGCTTTGGGGTTGCGGTTGATCGTTGACAGCATCAGGTGGCCACCGGGTTTGAGCAGGCGTAGACAGGCCTTGATGACCGATTCGGGATTCGGGACATGCTCAAGCATTTCCATGCAAGTCACGACATCGAATTGCTGCGGCATTTCCTCGGCCAATTGCTCGACACTGACCAGGCGATAATCAACCTCGATGCTCTGGCTTTCGGCATGACGACGACCAGCCTCCAAAGCTGCTTCCGATAGATCAATACCAGTGACTTTCGCGCCACGATGGGCCATGGATTCGGCCAGAATTCCGCCACCACAACCCACATCCAATACCTTGCGGCCTGCAATGTTGGCGCGGGCATCGATGAAGTCGAGGCGCAGGGGGTTGATCTCATGGAGTGGTTTGAACTCACCTTCACGATCCCACCAGCGATCCGCTAACGCAGAGAACTTGTCGATCTCGCTGTGGTCAACGTTGTCAGTACGCATGTTCGATACAGTCATCTGTGTCTCCGGGGCTACCCATTTATTCACGGGGTAGAGGTACATACCCTGTTGCAAAAAGCTGTGACAGAAAGCTGTGACAGAAAGCTATGAGAGTAGGCATCGCAGCAAGCGTCGATGCAACTCTTGAGGTGTAGTATGAGCGCGACAGATGTCGTACAACTCCGTCTCCACTAGCCGACAGCTTCTGATGCAGGGCACTTGTTCAGTATGATGCGCTATTCTACGCATTCCCATCCCCGGTTTCCCATGACGGTGATGAGCATGGACATAAATTCGACTGAATGACAGAAAGGAAGGGAAGTATCCTATGATTCGCAAGGCCGTCCTCCCCGTCGCTGGTTTCGGTACTCGCTGTCTGCCGGCATCCAAGGCGATTCCGAAGGAAATGATCACGATCGTTGACCGGCCAGTGATTCAGTACGTTGTCCAGGAAGCCGTAGCCGCCGGTATTCGGGATATCGTTCTGGTGACACATGGCACCAAGAGCGCGATCGAGAACCACTTCGACAAGCATTTTGAGTTGGAAGCCAGCCTCGAGGCCAAGGGCAAGACCGAGTTGCTTGAGGAACTGCGCGCCATAGTCCCCGCCGATGTCAATATCATCAGTGTCCGTCAGCCTGAGCCGCTGGGCCTTGGCCATGCGGTGCTCTGTGCACGTCCGGTGGTGGGCGATGAAGAGCCCTTTGTGGTATTGCTGCCCGACGTGCTGGTCGACGACGAGGGACTGTCACGCAACGATCTCGCTGGCATGATCAGCGCCTACGAGAAAACCGGTCGCGCCCAATTGATGGTTGAGGAAGTGCCGCGTGAACTGGTCCACAAGTACGGTATCGTTGCTCCCCGAGGTGATGAGCCGGCTCCGGGTCAATCCTGTGAACTCAACGGGGTCGTCGAGAAGCCCGCGGTAGAGGATGCTCCCTCGACGCTATCGGTAATCGGTCGCTATGTCTTGCCGGGGCGCATTTTCCCGATGCTGGCTGAAACTGCGCCAGGCGCCGGCAATGAGATCCAGTTGACCGATGCTATTGAGCAATTGCGTCAGGAAGCTGGGGTCGACGCCTACCGGATGCAGGGCAAGACCTTCGACTGTGGTCACCAGTTGGGTTATCTCGAAGCCATTCTGGCCTACGGTCGTCGTCATCCGCGCTATGGTACTGGCTTCGTTGAGTTGCTCCAGCAATACGCTGCTGAAGAGGACTGAAGTCATGCGCGTGATGATTCACGGCAGTGAACTGTCAGCGGCAACTGCAGCGGCGGCATTATCCTGGGTTGGGCATCAGGTTTGCTGGCAACCGCTGGGTAACACCTGGCAGGAGTTGCGCGGTAGAGGCTGGCTTGTTCGAGAGCCGTTGTTGACGCAACACATCGAGGATGCACTGGCCAATGGTCGTCTGCGTATCGATGAACAGCAGAGCCTGTCCGGCTCGCCCATTGATGTGCTTTGGTTGGCATTGTCTCCTGATCAACGCGAGGAAGCTACACGCGTTGTGGAAGGCTCGGCCGAGCGCCTGAGCCCTCAATCGATCTTGATCAACAACGCGACTTTCCCGGTTGGAGACACCGAGCGACTCGAGTCGCTGGTAGCCGATAGGGGGACGGTTGCCGTTGCGCTACCGGATACTCTTGAGGAAGGACGTGCCTGGGAAACCTTTACTCGTGCACGGCAGTGGCTACTGGGATGCGATGATGATCGCGCAGAACGGCAAGTGCGAGAACTCATGCGTGCCTTCAATCGCCGCCATGAAGTGTTCCAACGTATGCCTCGCCGTGCTGCGGAGCTGACCAAGCTGGCAATCAACGGCATGTTGGCTACACGCATCAGCTACATGAACGAGATGGCAGGGCTGGCGGATACGCTTGGGGTCGATGTCGAACATGTGCGTCAGGGAATGGGCGCGGACCCCCGGATCGGCTACGAGTATCTCTATCCGGGATGTGGGTTCGGCGGGCCCAACTTCAGTCGCGATCTGATGGGACTGGCCGATGTCCAATCCTCGAGTGGTCGGCATTCAGAACTTCTCGATCAAGTGCTCGAGATCAACGAGCACAAGAAGGAAACCCTGTTCCGCAAGCTCTGGGCTCATTTCCACGGGCGTCTGGAAGGTCGCCGTGTGGCGATCTGGGGAGCCGCTTTCAAGCCGGGAACTGCGCGCATAGATCAAGCCCCGGTGCTGACGCTGCTGCGAGCACTCTTTGCTCAGGGGGTTCATGTGCGACTGCACGACCCCGCAGCGCTTCCGGCAGTACGTGAGGCCATCGGTGATCATCCATTGCTGACACTATGCGAGGGAGACCCCCTTGTTGCCTGCGAGGACGTCGACGCCCTGATGCTGGTGACCGAGTGGAAGGCTTATTGGAACCCTGATTGGGAAGCCTTGAGCATGCGTCTTTCGGGGCGTCTGGTACTGGATGGCCGCAATATCTATGACCCGCAATTTGTGGCGGCTCAAGGGCTTCACTATCGAGGTATCGGGCGGCGCGCAGACCCACGGGAGCATTGAGATTCCTGTATTGTCTGGCTGAAACCCAACGCGGCGCTCAATGAGCGCCGCGTTGGGTTTCCAGTTGCACCATGTTTCCGAATGCTGGTCTTGCCTTCAGCAGGTTCCGGCTAGACACTCAACCGTTGTTCAAGGTTACAAAATCCCAGTTGATCAGCGTGCTGATGGCGTCCAGATAGGCGTCACGATTATTCTGGAAGTCGAGATACCAGGCATGTTCCCAGAGGTCTATGCCGATCAGCGGCTTGATTCCTTGTGCTAGCGGTGCCTGCCCATCGTTGGTGGTGATAATTGTCAGCTGTCCGTCGTGGTTTCTGATCAGCCATATCCAACCGCTGCCGATGTGTGCCAACGCGCTGGTCTTGAAGGCCTGATGGAATCCTGCGAGAGAGCCAAAGGCTCCATCGATATCGGCCTTCAGTTCAGCAGCTGGTGTTGTATTTCCCCAAGGGGTGAGACAGTGCCAATAGAAGGCATGATTCCAGACTTCTGCGGCGAGATAGGCTATTTCGTCATCAGTGGAATCAAGCAATTCTTCCAGAGAATCGGCAGTTGGGTTCAGACACTCCAGCCGTGTGTTCAGACGCTGGATGCAGGCCAGGTGATAGCCCGAATAATGGGCGTCCACCATCGCTGCCGATAGATGAGGCTCGAGAGAGTGGCGATCATAGGGCAACGCCGGGAGCTCGAAGCGCATGCAGGCTTCCTCGTGTATTGCGGATGTCAGAGATAGCGGTCGCAGACAATAGCGCCATGGCCAGTAATTCGCCAGCAACAGTTTGAGACATGTCAGGAATTGTTCGGCCTCGAAACAAATGAACGTACGATTTGATGCCAAAAAAACTTACACTATCAGCAATCTGGTGATCTTCCGAGCAACAGTGGTGGAATAGCGGCAAGAAGCACCGGCAGGCATGGAGAGCTCAGGCCTGAGTCATGCAGATAGATCTCGAGGTACTGGAATGAGGAGAACAGAATGGCACAGCCACCGGACACTGGGCAGCGTCCACGGCCGATTGTGGCAGATCCTGGGGAGAGTGTATCCGCCACTCGCTACCTCCGTCCGAGAGGACCACGCGTCTGGCCGCTGTGGTTACTGATCCTCGTGCTGTTGGCTGTAGTGTCGGCTGGAGGATGGTTTGCCTGGCAGGAACGCCAGCAATTTCAGCATGAAATTGTCCGCCTCAAGGCAGATATCTCCAATATGCATGCGCGTTTTGATTCCCAGGACGGAGGCAGCGACATCATCAAGGAACTTGATCAGCGTCTGGACCAGCTTGATACCCAGCAGGAGTCGCAATCAACTGTGCTGAGTCAGTTAAAAAGCCAGATGGATGCGCGACATGCCGAGAATGCACAACAGCTGGCAGCAAGCGTTCAGGACCTGAATGACGCCCAGGTAGATATCAATCAGCAATTGGCCACCCTCAACACCACTCTGACCGCGACACGTTCATCGCTTGCAGCCGTTGAGCAGTCGGGTAATGCCGCCCGTGGCGCGCTGGGTTCACGGCTTTCACGTTTGGATGATGCACGTGAGTCGATAGCGGGTCGTCTGGCCTCCTTGACCACGCGGGTGGATGAGGTCGTAGGCCGTCAGGACAATCGGTTGGGCCAACTGGTTCCACGCATGGAATCCCATGATGAAGAACTGGAAAGTCTTTCCGGCGACATTGATGCTGTGAGTCAATCATTGGAAGATGACCGGACGCAGAGCAAGGCTCTTGAACAGCGTCTGGATGACCTGGCATCACAGGTAAACGAACTGAATCGCAACCAGTTGGCCCTGACGGCTCAACTCGAAGCGTTGCGTTGAACGGCACCACCGTCAGGAAAGCGAGGATTATGGACAATCGTCAGCCCTTACGAGGGAAGTTGCTGTACTGGGGCTCGGCTCTGATGATGCTGACCGTTCCCGTGTCCGCGGTGGCTCTCGATGCGAAGATCGAGGGTATTGAAGGGGACATGGCCGATAACGTCGAGATCTACCTGAAGAACCTCGATGGCGGTGTATATAGCATCAACCGCTTGCGTGCGGAGGTCTTGAGGCTGACTCAGGAAGCCATGCGAGTCTATGGCTATTACGAGCCACAGGTCGAAATCCAGTTCGACAGCGAAGAAGATCCGGAAGAAGTAGCATTGCTCATCAACAAGGGAGAGCCGGTTACTCTTGAAGTCATCGACTTCTCGCTGAAAGGCGATGCTGCCAGTGACGAACCATTCCAGCAGGCCATTGACGACTATCCTCAAGAGCTCGGCGATGTACTGCTGCATGAGCCCTATGGAAGTCTCAAGAGCCGCTTGCAGGCGCTGAACATCGAACGTGGCTACTTCGATTGGCAGTTTACTGATGAGCGCATGGAGGTTCGTCCATGGGCCCACAGTGCGCGCCTCTATCTGGGCGTGAACAGTGGGCCGCGCTACCGCTTCGGTAATGTATCGATCAAGGGCAATCACATTCTGGAAGAGCGCCTGCGTAACCTGGTGCCATTCGATTATGGCGATCCCTATCTCGCCAGTGACGTCGCCGAGCTGAACAATAATCTCGGCTCCACAGAGTGGTTTGGCTCGATCAGCGTGCGCCCGCGCCTGGATCGCCAGAAGGGCGCGTTGGCGCTACCGGAGCACGATTCCTGGTGGTATGCCCTGGATGTCGATGGCATCTCCGAGCCTGTACAAGGCCCCAGGGTCAGTCGATCGGCATTGACCTCAGCGACGTCGCTGTATGCGCCGGAGCACCCCTATATGCCGGTTGATGTCGTGGTTACACCCGCGGACCGACATCAGTTTCAGACTGGTATTGGTTTTGCCACGGATGTCGGGCCAAGGCTGCAGTTTTCCTGGGACCAGCCCTGGATCAACCGCTATGGGCATAGTCTCGATCACAAGCTTTATCTGTCAGGACCGGATCAGCAGTTCAGCGGTACTTACAATATTCCACTGGATGACCCGCTTCGCGATAGTTATCGCCTGCAGTATGGCCTGCGCAACCAGGATATCGAAGATACCGAAAGCTTCGAGAGCACGGTCGATTTCGGTCGACGTTGGGAGTTTGATAATGGCTGGGAGCAGGTTATCTACTTGCGTGCCACCTATGAGGACTTCACGCAGGCCGATGAATCCAACCAGGTATTGCTGTTGTACCCCGGTGTGCAGTGGTCCCGGACCCGCACGCGTAATCCGCAGTTTCCCTCCTGGGGCGATCGCCAGTCCCTGAACCTGCAGTATTCCAGCGAATCCTGGGGCTCAGACGCCGAGTTCTTTCGCATGACCGGCGATACCGCATGGATTCGTATGCTGGGTGACGACAATCGTTTCATCGGTCGTCTGGGAGTCGGCATGATCGAGACCGATGATTTCGCCAATATTCCGCCATCTCTGCGTTTTTTCACTGGCGGCGACACCACGGTCAGGGGGTATAGCTACGAGTCTCTGTCACCCGAGGATGATAACGGCAAGCTGACCGGTGGTCAGAACCTGGTGACTGGCAGCATCGAAGCCCAGCGTCGCATCAAGGGCAAGTGGTGGGCGGCGGCATTCGTGGATGCCGGTGATGCCTTCGACGAATGGTGGCCTGATACGCTGAACAAGAGTGCAGGCCTTGGTGTGCGCTGGATATCTCCGGTAGGGCCGATTCGAGTGGATCTGGCACATCCGTTTGATAATGACGACAGCGTTCGATTCCATTTTGCCATCGGCCCCGAATTCTGAGCTGCGAGACATTCCTCGCGAACAACAAAGCTGACGAGAGCCCTTCATGAAGACAGGACGTTTTGCCTGGGCGCTGATCCGGCTGGTGATCTTCTTGCCGCTGTGGCTGGTAGGCCTGGCGTTGTTACTGGTTGGCCTGGTGCTCACTCCCTGGGGTACCAAATTTGCCCTGGATCAGGGCGCACGTATGGGCATGCTGCAATACGAGAGTGTCGAAGGCGCTCTGCTCGACAGCATGGATCTACAAGGATTTCGCCTCGAAGTGGGCAGTATTCGCGTCTCGGTTGACGACTTGTCACTGGCCTGGGCGGAAGACTGTCTGCTGCAGGGTCGCGTATGCCTTGATCACCTACGTGTCGCCGGTGCTGATGTTCGCATCGGCGAAAGTGAGGGCAAGGAAGAACCCGTCGAAGAAGAGCCTGCTGGTGACGGATTGACCCGTATGGAGCTGCCATTCCCGATCGAGATCCGTGAAGTTGGTCTTGATGATGTGACGATCTATCTTGCCGACGGCACTCGCCTTGAGTGGAAGAGCTTCACCACTGGTGCGATTGCCGAAGGGGGAACCGTCGCGGTCGAGCCAACCCGCCTCGCGGGTTTGCGCGTCATATTGCCGCTGACGCCGGGAGCGATGTTGGCGCTCAGTGCCTCGGAGCACGAGGGGCCTGTCATCAGTTCCGACGCCATCGATGCTGCTATTGATGTCAGCTCTCCCCTGGCAGCCGAGCTGCAAGGGCTCGCAAGCCGCCCGCTGGAAGAACGGCCTCGTATTGAACTGCCGGAAATCACTTTGCCGCTGGCAGTGGAGGTTCCCGAGTTGCTGGTGGAGGACGCTGCACTGGACGGTGCCGCGGAGTATGGTGTTGAGCGTCTCAACCTGTCGCTTGAAGCCCGCGACCAACGAGTCACCATCAAACCACTGGCCGTGTCATCGGTGGATGCCGACGCTCGGCTGCGGGCCGATGTCACCCTGAGCGGAGATTATCCGCTGAACGCCTTGCTGGAAGCAGATCTCTATCTGCCGCAGCGTTTCCCGGCGCTCGACGGTGAGCGGGTAGAGCTGCAATTGGGAGGCAGCCTTGGCGAACTTCAGGTTGACCTGAATCTCTCCGGCCCGGTCGAGTCACAGTTGACCGCTCGGGTCGACGCTCTGGACCCCACGTTTCCCTTTGAAGCCACTTTCACCAGTCCACGGCTGCAATGGCCTATGGAAGGTATGCAGCCAACGGTGGCCGATGGCTCCGAGGAAACGGCAGAGGAAACGACAGAGGGTGAGACTTCAGCTGACGAGGACCACAAGCCAGTCAGCGAGCAGCAACCGTGGATCATCACGGATATTGATATCAAGTCATCCGGAAGTCTGGTGGGGCATCAGATACAGCTGGCCCTGAATGCCGAAGGCCCTGAGCTGCCGCCTACACAGGTTGCCCTTGAGGGAGGCGGTGATTTCAAGCATTTCCGTTGGGCTCCGCTGTCGGTGAGCATGGACGCTGGAAAGCTGATTACCGAAGGCGAAGTGAGCTGGGAAGATGGTATTGATGTCAACGCTGATCTGAATCTGGATTCCGTCAATCCAGCGCCCTTTGTCGAAGGCCTTGAAGGTGATCTCAGTGGTGAAGCGCAGGTGGCTTTCCAGTTGGTCGAGAATGACTGGGAAGTTGAAGTGCCTGTGCTGGATATTCATGGCAGTCTCGATGATCGCCAGCTGTCGCTGCAAGGCGAGCTGTCCGGCAATAGCGATATGCAGTGGAACATCAAGGACTTCGATTTCCGTCAGGGCGACAATCGCATCACCCTCGCGGGACTGATCAGTGAGTCGCGCCTTGATGTCAACGGCCAGATCGACCTGCCGAAGATGGCTGAACTCTATCCGGGGCTGGCGGGCAGCCTGAATGGCAGGATCGATGCCGGCGGTAGCCTCAAGGCGCCACAGTTGGATGTGGCGTTGGAAGGTTCCGGCACTGGCTTCCAGGACAACCGGGTCGGTAGACTGAATCTGGTCGCCAGGGTTGCTGGCCTTGAGGATCCCACGCTCGATATTCGCCTGGATGCCGATGCCCTTGAAGCGGGTGGTCAGCAGTTCAACTCAGTGGCACTGACACTCGATGGTCGTCTCTCCAACCATCAACTGGCACTGGATGTGGATGGTAACGATGACGGGCCGCTCAATAGCCTGACGTTGGCAATGGATGGGGCGATGAATGCGGCACGTGATCGCTATCGCGGCACTCTGACACCACTTGAGATCGTCGTGCCGCAAGGTCGTATCACCCTCGACCAGCCGCTGGCTTTCAATGCCAATATTGCGCAATCTTCCGTCGAAGCCGATCCGTTCTGTCTGCGTCGTGAGCAGGGCGGCGCTGTCTGCATTACCGAGCCGCTGAAGGCTTCTGCTGATAGTGGCCGGGTTGTGCTGACGATCAATGAACTACCGATGGATCTGGTCAACGAGTCACTACCCGATGGCTGGAGCATCGATGGTGACACTCAAGCCGACTTGACGGCGGGCTGGTCATCGGGCGGCAGCCGCTGGCAGGCACAGGCGGATATCGACAGTGATGTCAGTGTCACTGGCGTCGATGCCTACGGCAAGGCATGGACTGTACCAGCAACGACACTTGCCTTGCAGGCTGACGCCAGCGAAGCACGTATTGATGTCAATCTGGATGTGGGGCTCGCCGATAATGGTGATCTCGGTCTTGACCTAGCGATCAATGATCCCATGGGCAACGGCGCACTCGATGGTCAACTGAATATCAGTAATGTGCGTCTTGATCCATACCGCCCACTGGCCACTGGTGTGGACGAGCTTGAAGGAGCACTCAATGGCAATATCACCATTGCAGGTACTCGTGCGGCTCCCAATCTCAGTGGTGACATCAATCTATCGAGTCTGCGAGTACACGGAGTCGACATCCCAGTGGCGGTGACCGACGGCGACCTCGATATCCGTCTCGCCGGTGATCGTGCCGATATCTCCGGTTACCTCAATGCCGAGCAGGGACGACTGAATATCGATGGCGATGCCACCTGGCCACAAGGTAGTTGGGAAGCCAATGTGGCGTTGTCGGCGGTACAGGATCCGCTGTTGGCCACCATGCCTGCATTCGGTCGTATCAAGTTGGCTCCGGACCTGACCATCCGCGCCACTCCTTCGCTATTGCGTGTCAGGGGCGATGTGACGATCCCATGGGCGCGTCTCGAAGTCGGTAAGCTACCGCCATCAGCAGTGGCACCCAGTGGTGATGAAATCATCATCACGCGAGAGATGGATGAG
The DNA here is from genome assembly GCF_001431725.1 of Halomonas huangheensis. Taxonomy (NCBI): domain Bacteria; kingdom Pseudomonadati; phylum Pseudomonadota; class Gammaproteobacteria; order Oceanospirillales; family Halomonadaceae; genus Halomonas; species Halomonas huangheensis. The sequence continues at coordinate 2,313,198 of NZ_CP013106.1, read as the reverse complement.
GCTGCTCGCGAAGCCAATGCAGCAGCCGCAGAGGCTGAACCGGGCGCCTCGACAGCGCAAGCCATGGCCGATGCCGGTATGGCGATCGATATTCGTGTCAACCTGCGCCTTGGTCCTGACATGAAACTGGAGGCCTATGGCCTGGAGACCGAGCTGGAAGGCAATCTCGAGGTGCGCCAGGTCAATGGACCTCTGCAGCTGTTTGGCGACGTCAATCTTGTCGATGGCCGCTTCCGCGCTTACGGTCAGGACCTTCAGATTCGTGAGGGCACCATCATCTTCGGTGGTGCACCGGCGCAACCTCTGCTCGACTTCGAGGCTATCCGTAATCCGGCCAACACTGCTGACGGCGTCATTGCCGGTCTTCGAGTGACAGGTGTCGCATCCCAACCTGATCTGGAAATCTTCTCGGAGCCGTCGATGGATGAGACTCGAGCACTGTCCTATGTACTTACCGGTCGCGCACCGGAAGATGGCGGCGGTGGTTCCGGCGGTGCTCTGACCTCGGCCTTGATCGGGATTACGCTCGGCAAGACAGGCGGCGCAGTGGGAGCCCTGGGGGAGACCTTCGGCATTGAAGATTTGAGTCTGGATACCTCGGGTAGTGGTGACGATAGCCAGGTAGTGGTCAGTGGCCGTCTTACCGACCGTCTCGAGGTGGGCTATGGCGTAGGTGTGTTCTCGCCGATTGCCGAGCTTACCTTGACCTACCAGCTATGGCGCGACCTGTATCTCGAAGCAGTATCTGGATCGTCTCAGGCAGTGGATCTGATCTATACCTTCAGCTTCCCGGGTAATCCCCCCGATCTTGATTAATCGATAAACAGACGCCCGACCTGAGAAGGTCGGGCGTTTTGCATACAGGAGGCCATAAAGTGCTTTTCTCGGAAGACAGCGTCCGGTTCAGCCTCCAAGAAACTGGATCGTTCGTTCTTCAAGCCAAGGAGTGTAGCGCCAGCCACTGCCACGCATGAAGCCGACATGTCCTCCATGACGGCTGACTTCCACTTTCAGCTTTGCTGAACGGCGTGGGAAACGCTGTAGAAGATCCGCCGGCATGAAGGGATCATCCTCGGCATGTACAAGCCACGTAGGCACAGCGATACGGTCGAGCACCGGTCCACTCGAGGCCCGCGTGTAATAGTCTTCGGCATTGGCGAAGCCATGCAGTGGGGCGGTGATGATGTCGTCATAGTCTCTTAGGCGTTTGACTCTGGCGACCTGCTCCGCGCTGGCCTCGAGTGGTAGCTCGCCACTCACTAGACGGGGAATCACCTTGCGCTTGAGTGACTTGAGAAGATGGCGCTCATAAACCCTGGAAAACCCCTGGCTCAGGCGTTCGGAGCAGGCAGCGAGGTCCAGAGGGGCACTGATCACCAATGCCGAGGCAATACCGAGCACCTCACTGCCGGGTTCGGCAAGCAGCCTGAGTAGCATATTGCCACCCAGCGAGACGCCACAGACCCGCAAGGGCGCAAGAGGATAGCGGCGGCGCAGTTCCTCAAGCACCACTCGGGCATCACCGGTATCACCGCTATGGTAAGCGCGAGGGCGGCGATTGGGCCGCGAGCCGCAGCCTCTGAAATGCATGATCAGCGCTCGGTGACCGACGTGTGCGGCCGTGCCAAGAATGGCGGATGCATAGGGCGAAGCAATGCTGCCTTCCAGTCCGTGAAACATCACCAGAATCGGCGCCTCGTCATCCTGTGGCTCAGGGCTTACCCAGCCCAGCTCCACTTCATCACCATCAGGCAGGTCGAACCACTCGCCGCGCCAGACGAGTGGTGGGGGCCGCAATATACGCGGCAAAAGCGTTTGTACATGAGGGTTACGAATCAGCGACGGTGCACGGAACCCTGTCATATCCGACAATCGAGCAGTCATGGTCACTCTGTCATTCCTGAGTCTCTGCAGTGTTCCCGAATCTGTTGCCAGGCATCATCCACGGAAGCCCTTCCGGTGCTCAGGTGGCGATAGAGGCGTATTTCGAACTCAACATTCCAGCGTTGATGGCCCGCTGGCACCAGCTCTCCATTGGTCAGGGCGTTGCCCAGGCTGCGCTCTGGTAGCCAGCCGAGACCGTAACCCAGCATCACCAGTTCACGAATGTTGCCACTCTGGATACTCTCATTGAGTACCGTAAGCGTCGGGCAATCGCCAAGTCGATCAAGGTGAGCGCGTATGGCGGCGTCGATCATGCCGCGTGGATGATAGGCGATCAACGGTAGGGGGCCGGACTTGCCGTTATCCAACGCAAACCGTGGATTACCCTTGTCGTTGGGTAAACAAACCGGCATGAAGCGTTCACGGCCAAGTACCACGTACTCCGTCTCGTCATTGGCCAGTTCCAGAGGACTGCCGGATACTGGCCAGTAGCAGATAGCTATATCAATTTCACCGGAGGCCAGCGCGTGGAAGTAGTCTCCCATCAACCAGGCGGTGGCACGGAGATAGGGCACAAGCGGAGGCGGAGACTCCCAATTGGCCAGCCAATGTGGCAGAAAACTCGTCAGTAGTCCCTGAGGTGCTCCCAGGCGCAGTTGTCCTGCCTGTTCCTCTGCCATCTGCGCAAGACGCTGCCGAGCCACTTCGACACGGCGGGTCACGTCGTGACACATCCCCAGAAAGGCTTCCCCTGCGGGAGTCAGTGACAGTGGTAGAGTCTGGCGGTTGATCAGAGTTGTGCCCATCTCTTCCTCGAGCAGCTTGATGCGTCTCGAGAAAGTGGGCTGTGTCACATTCTGCTCTTCGGCCGCACGGGAAAAATGTCGTGTCCGAGCCAATGCCAGAAAATCTTCCAGCCAACGGATTTCCATTAGGGCCTCAAGTTACCTGCGTATTTGATTATTATGCCAGAACCTTAACCCACGCACGTTGTGCGTGGGTCCGTCTGGGTTACGTCCACATCAGTTACGTCCACATCAGTTACGTCAATATCAGTTACTGCAGTTATGTCAGTTGCATAAGAACACCAGAGGCTACCGATTGGCGCCTCTGGTGATATGGCAAAGGAGATGGCAAATCAGGTAAGACGGCCTTCCTCTACGCCATGGCAGGCAACCAGGCTACCATCATCAGTGGCGATCAAGTGGGGGATTTCCCTGCGACAACGCTCATTGGCTGATGGGCAGCGCCCGTGGAACACACAACCTGTCGGCAGGTTGACTGGAGTCGGCACCTCACCAGTCAAACGAATATGCTGTGGCCGGTCATCCTCGAGGCGTGGAATTGCCGACATCAGTGCCTGAGTGTAAGGATGCCGCGGTCGAGCAAACAGGGTTGCCGTTGATGCGACCTCACACACTCGCCCCAGATACATGACCGCAACTCGCGTACCGAAGTGTTCGACAACAGCGAGATCGTGGGTAATGAACAGGTAGGTAAGATTGCGCTCCTGCTGCGCTTCCATCAGCAGGTTCAATACCTGAGCCTGAATCGAGACGTCGAGCGCCGATATCGGCTCATCGGCAACAATGAACTCCGGGTCCACGGCCAGCGCACGCGCAATGGCAATACGCTGACGCTGACCACCGGAAAATTCGTGCCCATAGCGACTCCCCCAGTCTGGCGCGATGCCGACATCGGTCATCACTTCGGCCACCTTGTCCCTGACCTGCTGTGGACTCCAGTCGGCGTGATGCAGCCTGATCGGTTCTTCCAGCGTCTGCTGAATGGTCATGCGCGGGTTCAGCGAAGCATAGGGGTTCTGGAAGATCATCTGCATGCGTTTGCGATAAGGAAGCAGGGCACGCGAGTCCAGATGGTCGATACGCTCGCCGTCATAATGGATCTCACCGCCACTGGGGCGCAGTAGGCCCATTACCGTGCGTGCCACGGTCGACTTGCCGCAACCGGATTCGCCGACAACGCAGAGCGCTTCGCCGCGTTGGATTGTTAGATCGACGCCGTTGATGGCATGGACATGCGACTGTTCCCGGACAAGGCGCCCACGGCGAAACTTCAACTGCTCCAGGAAATCGCCCGATAGCGAGAAGCGCTTTTCGAGGCCACGAATCTCCAGCAGCGCCTCGCTGTGCTGCTGTTCCGGGGCCTGATCGACAGCTGCGGCTGCACTCATGATGGCTTCTCCTCAACGGGAATACGTTCAGCGTGCTGCATTTCAGCCACCATGTGGCAGGCGACTCGGCAATTGCCCGAGCTGACAAAGCCAGGCACCTCGTCAGTGCACGCCGCACGGGGTGTTCCTTCTGGTCGAGTGGCAAAGTCACAACGAGGATGGAAGGCGCAGCCAGTGGGTAGCTTGTTGAGTGATGGCATGCTGCCACGAATCTGGTTCAAGCGAGCGCCGGGTGTTGCCATCTGCGGCAGAGCGTTCATCAGGCCCTGGGTGTAGGGGTGCTGAGGATCATTGATGATTTCGCGTGTCGGGCCTTCCTCGATGACCCGGCCTGCGTACATGACCAGCATGCGTTGGGTGACCTGGCTGACCACACCGAGATCATGAGTGATCAACACCAATGCCACGTTGTGCTTTTCACACAGTTCCAGCAACAACGCCATGATCTCCGCCTGAATCGTCACATCGAGTGCTGTGGTCGGTTCATCGGCAATGATGATATCCGGATCCAGCAGGAGGGCGATGGCAATGATGATGCGTTGACGCATACCGCCGGAAAGCTCATGCGGATAGTGGTTGAGGCGCTTCTCCGGAGAGGGAATCTGTACCTGCTCAAGCTTGCGCAGGGAAATGGCCCGCGCCTCGCGCGAGGAGATACGACGATGTGCCTTGAGACACTCGATCATCTGCTCGCCAATGGTCAACACCGGGTTGAGCGTCATCATCGGATCCTGAAAGATCATCGAGATACGATGACCACGAACCTTGCGCAACGCTCGGTCGCTCATGCTGGTCAGCTCCTGGCCATCGAACGTGATGCTGCCGCCAGCGATATAGCCGGGTTTGGCGATCAGGTTCAACAGGCTGAAGGCGGCGACCGACTTGCCTGCGCCGGACTCTCCGACAATGCCCAGGCGTTCCCCGCGATCGAGGCTGAAACACACATCGCGCAGTGCCTTCACGTCACCCTGGCGCAGGGCGAAGCGCACATCGAGATTGTTGACTTCGAGTAATGCCATGTTTTTTCCTCCTGGCCTCAGCCCTTGTACAGACGCGGATTGAGCACGTCGCGCAGCCAGTCGCCCAGCAGGTTGATAACCAGCACCAGCACTACCAGTACCAGGCCAGGAATCAGGGTGATCCACCAGGATCCGGATTGGAGGTAGTCGAAGCCGGATTTGATCAGTGAGCCCAGTGACGGATCGGTTTCCGGCATCCCCAGACCGAGGAACGAGAGCGCCGCCTCGGAGATGATGGCATTGGCCACCTGTACCGTGGAGATAACAAAGATCGGCGACAGGGTGTTGGGCAGGATGTGACGGAACATGATTCGTCGACTGCGTAGCCCCATTACCCGGGCGGCATCGACATACTCCTTGGATTTCTCGGCAAGTACCGAAGCGCGTACGGTACGTGCATACTGCGGCCATTCGGCGAGGCCGATGATCAATACCAGCAGCCAGATGGCATAGTCACTGAAAGTGGCACCACCGAAGATCGCCTTGACCAGTGCACCAACGATGATTGCGACCATCAGCGTCGAGAAGGACAGTTGAATATCGGCCAGTCGCATAAGGAAGGCATCGATACGCCCACCCATGTAGCCCGCCAGAAGACCGAAGCAGACTCCTAAAGTGGCCTGCAGCAAGACGGCCCCGAAACCGATAATCAGCGAGACACGTAAACCGTAGAGAATGGTCGACAGCATGTCGCGTCCTTGAGCATCCGTGCCGAGGACATACATCGAGTCGCTACCCTCGACCCAGAACGGCGGCAATTCGGAGGCCAGGATGTCGATCTGTGCCAGGTCATAAGGGTTCATACTCGCTAGCCAGGGAGCCAGTACTGCCGCGGCGACCATCAGAATGAACACCAATAGACTGAGCTGGGCGACCAGGTCACGTTTGAAACTGTACAGCACAAAGGAGTCACGGAAGCGCTGCCAGCGGCCGGGTGGCACTGTGGTTGCTGGCGTTGTTGTCGTTGTAGTGCTCATGCGGGCTTACCTGTGAGCTTGACGGTGGGATTGACCAGCCCGTAGATCAGGTCGACGAGAGTATTGGTGATCACGAAGATCAAGCCAACGATCATCAGATAGGTAACGATCAGCGGAATGTCTGAACGCTCGATGGCGTCGAGGAACATCAGTCCCATCCCCGGCCACTGGAAGACGGTCTCGGTGAGGATGGTGTAGGCCACCAGAGTACCGATCTGGACACCGCCGACCGTTATGACCGGCAACATGGTGTTCTTCAGCGCATGCAGAAAGTAGATCCGGCGCATGGAGATACCCTTGGCACGGGCAAACTTGACGTACTCCGACTGCAGAACCTCAAGCATCTCCGCGCGAATCAGGCGAATGAACAGCGGCAGCATGATCGAGGCCAGGGAGATCGCCGGTAACACCAGATAGGCCATACCGCTCAGCGACGAGAAGTTGGTGTACCAGGTGCCAAACACATGGGTTGGATTGCCACGTCCATAGGCAGGCATTCCACCATCAGTGGACAATATCCCGTTGAGCCATACCCCCCAGCCGGTATCAGCGGGGAAGGGTGACCAGCTGATACCAATAGCGAACAGCTGGATCAAGACGATGGCGGTCAGGAATACCGGGACGGAGATACCGACGATCGATACCCCCATGAAAAAACGCGACAACCAGGCGCGCGGACGGATGGCGCTGTACACACCAATTGGCACCGATAGCAGAACGATCAGCAACGTCGAGGCGAATACCAGTTCCAGTGTCGCTGGCAGATGGCGCAGGATGACTTCCGTGGTTGGCTCATTGAAGACGTAGGAGTAGCCGAAATCGAAGTGCAGTGCGTTGCCGGCGAAGCGCAAGTACTGAACCAGAAAGGGGTCGTTGAGTCCCAACTGCTCACGCAGCGCCGCACGCTCACTTTCGGGGACCGACTGTCCCACCATCTGTTGTATGGGATCGCCAAGATTGTCTTGAATGGCGAAGGCGATCAGGCTGATGACAAACATCACCAGCAGCGCATGAAACAGGCGCTTGATCAGAAATGCGATCATGGGGCGTTACCGGATACGACAGCCGATAACGCAGGATGGCAATGGCCATCCTCGTTAGCGGACTGTGCATTGATGGGTTCGATAGTCCCGGCCCCGAAAAGAAGGGCCGGGTCGAGTCTTACTCTTCGATGACCAGGTCCCCGAGATACGGGAAGTTCATCACATTGAGAACGGGCTCTATATCGATATTGGATGCAGAAGCCCAGGCCAGATCCTGCCAATGCAGCGGGACGAAGGCAGCATCGTCGTACAAACCCTGTTCGATCTGCTGGAGCATCTCGCCACGCTTTTCGAGGTCAAGCTCGAGGTTGGCGTCTGCCAGCAACTGATCGAGTTCCGGGTTGCAGTAGTTGCCGGCGTTATACTGGCCTGCGCCGGTTTCTGCGTTGGGGCACTCAGTAATATACTGGAAGAAGTTGGCCGAATCCTCGGTGTCTGAGTGCCAGCCAATCATCATCACGTCTGCTGCACGATCATCGTACTCACCCCAGTACTGCGCCTTGGGTAGCGTCTTGAGGTCAACAGTGACGTTGATCCGTGCCAGCATGGCGGCCACCGCCTGAGCAATCTTGGCATCGTTAACGTAGCGGTTGTTGGGTGCCATCATGCTGATCGAGAAGCCATCTTCATAGCCGGCTTCAGCCATCAGCTCCCTGGCGTGTTCCAGGTCGAAGCGCAGCTCCAGGTCGGGGTTATGGCCGACATACCCCTCCGGGGAAAGCTGTGACGCAGGAGTGGCGAAGCCCTTCATCAAGCGGTCGGCGATGCCTTGCTGATTGATGGCATAGGTAAAGGCCTGACGCACACGCGGGTCCTTGAATGCCTCAACACGTTCCTGGTTCATGTGCAGCAGAATGATACGAGTGCCCGACATGGTGACCAGATTACTGTCAGCATCACTCTCGACACGCTCCAGGTCGTTGGGCGGTACCGGTGCAATGAAGTCGACATCACCGGAAAGCAGGGCGGCAACCCGTGTGGCGCTCTCGTTGATTGGCGTCAGCACGATATTGTCGACGTTGCCGGGTGATTCTGTGTCCCAGTAATCCTCGAAGCGTTCGAATTCCAGCCGAACGCCTTGTTGACGGCTGGTCACCCGGAAGGGACCGGTACCAGACATGTTGCGCGAGGCGAATGAGTTGCCATTCTTGACGATCTCATCACGCTCTTTGCCGTTATCCGTCTCACCGCTATAGAACTGACTGTCCAACGGGAAGATATAGGTCGCCATGTTGAGCAGCAGGGGGTTGGGCCTCTTGCTGACAATCTCGACGGTGTGGTCGTCGATGACATTGACCGTTTCAATCGGCTCGAAGATCGCCTTGAAGTCGGGACTGCGCTTGAGGCGATCGATGGTCCAGGCAACATCTTCAGCAGTGAACGGGTTGCCGGAATGGAAAGTCACACCCTCGCGCAGCGTCATGCGCATGGTGGTGTCGTTGACCTGTTCCCACTCAGTTGCCAGACGCGGTTCAAATTCGAAGTCACTGGTCCAGCGCACCAGTGGGTCGAAGGACATGTGAGACAGCTGCAGAATGCCGCCCGAGAGCTGTTCGTGGATATCGAGGCTGACCGGATCAGCGTCGTAGGCCATGCGCAGTGTGTTTTCGGCCATGGCTGCCTGTGGCAACGCAGCCGTCAACATGGCTGCGCCAAGCGCGCCAGCCAGTAGAGTCTTCTTGAACATCGGAAGGATTCCTGCTTATTGAGGTTGTTGTATGGTCCTGCGGTAACAAGCGATGTTGGAGATCAACGCCAGTCACTGTCAGACAGAAGATAGAGATGACCTGGGCTGGTGCACAATCGAAATTGTGAGAGGCATCATTCAGAGGATGAATACTGGTCGGCGAAGTCGCATGGCAGCAAGGCCAGGGAAGGAGAGAGTCGAAGTAGACGACATACAGCAAACAGGGCCGCAAGCCCGGGCGAACACCCAGGCTTACGGAGTAGGAAGTGTCCCGCGGCGCTTAATCCTCCGGCGCAGAGAGACGATCAATGCGGTACAGCTGCGCTACCTGGTCGAGTCCGTGCACACTGCATTTCAGGTCGGTGACGTGGCCATCCTCAAGGCCATAGACCCAGCCATGTACCGACAATTCCTGACCACGCTGCCAGGCACGCTGGATGATCTTGGTACGACACAGGTTCTTGACCTGAGCTTCAGCATTGAGCTCACACATCCGGTTGACCTGCTCATCCAATGGCAAGGATTCGAGGTCCTGGCGATAACGGCTGTAAAGTTCACGCACGCTGTGCAACCAATAATCGACAACACCGCATTCACCACCGGTAACAGCGGCACGGATACCACCACATCCGTAGTGGCCGACGATCATGATATGACGCACCTTGAGCACATCCACGGCGAACTGGACCACCGAGAGAGCGTTCATGTCATTGTGATGCAGGAGGTTGGCGACATTGCGGTGAACAAAGACTTCGCCGGGGGGCAGATCTATGATCTGGTTGGCCGGAACGCGGCTATCGGAGCATCCAATCCACAGATACTCGGGCGTCTGCTGATTGGCCAGGCGCTTGAAGAAGTCTGGATCGGACTGGCACATCCGATCAGCCCAGGCGCGGTTGTTGGCCAACAGATTGTCGATATCACTCATATCCATATCCCGGCAGTAGTAGGAACGTCATTCAGCGGAGCTTTTTTTACCCGTGGTATCGCGAGGGGTCAAGACATGGGTGGTCAAGACACGAGGGCAAGCCACGGGGGTCATTAACAGTTCCGCAGTGGTATCATGTTGCGCTATATCATTCATCCAGGCCAGCCAGGCCAGCAACACTGGGAGAAACCTGTGTCCAACTTCGATTACGACCTGTTCGTCATCGGCGCGGGATCCGGCGGCGTACGCGCTGCTCGAACGGCCGCCGCTACCGGCGCTCGCGTGGCTGTTGCAGAAGATCGCTACTTGGGCGGAACCTGCGTCAATGTGGGTTGTGTACCGAAGAAACTCTATTCGTATGCTGCGCATTTCCATGATGCTTTTGAGGATGCGCACGGTTTCGGTTGGCAACTCGATCAAGCACCAGTTTTTGACTGGTCGACGTTGCGCGACAACAAGATCGGCGAAATCAAACGCCTCAACGGCATCTATGCGAAGCTGCTCGATAACGCCGGTGTGCGCCTGATCAATGGTCGGGCTCGGGTCGTCGATGCACATACCGTGGAGGTTGCCGGCGAGCAGATCAGTGCCGAGAAGATCCTGGTCGCTGTTGGTGGATGGCCGTGGGTACCGGACTTCCCCGGCAAGGAACATACGCTGAACTCCAACCAGATCTTTGATCTGGACAGCTTCCCGAAGCGCTTTCTGGTGCTGGGTGGTGGCTACATCGCCGTGGAGTTTGCCAGCATCTTCAACGGCCTGGGTGCCGAGACTCATCTGGTATATCGCGGAGACCTGTTCCTGCGTGGCTTCGACCAGGAAGTCCGCGAGTTCACGCGTGACGAGATGGGCAAGAAGGGCGTCAACCTGCACTTCGGCGCCAATATCGAAGCCATCGAGAAGCAGGATTCCGGACTGAAGGTCACCCTGACCAATGGCGATGTGCATGAAGTGGATGCCGTGCTGGCTGCAACGGGCCGTAAACCACATCTGCAGGGGTTGGGGCTGGATCAGTTGGACATCGCGCTCAACGATGAAGGTTCCATCGAGGTCAATGACCGCTTCGAGACTTCGGTACCATCGATCCTCGCATTGGGTGACGTCACAGGTGGGCCAGAACTGACCCCGGTCGCGCTGGCCGAGGCGATGCACATGGTCGCGCATCATTTCGGCGAGGCTCCCAAAGAGCCGATGAACTACGACAACATCGCTACTGCCGTGTTCTGCCACCCCAATATCGGTACCGTAGGACTGTCGGAAGAAAAGGCGCGCGAGAAGTATGCTGCCATTCGTGTCTATAGCGCAGATTTCCGGCCCATGAAGCATACCCTTTCAGGCAGTGATGAACGCTGCTTGATGAAGCTGATTGTCGATGACGCCAGTGATGTGGTCGTGGGTGCGCATATGGTGGGTGAGGAAGCAGGGGAGGTCATCCAGGGGATCGGCATCGCGGTGCGAGCAGGCCTGACCAAAGCGGATTTCGACGCCACTGTCGGAATTCATCCGACTGGCGCAGAGGAATTCGTGACCATGCGGACTCCGACACGCAACTGATCTCGTCAGACAAGACGAAAGGGCCGCTCCACGATGGGGCGGCCCTTTTTTTGTTGGTGGCATTCGCAGCTCGTTGCTGCGTTTGCAACTCCAGAGTCACGAAAAGCAACTAAACTGAGATGACAGTCGGCTGAGCACCAACACGGAGCACCAACACGGAGCACCAACAGCACGATGAATGAGAGGGCTGAAACGCAACTGGTATAATTTTCTGTTATGGGTAAGCACCTGAAGAATAATGACGAATTTGAAATGCTACATTCAGCTGTTATAATCCTTGATCGAAATCGCTACAGCGAAGCATAACTAAATGACCGCAAGCACAGAGCCTTTCACACCTTCCGCCGACCTCGCAAAGCCGACAGTGGCTGATGCAGTGGTTGGCAACAGCGCGGCATCACTTTTCATTCGCAAGCCCAATCCGGACGACGGGTGGGGGATCTACGAATTGGTCAAGGCCTGTCCGCCACTGGACGTGAATTCGGCCTATGCCTATCTGTTGCTGGCAACACAATTTCGTGACAGCTGTGCTGTGGCTACCAATGAAGACGGTGAAATCGTTGGCTTCGTCTCTGGTTACGTGAAGGCCAATGCGCCGGACACCTATTTCCTGTGGCAGGTAGCAGTCGGTGACAAGGCCCGTGGCACCGGGTTGGCACGCCGCCTTGTCGAGGCAGTCATGACCCGACCAGAGCTTGCCGAGGTCCATCACCTCGAAACTACCATCACACCGGATAACCAGGCGTCCTGGGGTCTTTTCCGACGCCTGGCCGAACGCTGGCAGGTACCGCTCAACAGCCGCGAATACTTCTCGACGGAGCAGCTCGGTGGTGAGCATGATCCCGAGAATCTGGTACGCATCGGTCCCTTCGCGACCGCTCGTATCTAAGCGCCATCTCTTTTCTACGTGTAGCACTGGGGTCGAAATCGATGCTCTGTGCTGCGCGCCCTCGTTACCCTTTTCCATGAATAGCAACAGGAGGTCGCAAATGCAGACCCAGACCCTCGAACGTATGGAATCCGAAGTACGTACTTATTCGCGTTCCTTTCCAGTGGTATTCAACAAGGCGGTGAATGCGCGTCTGTCCGATGAAGATGGACGCGAATACATCGACTTCCTGGCCGGTGCTGGAACCCTCAACTACGGCCACAACAATCCGCACATCAAGCAGGCGCTGGCGGACTATCTAATGACTGACGGCATCATTCACGGGCTCGACTTCTGGACTGTTGCCAAGCGTGAGTACCTGGAAACGCTTGAGGAAGTGATCCTCAAGCCACGCGGGCTCGACTACAAGGTTCATCTACCTGGTCCGACCGGAACCAATGCTGTCGAAGCGGCCATTCGTCTGGCCCGTGTGGTCAAGGGGCGCCACAACATTGTGTCATTCACCAACGGTTTTCATGGTGTGACCATGGGCGCGCTGGCGGTGACCGGAAATCGCAAGTTCCGCGAAGCTACCGGCGGCGTGCCGACAGTGGGTGGTGCCTTCATGCCGTTCGACGGCTATATGGGTGATCACACTGATACGCTGGATTACTTCGAGAAACTGCTGGGTGACAAGTCCGGCGGTCTGGACGTGCCGGCAGCAGTGATCGTCGAGACAGTGCAAGGCGAGGGCGGTATCAACGTTGCCGGTGACAAATGGCTCCAACGTCTGGAAGGTATCTGTCGCGATAACGACATCCTGCTGATTATCGATGACATTCAGGCGGGTTGTGGCCGTACCGGAAAGTTCTTCAGCTTCGAACACGCCGGCATCACACCGGATATCGTGACCAACTCCAAGTCGCTGTCTGGGTTTGGCCTGCCGTTCGCTCACGTATTGATGCGCCCGGAGCTCGACAAATGGAAGCCGGGACAGTACAACGGCACGTTCCGTGGCTTCAATCTGGCCTTCGTCACAGCCGCTGCGGCGATGCGCAAGTACTGGAGTGACGATACCTTTGAGCGTGATGTGCAGCGTAAGGGACGTATTGTCGAGGAGCGTTTCCAGAAGCTCGCACGTCTGATCAGCGAGAAGGGCCATCCTGCCAGCGAACGTGGCCGTGGCCTGATGCGTGGTATCGATGTCGGCACCGGCGAACTGGCCGACCGCATTACGGCGCGTGCTTTCGAGAACGGTCTGGTTATCGAGACCAGTGGTCAGGGCGGTGAAGTCGTTAAATGTCTGTGTCCGCTGACGATTACTGACGAAGACCTGATTGAGGGCCTCGATATTCTCGAGCGCAGCGTCGAAGAAGTGCTCAACTGAGCAATAACCTTTCTGTCAGGGCGGCACCAGCGTGTCGCCCGCCAGTTGTTTCATTGATGACGCAAGGGCACGAGCAGCGTCATCACTTCCCAACCAGCACACCCAATCAAGCCACACGGAGAGAACCTTCATGATCGTCCGTAATCTCGAGGAATGCCGCAAGACCGACCGCCTGGTGAAGGCCGAGAACGGTAACTGGGACAGCACACGTCTTTCGTTGGTGGATGATGGTGGCAACTGTTCCTTCCACATCACTCGTATCTTTGAAGGCACCGAGACGCACATCCATTACAAGCACCACTTCGAAGCGGTTTATTGCATCGAAGGTGAGGGCGAGGTGGAGACCCTGGCAGATGGCAAGATCTGGCCGATCAAACCGGGTGATATCTATATCCTTGACCAGCATGATGACCACTTGCTGCGCGCAAAGAAGACCCTACACCTTGCCTGTGTATTTACGCCTGGTCTGAGCGGTAAGGAAGTGCATCGCGAAGACGGTTCCTACGCACCTGCCGAATGAAGAAAAGGGCTAGCCTGGCGCTGGCCTGAACAGCTGGAATGGCAGTCTATTATCGGCGCCGGGCTTTTGAGCCCGGCGCCGATTTGGTTGCTGGAGGCCTTCTGCTGGTAACCAGGTGCGAATAACCGCTTTTTCCTGGCACTTTAGTCGAAACATTGGGCATTAGCTCTTGCATGGGGCCGTGAATCTTATCTACTTTGTCATACATATTACGTCAGATAAGAGATCAATGCTCGATGATGCCTTGCAGCCTCATCGGGTGATTGGAAGCCCCTCCTGAGGGAAGGGCCACAATAATGACAACCCCTGGAGCCTTTATCATGCGTCATACCCGTCTTGCCCGCTTCGCTCAACTCAGTGCAGTAGCCGCTACTGTGGCACTGGCCTCAGCGCCAGCTATGGCCGAACAGTGGCGTGGCTGGAACGTTCATCCTCCTGAATATCCCAACAGCGTTGCCCTGGATAGCTTTGCTGCCGAAGTCGCTGAAAAGACAGAAGGGCGTATCGAGCCCAAGGTCTATCACAATGGGGTGCTTGGCGCTCAGCCTGATGCTATCGAACAGGCCCGCAATGGTGCGCTGAATTTCGGTAATTTCAATATGGGTCCGATGGGGCCGATCGTGCCCGAGACCAACGTATTGTCGTTACCATTCCTGTTCAACAGCGAACAAGACATGTATCGCCTGATGGACGGTGAAATCGGCGATAAATTCGAGGCTGCACTGGCAGAGAAAGGACTGGTGGCTCTGTCCTGGTTCGGATCCGGCGCGCGTAGCCTGTACAACACCGATCATCCCATCGAGACTCCGGACGACGTGAAAGGGCTCAAGGTGCGGGTGATGAACAACGATCTCTATGTTGACATGATCGACGCTCTTGGCGGCAACGCTACACCGATGGCTTACAGCGAGGTGTATCAGTCACTCAAGACTGGAGTGATCGACGGTGCCGAGAACAACTTTCCGTCCTATGATTCCAGCGGTCACTTCGAGGTGGCCGGGTTCTACTCGAACACAGATCACTTGATTCTTCCCGAATGCCTGTGTGTGTCGAAGGCTTCCTGGGAGGAACTCCCGGAGGAAGATCAGCAGATCGTCCGCGAAGCCGCCGAGAATGCCGCTCAGGAACAGCGAGAACTTTGGGCAGAGGGATCTCGTGCAAGCCGCGATGCGGTGACCGAGGCCGGTGCTCAGATCAACGACGTTGCCGACAAGGCAGCATTCCTGCAAGCAATGCAGCCTGTCTATGACGACTTCCTTGCCCAGCATCCTGACCTCGAACCTCTGGTAGAGGAAATTCAGGCCGCTCAGGCCAACTGATCGAATCGCTGTCCATCAAGTGCCTCCAGCATCTCGCTGGGGGCCTTTCGAGAGGTTGAATCCTGTGACGTCTTCCGGTGAATTTTCCGATCCCGTCAGCGCGCCCCGAACTCCGGCCGGGCCGCTTGATCGTGTGCTGGATGGTCTTGCACATCTGTGCATCCTCGTAGCGGGTGTCCTACTCGTCTATCTGATTGCTTCATTCGGCTGGCTGGTATTTGGTCGCTACATCCTCAATAACACCCCCACCTGGGTAGAGCAGTCGGCCTTGCTGTGCGTGGTTTACATCACCTGCCTCGGCGCTGCCGCAGGGGTACGTCAGGGCACCCACCTGAGTATCGAGATGGTCCGCGAAGCGATGCCGGCTATTCCACGTCTGGTGATGTTTCATCTCGCCGACCTGTTCGTCATCGCATTCGGTGGGTTCATGAGTTGGCAGGGTGGCTTGTTGGTGATGGATAACCTTGATCGCGCCATTCCCATGATTGGGCTTTCCGAAAGTTGGCGTGCAGCGCCACTGGTGATCTGCGGTGTATTGATGGTGGTGTTCAGCGTGGCCAATATTGTCGGTCGGGGCCTATCGGTACCCTCCAGCACATCTCACTCTGAAGAGGAGCAATAGGCATGGGACTGGCAATCCTGTTCGGAGTTTTCGCATTAGGGCTCATCATTGGCGCACCGGTGGCTTTTGCCGTTGGTCTCGCTGCTGTTGTGGCCTTTCTTTATGAAGGGCTGCCGATGTTTGTGGCCTTTCAACGCATATTGTCAGGCATCTCTGTGTTCTCGCTGCTGGCGATTCCGTTCTTTATCTTCGCCGGTGAGCTGATGTTGCATGGTGGTATCTCGCAGCGTCTGGTACGACTGGCTTCTGCCGCAGTAGGGCGTGTGCGCGGTGGTCTAGGTATGGTCAATGTCAGTTCATCGATGCTGTTCGGTGGCATCTCCGGCTCGGCCGTAGCCGACACCTCTGCATTGGGCTCGATCCTGATTCCGGTAATGAAGGAGAAGGGCTATGACGCAGATTACGCCGTGAATGTGACGGTGACCTCGTCGATTGCCGGTGTTGTGATTCCACCCAGCCACAAC
The DNA here is from genome assembly GCF_001431725.1 of Halomonas huangheensis. Taxonomy (NCBI): domain Bacteria; kingdom Pseudomonadati; phylum Pseudomonadota; class Gammaproteobacteria; order Oceanospirillales; family Halomonadaceae; genus Halomonas; species Halomonas huangheensis. The sequence continues at coordinate 2,296,732 of NZ_CP013106.1, read as the reverse complement.
ATGATTCTGTATGCGGTAGCGGCAGGTGGTGGCATTTCGATCACCAAGCTGTTCGTGGCTGGCATCCTGCCGGGTATCCTGATGTGCGGACTGTTGGCACTTGCCGCATACCTGGTCGCCGTCAAGCGTGGCTACGGCGGCGAACCTTTTCCTGGCTGGAGTGCCCTGGTACTCAGTCTGGCAGTGGCATTACCGGGCCTGTTCACCGCCGTGATCATTGTCGGGGGCGTGTTGTCCGGCGTGCTGACAGTGACCGAGTCCGGCGCCTTCGGCGCGATCTATGCCATTGTCATTACCGCGCTGGTATATCGCGAATTGCGTTGGGAGTCCTTCAAGCAGGCCGTCTATCAATCGGTACGTACCACCGCGCTGGTAATGATTCTGGTGGGCTGTGCTTCAGCGTTCTCTTACATGCTGGCCCTGTACAGCGTGCCGCAGTTGCTCAGTGATGCCTTGCTCGGTATTACCGACAATCCGCTGATGATTCTGTTGATGCTGAATCTGATCCTGTTGGCGCTGGGCATGGTGATGGATATGGCAGCACTGATTCTGATCTGTACACCGATCTTTCTGCCGATCGCTGCTCAGTTTGGAATGGACCCGATCCAGTTTGGCATCATCATGATGATGAACCTGGGCCTTGGCCTATGCACACCACCAGTGGGAGGCTGCCTGTTCGTCGGCAGTGTGATCGGCAAGATACGGATGGAACACGCGGTACGGACCATCTGGCCGTTCTACCTGGCGCTGTTTGCGGCGCTGATGCTGGTGACCTATGTCCCGGCGCTGTCCATGACACTGCCGAACCTCATGGAGTAAATGGCATCCACTGCACCAGGGCCCTGCTGGAGGTAGCAGGCGGGCAGGCCCTGGTGGCAGACAATCATTGCGGGAGTTTCCTGCATGACGTAACTCAAAAGTACCAACACAAACTATCAGGGAGGCAAGAATGCTGAATCGACTACTGGTGACCGGTGCAGCAGGTGGGCTGGGCAAGGCAATTCGCCCGTATTTGAATCGCCTTGCCAGCAATGTGCGCCTATCTGATATCGCTTCAATCGAGCCAGGCGACGGCAACGAGGAGATCGTGATATGCGACCTTGCCAATGCCGAAGAAGTCGCCTCACTTGTGGAAGGGTGCGACGGGATCATTCACTTGGGTGGCGTATCGGTGGAGCGCTCCTGGCAGCAGATTCTGCCAGCCAACATCATGGGCACCTATAACCTGTATGAGGCGGCGCGCCAGCACAGCAAACCTCGCGTGGTGTTTGCCAGCTCCAACCATACGATCGGCTTCTATCCGCGGACCGAGAAACTGGACAATCAGGTGCCGCGCCGTCCCGACTCACTGTATGGCGTTTCCAAGTGCTTCGGTGAAGACCTTGCCAGCCTGTATTACGACAAGTTTGGTCTTGAAACGCTCTCTGTTCGTATTGGTTCCTGCTTTCCCAAGCCAGCCGATACTCGCATGCTGGCAACCTGGATGAGCGTGGAAGATTTCGTGGCTTTGCTGGAACGAGCGTTTGTCGCTCCCAAACTCGGCTATACGGTGGTCTATGGCGCCTCGAACAACAAGGAACAGTGGTGGGACAATGGCAAGGCAGCCTTTCTGGGTTGGGTACCCGAGGATAGCTCGGAGCCCTGGCGGGCCGAGATCGAGGCACGTGATGCCGGTTTGGACCCCAACGACCCGGCGGTCGTCTATCAAGGCGGCAAGTTTGTCAGTCAAGGCCACCCCGATGACAAATGAGCATCAAGAGTGCCATCAGTAATGGCGTACGCCCTGGCAACAGGGCGACCCTCTCTGCAAGGGCTGGTACACTCGAGGCGTACATAATCCTTTGTTATGTACGTAAAGGGACTTCGGTATCGAATGAGGAATCACATCATGGCAGCCAAGCCTGAGCCCCGCAGCGGTACGGCAACGCTCAACGTCAAGAAGCTCACCCGAGAGGGCAGTCTGTCGATGCATGTGGCCGATCAACTCGAGGGCCTGATTACCGGCGGCAGTTTTTCGGTAGGAGATCGCTTGCCGACCGAAAGCGGTTTATGTGAGTCGTTTGGCGTTAGCCGGACCGTCATCCGCGAAGCGGTGGCTCACCTCAAATCACTCGGCCTGGTCGAAGCGCGCCGCGGAGTCGGTACCACAGTGCTTCGCACCGCCCCTGCGGAAGCGATGCCGGCCAAGCGTATTCGGCCAACCACCGTCGAGGATATTCTACATGTCCTCGAGCTGCGCATGAACATTGAGCCCGCCGCAGCGGCCCTGGCGGCTGAGCGCCATACCGAAGAGGATCGTGAGCGTATAGTGGCGCGACACGCAGCCTTTGTTGAAGCGCGTGCCCAGCATACCCTGGCGAGAGAAGAAGACTTCGAGTTTCATCACGCCATCGCCCAGGCCACTCACAACCCGTTCTTCTCGGTACTGTTCGAGCAACTCAACCTCAGCGCCATTCCACGCTCAAAACTGGTCAGCAGCGAGGTCAACACGGCCACCGCGGATGTCTATCTCAAGCGAGTCGAAGACGAACATCAGGCCGTAGTTGACGCCATCCTTGCTCGTGATCCGCAACAGGCGCGAGAAGCCATGCAGCAACATCTGAACCGCGCCCGCCAGACCTACGAGCAGTTTCAGACCACGCAATAATGCGTTTCTCTGCTTTTGGATTTTAGCCCTCAGCTCCACTTCCAGGCCCTACCAATCCTTCTGTATCAGCACAGGGATTGGTGGGGCTTTTTGGCATAATTGTCGTATTAATTTTCCGTTTCAGCATAGTCATGCTGTAGATTCTTCTTTTAAATATTCAGAAATCAGTAGGAGAATTAAATTTCAGTAATCATGTTTTGAATAATTATTCAGAAATATTCTGTCTATTCCACGCCGACTCATTTTTTGACTGACTTCGAATAAAAACCATTAAAAACATGTGCTTGCTACATCTTGGTCGCTGTGTTTTTGCGCAATCATTAGACTAATTGATATTGCTTCCTGTCTTTTAGAGTCTTGACGCTGCAATCATTCAAGACAAATACTTGGCCCATAAATTTATATTCTTTTATTGAATATTTATTCATGGGAAGGATTCAGCTAATGACCAGACAAAAACTCGCTACTGATGAGCTACCGAGAAAATGTCGCGAGATGCGCAGGACCATCGTCAAGACGATTGGTGATGCCAACATGGGGCATATCGGTGGTGATCTGTCGGTCATCGATATTCTCGGGACCTTGTATTTCCACGTCCTGGACATCGATCCACAGCAACCTCGTAGCCCACAGCGTGATCGCTTCATCCTCAGCAAAGGCCATTGTGCCGTGGCTCTATATACGGTAATGGCTCACGCCGGTTACTTTCCGATTGAAGAGCTATCCAGCTTCATTCAGCCCCATTCCCGGCTCAACGGGCATCCATGCAATATGAAAGTTGCCGGAGTGGAGACCAGTACCGGGCCATTGGGTCACGGCTTGCCGGTCGCGGTTGGCGCTGCCACTGGTGCCAAGCTCAAGTCCGAGGCGTGGCGCGTGTTTGTGGTGGTTGGAGATGGCGAGCTTCAGGAAGGCAGCAACTGGGAAGCAGCGATGACCGCCGCGCATGGCGATCTGGACAACCTGACGCTGATCGTTGATCGCAATCGGTTGCAGCAGGGGGATCGCACCCAGGATGTCACCTCAATGGACCCTTTGGCGGAGCGCTTCAGGGCTTTCGGTTGGGAAGCCTTCGAGATCGATGGCCATGATCATGCCGCACTGGCCGAACTGCTGGAACGTCCGCGTGGTTCCGGCCTGCCGCGCTGCATCATCGCCAACACCTTCAAGGGCAAAGGCGTGTCCTTTATCGAGGATCGCGTGGAGTGGCACCACAAGGTGCCGACAGCCGAACAGGTACAGCAGGCTCTGAGCGAACTGGAGTGAGGCACTAGCGCATGTCATCAAAAAGTACGTCCTCTCAAACCGTATCAATGCAGGCAATGCCGATCATGGACACCCGAGAACTGCACGACTGTCGTAATGCCTTCGCCGAGACTCTTGAGGCGCTGGCGGATCAGGACGCCAACATCGTGACGGTGGTCAACGACTCGATTGGCTCCAGTAAGTTAGGCGGTTTTCGCAGCAAGTGGCCCCAACGGTTGGTCAATGTCGGTATTGCCGAGCAGACCCTGGTCGGTGTCGGTGCTGGCCTGGCCAACGCTGGCATGATTCCCTTTGTGTGCGCGGCGTCCTGCTTCCTGACCGGGCGCGCACTCGAGCAGATCAAGGCCGATGTGGTGTATTCCAACGCCAACGTCAAGCTGTGTGGCATGAGTAGTGGTGTCGCCTATGGTGAGCTGGGGCCGACTCACCATTCCATAGAGGATCTCGCCTGGACTCGCCCGCTGGCAGGCCTCGACATCTTTGTTCCAGCGGATGATGTCGAGACCGCAGCCATCATCCGGCATGTTGCGACCAACGATCGACCCGCCTTCGTTCGCCTCAGTCGTATGGGAGTGCCCTCGCTGCTGCCCGAGGACTACCAATTTGAGCCGGGCAAGGCCGTCACACTGCGCGAGGGCAACGACATCAGCTTGCTGGCATGCGGCGTCACCGTATGCCGAGCGCTGGACGCTGCCGAGCGACTCGCCGAGCAGGGTATTCGGGCGCGAGTCGTCAATGTCTCCAGCATTTCACCGCTGGACCAGCAGACGATCATCGATTGTGCGCGAGACACTGGCCATATCTTGACCATCGAGGAGCACAGTGTGCGTGGCGGTATGGGGAGCGCGGTTGCTGAGGTGGTGGTGGAGAACACTCCTTGCCGCATGAAGCTGTTGGGCTTCCCCGAGTTTGCGCCAACCGGCAGCCCGGAATGGTTGTTGGATCACGTTGGCATGTCAGTGGAAGGCATCGTCGACGCAGCGCAAGCCCTGTTGAAATAAACGAAGAACGAAATAAGCGAAGAACGAAATAGGCGAAGAACAATGACAACACCCGCGATTCTGGCCATTGACCAGGGCACGACCAACTCGAAAGCCGTACTGGTTGACCTTGACGGCAGGATTATCGCCAGAGGGACGTCACCGCTCGGTTGCCATTACCCGCGATCCGGTTGGGTAGAGCAGGATGCGCTGGAGATTGTGGCTAGTGTCCAGCGCGCCGTGGATGCCTGTCTGGCCGAAGCAGCAGGGTTTGAAGTTGTCGCCCTGGGCATTTCTTCCCAGCGCGAGTCGGCCGTCGCATGGTCGGCAAGCAATGGCGAGCCTCTCGCCCCTGTTATCAGTTGGCAGTGTCGCCGCAGTCAGCCGTTCTGTGAACAGCTCCAGAGTGACGGGCTGAACGCTCGCATTCAGCAACTATCAGGGCTGCCCATCGATCCACTGTTCTCGGGATCTAAATTTCGCTGGTTGCTGGATGCCATGCCAGCGGATGTGCCAGGCGAGGATATCCGCCTCGGCAATGTCGATAGCTGGTTGCTGTGGAACTTGACCGACGGCGCTGCGCACCTCACCGATGCCTCGAATGCCTCGCGCACCCAATTGTGTGCGATTGAAAGCGGCCAGTGGTCACCTGAATTGCTGGATATATTCGGCATCCCGGAAGCCTTGTTGCCGCGAATCTGTCCGTCACGACATGAGTTCGGCAACAGTTGTGTGTTTGGCTCACTGCCCGAGGACACGCCGATTCTTTCGATGGTCGGTGATTCACATGCAGCATTATTTGCCCAGGGAGGATTCCGACCAGGAATCGTCAAGGCCACCTATGGTACCGGCTCGTCAGTGATGACCATGACCGGCCAACGCCGCCTCGAGGCTGAGGGACTTGCCTCGACAATTGCCTGGCAGACCGGGCAGGAATGCACTTACGCCCTGGAAGGCAATATTACGGTGAGTGCAGCTATCTTGCCGTGGACGGCTCGCCTGCTGGGCATCGACAGCAGTATCGACAAAAACAGCATCGACAAACTCGCGGAGCTTGCCGCCAGCGCAGAAGAAGACGGGAGTGAGGTGTTGGTTCCGGCGATGGTCGGTCTTGGTGCCCCGCGCTGGATTGGCAATCTGAGTGGTCTGCTGGATGGCCTGAGTTTCAACACCGGGCCAGAACATGTGGCGCGCGCGGCTTTTGAGTCCATCGTCTTTCAGATCAAGGACGTGGTCGATGTGATGCAGGTTGCCGGACACTCGCAAGGACTGCCGCCACTCTCCGCGCTCAAGGCGGATGGAGGCGCCAGCGCCAATGACTGGTTGATGCAGCTGCAGGCCGACACCCTGGCCATTGATGTACAGCGCGCCAGGCAGGCAGAGCTATCGGCACTGGGCGCTGCATTGCTTGCCGGTTGGCAGTTGGGGCACTGGACAACCCTGGAGCAGCTCGACCAGGTCGTATCGTCCTTCGATACCTTCACCTACGGGGCGGATACACACTCAATGGAGCGGCATCAGAACTGGCTAGCCTCGGTGGAGCGCACCTTGTCACACCTCGATTCGAGCACGAGGATCGACAGCCGCGGGGTGCGCCAATGAAACCTGAATTCGAGTTGCGCCTGGCCACCAAGGCTGCACATCTCTACTGGGTAGAACAGATGCGTCAGGTCGATATTGCTGCGCGTTTGAATGTCTCCCAGGCAGGGGTATCGCGCTTGTTGAGACGTGCGCAGAAGGAAGGCATTGTCTCGATCACCATCAAGCCGCCGGAAGGCACTTATCACCTGCTCGAAGAACAACTCGCCAAGGGCCTGGGGTTGCAGGAAGTGGTTGTCGCCGCCAGCCCCAACGACAGCAATGGCGCAATGCTGTCCAGCATTGGCGAGGCGGCCGCTCAGTATCTTGAGTCGACGCTCAACGAAGAAGACCTCGTCGGGATTTCCAGTTGGAGTTCCGCGCTGGTGGCACTGGCGGAACACCTTTCTAGTGCAGGCCAGGTCAAGGTGGCGCGAGTGGTACAGCTGATGGGCGGTATTTCCCACGGTCGCGCCGAACACCTGGCGGAAAACCTGATTCTGCAGTTGGCCATGCGTATGGCCGCTCATCCCGCTTTTCTGCATGTGCCGGGCATTGCCAGTACCTCGGCCGCAGGGCGGGTGTTCTGCGCAGAACCTTATGTCCGCGACACCATGGCGTTGTTCGATCAATTGAGTGTGGCGCTGGTGGGTATCGGCACCCTGGAGCCTTCTCCCTACCTGGCGCGCAGCGGCAATGCCTTCTCCGATGAGGAGCGTAGAGAGCTCGCCGACTGTGGTGCCATCGGTGACGTTTGTCTGCGTTTCTTCGATGAGCAGGGGCACCGGGTCGAACACGCCCTTGATGAACGAGTGGTGGCCATTCCGGCAGAACAGTTACAGCGCATACCCCGCATTGTCGGCCTCGCCGGAGGCATTCAAAAGATTGGGGCAATCCGTGCCGCTGCGCTAGGGGGCTGGATTCATGTGCTGGTCACCGACAGCTATACCGCAGAGGCACTCGCCAGAACTCTGGAAAGCACTGACTAAATGCCTACAGACACTTTCCATTCATGACCAGGTGCAGGCACAACGGCAGAACCAAGGAGATATGAAATGCAGCGTTTTTGTGATCAAACCGCAGTGGTAATTGGTGCGGATCGAGGCATTGGCCTGGCGATTGCCGAACGCTTTGCCATGGAAGGGGCCAATGTCGCACTGGCCTCGAACCGCAGTGAGGTAGCGGAAGTAGCAGACGTCCTGCAACAGCAAGTCAAGGAAGCGGGGCTGTCGGGTCAGGTGATGTCGATGCAGATCGATGTGACACAGAGCGAACAGGTTGATGCCTTCTACGCAGCCGTCATCGAGCGCTTCTCGCGGCTGGATATCTCGGTACAGAATGCTGGCATCATCACGATCGCACCGCTCCAGCAACTGCCTGAAAGCGATTGGGACAAGGTCATGGAGGTCAACACCAAGGGCGTGTTCCTGTGTTGCCGGGCTGCCCTCAGATACATGGCCGCTGCAGGGCGCGGTTGTCTGATCAATATGGCGTCTGGTCAAGCGCGCCAGGGCTTCATCTACACGCCCCACTACGCCGCCAGCAAATTCGGTGTACTGGGTATTACCCAGAGCCTGGCGCGCGAGTTTGCCGCCAATGGAGTGACCATCAACGCCATTTGCCCCGGCATCGTCGATACCGATATGTGGGCTTACAACGACAAGGTCTGGGGCGAGCTTCTTGGCGACTATGGGCCGGGTGAGTTGATGCAGGAGTGGGTAGATAACATTCCCATGAAGCGTGCCGCCGCTCCCGAAGAAGTTGCCGGTACCGCCGCCTTTCTTGCCTCAGAAGATGCTCGCTATATCACCGGGCAGGCAATCAATGTTGATGGTGGTTTGATCATGTCGTGAAGCCGCGGCAGAGATGCTTGGCAATCACAACGATAGGCATTAAAAACAGGTGTAGTCATGTCCACATCCTACGATATGTCGCTAAAGCATGGGGTTGACCTCGATTTTTCGATGGCCGGAAAGGTCGTACTAGTCACCGGGGGTCTGGGAGGAATCGCTACGGCGACCAACGAAGCACTGATCAGTAAAGGCGCGTCTATAGCGATTCTCTACCCCGAATTTGAGCAGGATAGAGTCACCGATTCGCTCGCCGAATATCCGCAGAATTCGGTAAAAGCCTGGTGTTGTGATGTTACCGATGAAACTCAGGTCAATGCCTGCGTAGAACAGGTTATCGAGCACTTTGGTGCAATTGATGTACTGGTCAATGCTGCGGGAACCATCACTCTGACTCCAGCTAAAGATATCCCGCTCGAAGAATGGCGGCGCCAGATTGATGTCTGTTTGACTGCACCTTTTCTATGTTCGAAAGCTGTCGGTCGTCACATGCTGCAGCGAGGTAAGGGTGGCAAGATCATCAATATTGCCTCGCAGGCTGCCAGTGTCGCCATCGATCACCATTGCGCCTATACCTCAGCCAAAGCTGGTTTGATCGGTATGACAAAAAGCCTCGCCAAGGAGTGGGGACCGCATGGCATCAACGTCAACAGCATTTCTCCCACTGTCGTACTGACTCCGATGGGGGCAGCAGCATGGGCGGGAGAAAAGGGCGAGCAGATGAAAACCATGATTCCCATGGGGCGTTTTGCCTACACCGATGAAATCGCCGCCAGCATTCTGTTTCTCGCATCCAATGCCAGCGACATGATCAATGGTGCCGACATGATGATAGATGGAGGGTACACAATCTGGTGATAAACAGACCAATGAATATCTGATTATTTGACACATTAACGCTTCACACAGCATCGCTGATATATACAAGAAGAAGGAGCAGGATAATGAAGACAATAGCGCACCAGCTCGTCAAGAAATTCTCATTCGCCGCCTGTGTCGGTGCATCGGTACTCGCCATTTCTTCTCCGGCGGTACAGGCGCAGGAGGATAGCAAGGGTAACATCGCTATTCTGGTCAACTCACTGGACAACCCCTACTACTCGGCAGAAGCCAATTCAGCCAAGGCACAGGCGGAGGAGATGGGCTACAAGGCGAGAATCTACTCGCATAATGAGGATGTGAACCGTCAGCGTGAGCTGATCAGTTCAGTAGTCGGGCAGGGTGCCGATGGCATCATTCTCGACAATGCCGATTCCTCCGCCAGTGTGGCTGCCGTTCGTTATGCCACCGAGCATGATGTCCCTGTTGTACTGATCAATCGCGAGATTCCTGAAGACGGCATCGCCATTGCCCAGCTAACCCACAATAACGTTCAGGCCGCATCCCAGGTCGCCCAGACCTTTATCGAGAAGGTTGGTGAGTCCGGCAAATACGTCGAGCTGACCTGTAATCTTGCCGACAACAATTGTGTCACGCGCTCGACATCCTTCCACCGCGTGCTGGATCAATATCCCGATCTACAGATGGTCGCCCGTCAGGATGCCGGTGGTGAGTTGCTCAAGGCCAAGCAGGCCATGGATTCCATTCTCCAGGAACACCCGGACATTACTGGTGTGGTCGCCGGTAACGGTCCCGTCGCACTAGGCGCCATCGCTTCCTTGGAAGCCGCTGGCAAGTCCGATGTTGTGGTGGTGGGTATCGATGGCAGCAACGATGAGCGTGACGCCGTGCAGGAAGGCAAGCTCTACGCCACCGCGATGTTACAGGCCCAGGAGCTGGCTCGTCAGGGCATGGTTCAGTTGGATGCCTGGCTGGAAAACGGCGAGACCGGCCAACCTGAGCGCCAGTTGTTCCGCGGCATTCTGATTACCAAAGACAACGCCAGTCACGTCAATGGATTCGAGTACCAGGACAACTGATCAATGCCAGGACAGTTGAATATCAGAGCAGCTGAATATCAGGACAGATAAATACCCGGATAACTGAGAGCACTGTTGATCCACCGGGAGCTTTCCCTGCATAGCGAAAGCCTCCCGGTGTTAGACCGTTTCTCCTGGGTCAGCTGCTCTTGGGTCAGTTACTCCTGGATCAATTGCTTTGGTCACTGGCTTGATCCATTTGCCTGGCGGTCCTTTCCATAGTGCTTTTTTCCCATAGTGCTTTTTGCTGAACACGCATGGCGGTGCACCAATGAATACATCAACAATCAGTCTCAAGCCTGCGCTGCTGGCGACAGCCCTGGTCAGCGTATTGGCAACGACCGGGTTCAAGTTGGTCTCGTCCGCTGAACTAGAGGCGATACGCAATGAAGGTACTGTCGAGGCCATTGATGTCACTGCGTTGCTGAATGACCAGATACTCCCCTGGGCGACGGACCATGCCCATGCGATTGATGACGTCGTCGCTGCCATTGAGCAGCAGGGCTATGACGCTGCATGCAGCGAGTACGGTACCCAGGCCAGCCAGGCCTTTCCCTGTACTTTCTGGGTAGAGGCTTCCGGCGTAGTGGCATCCGTTGATACGTCTTCACGTGTTGGCAAGATCGGTTTCTCCACCGATGGTGGCACCCAGGTCGAAGTGCTGACCGGACCGGTAGTGCCTGGCACTGCGGTTCGTGACGGTTACCCCGAATTGAAGTACAGCGATGTCGGCAACCAGAACGACTTCGCTACGCTATCCGACGACCTCAATAGTGAGGTTCTGGCGCTGGTGAATGCTGCTGGAGAGTTCAAGGTCGAAGAGCCCATTCATGTGATTGGGGCCTACGCCAGTTGGGCGGGCGGAGAACGGACCCTACAGATAACGCCAGTGACGCTGGAGAGGAGGTAAGACGTATGGCTGCCTCAGCAGATATCGCCAACCATTCGGCCTTTCCCCCGGATTGCAGTGACCATGCGCTGATCCAGGTCAAGGGGGCAAGCAAACGCTATCCCGGCACCCTGGCGCTGGATAACGTCGACTACGAGGTCTTCCCCGCTAGCGTCAACGTGCTGATTGGTGAGAACGGCGCGGGCAAATCGACATTGATGAAGCTGCTCGCCGGTGTGGAACGTCCTTCCAGTGGCCAGATTCTGGTCAAGGGCAGCCCGGTACACTTTCACAGCGTGCGTGCGGCAGAACGCGCCGGAATCGGTATCGTCTTTCAGGAACTGAACCTGTTTCAGGACCTGTCTATCGCAGAAAACCTGTTCATTGGTCGAGAGAAGCGTCGTGCAGGGCTGATTGACGTCAAGGCCCAGTACCGCGAAGCCCAGCAGCTGCTGGAGCGCGTTGGTCTGGATGTCGATCCCTTCACTCGCGTCGGTGACTTGTATGTCGGCCAGCAACAGCTGATCGAGATCGCGCGGGTGCTTAGTCGCGACGTTAATGTGCTGATCATGGATGAACCGACCTCGGCGCTGAGTCAGAAGGAAGTCGAGGTGCTGTTCGGGATCATCGATACCCTGCGTAGCCAGGGCGTGGCGATCATCTACATCTCCCACCGTCTCGAGGAGATCATTCGTATCGGTGACCATATCACCGTATTGCGCAATGGACGCATCGTCGGTGTCGATGAAGTGCACAACATCGATATTCCATGGATCGTGCGACAGATGGTCGGCGACGAACGACGCGCCTTCGATTATCAATCGCGCCAGATCGGCGAACCGATCCTCCAGGTGAGCAAGCTGATGCTCAAGCGCCCGAACGGGACAATGGCGCTGGATCAGGTTGACCTTGAACTATGCCGTGGAGAGGTGGTTGGCATCTACGGCCTGATGGGAGCTGGCCGCACCGAGCTGATGGAAACATTGATGGGTCTGCACGGCAGCGCCTCTGGCGATATTCATTTCGATGGCTCGCTGCTCGGTCGCTCGCCACCGGCAGAGCGTATTCGTGCCGGTATCGCGCTGGTCCCCGAAGACCGTCAAGGCGACGGTATGATCCAACCGATGTCGGTACGCGACAACATGACCCTGTCGAGTATCGGCCGCTGTTGCAGCCGACTGTTTGGTCTGCGGTTGATCAAGCGTCACCAGGAAATTCAGCATTGCGACGAGATGATCGAACAGTTGGGCATCAAGGCTCCACATGCACAGCATGCCATCACCACGCTGAGTGGCGGCAATATGCAGAAGGTCGTAATCGGCAAGGCGCTGCTGACCAATCCTCGAGTGCTGTTGTTCGATGAGCCGACCAGGGGCGTCGATGTCGGTGCCAAGGCCGAAATCTATCGCGCCATGAATGCCATCGCCCAGCAGGGAGTGGCGATCATCTATACCACTTCGGAACTCGATGAGGTGTTGGCCGTATCCGACCGGGTACTGGTCATGGCTGCTGGGCGCATCACCGCCGATCTGCCACGCGACAAGGCGGAGCGGGACTTGATCACCCGCCAGGCGTCACCGACGGCTACTCGGCTGAACGGCGATTTCCCCTCAACACGGCAAGAGATGCCTCACGACACTCAAGGAGTCGGATGATGTCCACTACTTCCATTTCAGAGCCGGCATCATCAGGTGAGATGCACAAGCCAGATCAGGCACAGCAGCAGGGCAGTAGCCGTCAGGCCTCGCGTGTATTGCTGAAGGTTCTCAAGTTACGGATCTTTGTCGCCTTGATCGCGGTGGTGTTGTTCTTCTCGATTACCGTGGACAACTTCCTGACCACAGGCAACATGCTGATCATGGCCCAACACATCACTGTGATCGGGATTCTATCGATCGGCATGACGCTGGTGATTCTGACCGGGGGCATCGATCTATCGGTTGGTTCGACGGTTGGCTTCAGCGGCATGTTTGCGGGCTTTCTACTGATGCAGGGGATTTCCTTCGGTGACTACACGCTGTTCTTCAGCGTGCCCGAAGTTATTCTGTTGACCTGCCTGGTGGGTGCAGCGATTGGCTTTATCAACGGCGCGCTGATTACCTGGCTGAACGTAGCGCCATTCATCGCCACCCTCGGCATGCTCTATGTGGTACGCGGTGCAGCGCTGCTGTTCAACAATGGCGGCACCTTCTCGAAGCTTGCGGGACACGAAGCGCTGGGAAATACCGGCTTTTCGATGCTCGGCAATGGCCAGTTTCTTGGTATCGGCATTCCGGTGTGGTTGCTGCTGGGCCTGACACTGGCGGCCTGGCTGGTCAGTCTCAAGACGCCCTTTGGTCGCTACGTTTACGCCATCGGCGGCAACGAGAGCGCGGCAGTATTCTCTGGCCTTCGTGTCAGAAGAATCAAACTCTGGGTGTATGTCTTCTCAGGGTTCTGTGCCGCTATCGTGGGTCTGATCGTGACCTCTCAATTGCAGACCGGCCATCCGATGACCGGCGATACCTATGAACTGCGCGCCATCGCCGCTGTTGTACTGGGAGGTACCGCACTGGCAGGCGGACGAGGATCAGTCATCGGCTCGGTGATCGGTGCCTGTGTGATCAGTATTCTCAACGATGGCATGGTGATGTCCGGCGTCAGCAACTTCTGGCAGATGGTTATCATGGGCCTGGTCATCATCATCGCTGTAGTGATCGATCAGTTGCAGCAGCGACTTCAGAAACGCGTGATGGTCGCCACTTGATACCGCCCGCTCAGGAATTCGCGGACTGATTGTCCAACGATAGATGGGGTGAATGCTTGATCCTCGCCGCCACCAGGCTGGCGAGGATCAGCAGCACAACCAGCATCAGCAGGGCCGTTACCAGGCTGGTGCCGCTGGCGACAAAGCCGATCGCCGCCGGTCCGGCCAGAATTCCGGCATAGCCCATGGTGGCCACCGCAGGCAGGGCAATCGCATCCGGCATCAACGACTGACGACCGGCCAATGTGAACATGATCGGCACCAGATTCGCGCAGCCGAAGCCGACCAGAATGCAACCGGCTGCAGCACCCGACCAATGTGGCACCAATCCAACCAGTAGCATGCCAACTGCAGCCACAAACCCTCCAAGCACAGCGACACGGATATACCCGAGCTGAGCCGTCACCTTGTCACCGGTCAGCCGACCAATGGTCATTGCCACTGAGAATACGCCATAACCGAGGCCAGCATGAGCGGTATCGACATGGCGATATTCATGCAGCAGTACCGCCACCCAATCGAGCATTGCGCCTTCGACGAGAAAGCTCACGGCGCAAACGCTACCCAGCAACAGCACGATGCCTCTCGGCATGGCAAAAGCAGGGGCCTCGGAAGGGGCGGCAACTTCAGTCATCAGGCCATTCCATGCCATGGCGAGGGCGGCCAGCGACACCACTACCACCATCAGGGTCGCCATCCAAGGCAGCATCCCCCAGGCGAGTAGTGCCATCATGATGCCTACGCCGATGATCGAGCCAAGACTGAACAAGCCATGAAAGCCAGACATGATGTTACGCCCACTATCACGTTCGACGACCACCGCCTGTAGATTCATCGCCACATCGAGCATGCCTATGGCCGCCCCGAACACCAGCAATGTGGCAAACGCTGCCCACAGCCAGGTCAGGCTGGCGAGCAGCGGTAGACACACCAGGCTTGCCAGCGCACTGACTGCAATCACTCGGCGTGCTCCGTAGCGTGCGACCATTGCGCCAGTCATTGGCATCGCAACCAGCGAACCGATTCCCAGGCACAGCAGCAGCAACCCAAGATCACCGGCATCAATCGCCAGGCGTGTCTTGAGATAGGGAACCAACGGAGCCCAGCAAGCCATGGAAATTCCGGCGATCAGAAAGATCAGGCGAGTGGCGCGCTCGCGTCGTGATTGCACAGCGGTGAACTCATACTCCTGTAATGTCGTCATCGGAACTTCCCTGACCGAGTGGCGCAAGAGTGGACTCCGCTGGGGAGCCCACTTTCACAATGCCAAATATGCTGGCATAGCCCGATCAGGAGAGCCAGCAGCAGTTATCCGCCCATGCGTTACACGCAGATAGCTGAGGTCTGCAGAGAAATCTGCCGGTCACAGGCATGATCGACCAGAGCGCGATCATGGCTGACGAGCAGCAGCGCGCAGTCACGCTCTCGAGCCAGTTCGATCAACAATTCCAGCGTCTGTTGCTGAGTGATGGGGTCCAGTCGCGAGGTCGGCTCGTCGGCAAACAGAAACACCGGTTCGAGCATCAGTGCTCTTAGAATCGAGAAGCGCTGCAGCTCGCCTCCGGAGATGCTGTCCGGGCGTCGCTCCAGCAGCTCCGGTGCCAGACTCAGACGCTCCATCAGTGGCGGGATGATAGCCCAGCTCAGTTTGTGCAGTTTGCATAGATCCTTGAGCAAGGTGCCCAATCGCCACCAGGGAGAGAAGGCTGCGGGCGGGTCCTGGTAGAGCTTCAGGAAGCGCGTCGCGGCAATGCCTTCCGCGCGCAGGACCTGTCCACTGTCGGGCGGAATCAAGCCCAGCAGCAGATCACCAAGACTGCTCTTGCCACTGCCGCTGGCACCATTGACGCCAAGGATCTCGCCACGATGCAATGCAAGAGAAAGGTCCTTGAACAGCGCTTTGCCACCACGCTGCAGTGACACTTCTCTGGCGTCGAGCACCACATCCGCTGAAGCGGACGGCGGCAGCTGCCGTGCTGGCCAGCGTTCCGGGTTGGCGGCCATCAACTGTTGACCGTAAGCACTTTGTGGCGCTGCCAGCACTGTCTCGGACTTGCCGCTTTCGAGACACTCTCCACGGCGCATGATCATGACCATGCCGCCCAATTGCTCGGCCACCGCCATGTCGTGAGTGATGGTCAATAGGCCACCGGCCGACCCCAGCGCTTCGCGAAGCAGTCGCACGACATCATCACGACGCGCACTGTCCAGCCCCTTGGTGGGCTCATCGGCGATAACAATGGGAGCATTACCAGCACGTGCCGCCGCGAAAGCTGCTCGCTGGGCCATACCGCCGGACAACTGCATCGGCAGTTTGAATTCACTATCGTTCAGCCCCAGCGTCGCCAGATCGTCGAGCATGGCATTCCGCGCAGCGGAAGCCTCCAGTCCCGCCACCAGTTGATGGCCCTCCTGAATCTGCGCGCCGACGCGCATGATCGGGTCAAGGGCATGCCAGGGTTCCTGAGGTAGCATGGTCATACGCCGTCCCCACCAGCTGCGACGCTGATTCTCCGGCATGCTCATCAAGTCTTCACCATCGATCATGACGACGCCGCTAGCCTTGAGTCCCGATGGCAGATTTCCCATCAGCGCCTGGGCCAACAGGCTCTTGCCGGACCCCGTCTCGCCGAGCAATGTCAGCGGAATACCGGGCTGGAGAGTAAAGGAGATCGGCCATACCAGTGTGGTGTTGTCGCTGGTGGTGACACTGAGATCACGAACTTCCATGATCGTCTTCATTGCGGCTCCTTCCCAGCCAGTAGATGAAAGCTCAGTACCATCAAGAACAAGGCCAGTACCGGCTGGGCCAGAACCCACGGTGCTTCCTGGTAGTAGGGAAACAGCTCGGTCATCATCAAGCCGAGTTCTGCGGTAGGCGGTTTGAGGCCGATACTGACAAATCCCAGCGACGACACCGCCAGAATAGAGGTGGCAGCACCGAAGGCGGCAAGCGTTGTAACCTGAGGGGCCAACTCAGGCCATAGGTGGCGACGGAAGATATACCAACGGCTGAAGCCGAGCAGTTGCGACGACTCGACTTGCGGAGAGGCGGCCAGCAGTCGCGTAGCGCTGCGTACGACCCGGAAGTATTCGACCCACAGCACCAGCGCGATACCGATATACAGCGTCCAGAAGTTGCCGGGAGCAATCGCCGCCAACATCAGCACCAACAGCAATCCCGGCAGTGCCAGCACACAATCTGCAGCGGTGCTGAGTAGTCGATCCGTCCAACCACCGCGCCAGCCGGCAACAACACCAGCCAACAGACCGGGTAGGGCAGCAGTGGCAACGCTCAACAACGCCAGGCCAAGCGACAGGCGGATGGCTGACGCGACCCGAGCCAACATGCTACGTCCGAGGTGATCAGTACCCAGTGGGTGCTGGATGCCGGGAGCGGCGAGAGTATTCATCAGGTCCTGGCGTGATGAATCCACGTTGAACAACAGTGGTGCAAGCCAGGCAAAGGCCACAAGGGCGACGAGAAGCGCCAGGCCGCACTGCCTTGCTCCGGCGAAGCGCCAACGAAAGCGCGAAACCGAGAGCAACAGGCTCGGAGAACGAGATGCGATCATGCCAGACGCCTCCTGGGGTCAAGGTATAGAGTGATAAGGTCCACCAGCGTATTCAAGGCGACGAACAGCAATCCCATGACCAATGCAGTGCCCTGGATCATTGGCACGTCCCTCGCAACAACGGCATGGACAAGCGCATGGCCGATGCCGGGCCACGCAAACAGCGATTCAATGACCACCACTCCTTCAACGAGGTACACCAGCTGTACAGCAAGGTAGGCAATGACAGGAACCGCGACGTTACGCAGCCCGTGGCGGGTAAGCGTTTGCCGTTCACCGAGTCCTTTGGTGCGGGAAAAAGCGTAATAGGGCGATGATGCGACACGCGCCATGGAGTGGCGACTGACCCGCGCCGATACTGCAGCGAGGCCCAATGCCAGCGTCAATGCAGGCAGCCACAGGTGCCCACCGCTGCCATGGCCAGCCGCGGGTAACCAACCAAGGCTTATCGCAAACAGTAGAATCAACAGTAGTCCGATCACGAACGGCGGCAAGGAACGCAGAGCGACCGCCGCAACCAGCGCGGCGCGGTCCAACCAGCCATTGGGTTTGAGGCCGCAGAGGATGCCCAACGGAACACCGATGACCAGTGCCAACAGCACCGCCATCAACGCTAGATCCAGCGAATGCCCCAATTGGTGGTAAAGCTCGCTGACTACGCTTTCGCCGCTGACCAGCGAACGACCAAGATCCAGCGACAACAGATCACTGAACCATTGAAAGTACGCCGCGATAGCGGACTGATCCAACCCCAGCTCGGCGCGTACCGCCGCGGCCGCCTGCGCATCCACCTGCTCGTAACCATAGCGTCCCGCGGCGATGCGAAAGGCCATGTCACCGGGTAACGCACGGGTCAGAATGAAGGTCAGGGTGCCGACCACCCATGCCACCAGGCCTGCCTGGAAAAAGCGCTGCAGCAGCAGGCGTTGTAGGCGGAGAGTAGTAGTGGAAATGGCACGACTCATTCCGCCTCCCAGGACAGCTCGGACAGGCGATAGCTACGCTCGAAAGGATCAATGGCAAACCCATTCAGGCGTGCGTTGACCGCAGCCGTCTGCACATATGACGCCACAGCAATGACCGGCAGCTGGTCGTGCAGAATCTCGGCGGCATCGTGGGCGAGGGAAGCCTTACGGCTCTCATCAGTGGCATTGACCAGCTCCGAGACGATGCCTTCGAGTTCAGAACTGTTCCAGTTCATGGCACCCCAATCACCGCCTTCAGGTCCGAAATCCTGGCGGATGGTCGCCAGCGGATCAGGGACCAGACCGAAGTTACGTGCCAACAGCCCCATATCGAGTGAGCCATCCTGATGGCTGGATGGGATCTCGCTGGAGTTGCCGACATTCACACTGACATCGACCCCCAACTGACTCCACTGCTCCTGTAGCGCTGTGGCTATTACCGGAAGCTCCGGGCGGTCAGCAAAGGTCGTCAGCGTCACACTGAAAGGCTTGCCGTCGAGTTGCAGGATGCCGTCCTCTCCGGGAGCCCAGCCTTGGGAGGCCAGTAGATTACGGGCTTCCTCCAGGTCCTGCTCAGGTTGGCCGAGACCATCCAGGTGCCACGCTCCCAGACCCGCTGGCATCAACTGGTCAGTCGCTGCGTCCTCGACCCGCATGACACCTCGCGCGATACCTTGACGGTTGATGGCAAGGCTCAGAGCACGCCGTTCCTCGACACTGTCGAAGCCTTCACGCGCAGCGTTGAGCTTCACGGTGACGGTACGTGGGATGGGTTCCGCAAACAGCTCGACGCTGGGTGTCATGCGCAAGCGAGCCTGGCTGGCAGCATCCAGAGTGAAGGCGATATCGGCATCACCGCTCTGAGCCATCAGCGCACGAGTCTCTCCACGTGGCGCAGCGAGATAGCTGACAGCCGGGATTTCAGGTGCTTCGCCCCAGTAATCGTCGAAGCGCTCAGCCTCAAGGCGTTGAGGTGTCTGGAGGCTGACGATGCGGAAAGGGCCTGTGGCGATCAGTTCCTGGACCTTGCCATCTTCACCATAGGCCGCCGGAGCCAGAATCTGCGTCGAGTAGTGCGTCATCAGTGCCGGAAGAGCGGAATAGGGCGCGGCAAGCGAGATGCGCACACCACCGTCAACCGCTTCAATGCTCTCGATCTCGGCCTGGGAGAGGACACCAGGGTTGTTCAGAGTACGGTTGAGCGACTGCGCGACAGCTTCGACAGTCATCTCGCTGTTGTCATGGAAATGAACACCTTCGCGTAGCGTGAATTGCCAACTCAGCCCATCGTCCGCAGCGCTCCATTGAGTCGCAAGGCCCGGTACCAGATTCCCCTTGAGGTCGGTATCCAACAGAGTTTCTGCCACCTGCATGCGCCCAAAGATATGGCCTGCCTGCACGGGGTCGATACTGTTGATCTCCCAGGGCGCCACCACATCGAGTCGTTCCTCGGCAAAGCCGACCATGGGCTGGAATAGGGCATAGCACAGCAGGCCAGCCGCGAATCCACGACGGGTCGTGTTCATTCGAAGTTCCTTGTCATTCTGGATGTTGAGTCAGAGGGTGTCAGAGAGGGTATGTTATACCATATCACTTTGTGGCGTCAGCCCAGATCCTTTCAAGGACAAAGCATAAGCTATCCTGCACTCCTCAAATTTCAGGAAGTAGTGCTGAATATTCGACTTGTTGCGGCTAATTTCGTAAAAGGTGAGAGTTTTTCGGCAATACTGAATGACTCCGCAGGTAAACTTCACTCATGTCCATGGAAGGGGCAATAATCATGTGGCTGATAGAGACTGAGCGCATACAGCTTCGGCGGTTTCTTGATCAGGATCTCGTTGACCTGACGACCATCCTCTCAGACCCAGAGGTCATGCGGTTCTCGATCCGGGGGATCTGTGATCAGAAGGCTACGCGCAGTTTTATAGAGGGCTGTCTGGCCAGCTATTCCGAGTATGGGTTTGGCCCCTTGGCCATCGTCGACAAGGGAGCCGGTGATCTGGTGGGGTTCTGTGGTATCTGCTACGAGATGGTAGATGAATGCAGGGAAGTCAGTCTCGGTTATCGCCTGGCAAGGCGGTATTGGAACCAGGGGCTGGCCACAGAGGCCAATAGCGCCGCACTGGAACATGCCTTCACTCAGCTCGGTGTTGAAAGCATCATCACCTTGATTCAGCCGGAGAACCCAGCGTCCTGGAAGGTTGCAGAAAAGATCGGCTTTTGCGATTACACCGAGATGACCTTTCATGAACGGCATGTGCGCTGTTATCGAATAACGCGAGAACAGTGGCTGCAATCAAGCGAATGACACATCCAGTGAATGACACAAGTCATCAACACTCGATATCGCCGTGTTCAAGAAAACAGCCCGACCTTTGAAAGGTCGGGCTGTTTCTGTATCACGTACTCAGATTATCGATCGCTTGATCAGGCGAGGTCAAAGCGGTCCAGGTTCATCACTCTTGTCCAGGCAGCAACAAAGTCCTCGACAAACTTCTGCCCAGCATCCTCCGTAGCATAAACCTCGGCCAGCGAACGCAACTGGGAGTTCGAACCGAACACCAGGTCGACGCGGGTCGCAGTCCATTTGAGGTCTCCGTTGCGACGATCCCGTCCCTCATACAAGGTCTGGTCATCATCAACCGCACTCCAGACCGTGCCCATGTCGAGCAGGTTGCGGAAGAAGTCGTTACTCAGCACTCCCGGGCGTTGAGTGAAGACACCGTGCTGAGCGCCTTCGACATTGGTGCCCAGCATGCGCAGTCCACCAATCAACACCGTCATTTCTGGCGCACTCAAGGTCAGTAGCTGCGACTTGTCGATAAGCAGTTCCTCGCCGCGGGTATCGACATCCTTGCTGATGTAGTTGCGGAAGCCATCGGCGACTGGCTCAAGGAAGCTGAAGGACTCCACGTCGGTTTGCTCAGCGGAAGCATCCATACGTCCTGGAGAGAAGGGCACCGTCACCTCGTGACCGCCATCCTTCGCTGCTTTCTCGACTCCAGCAGCACCCGCCAACACAATCATGTCTGCCAGCGAAATCTTCTTGCCGTCGGATTGGGCGGCATTGAACTCGCTCTGGATATTCTCCAGGGTGTCGAGCACTCTGCCTAATTGTTCCGGCTGGTTGACTTCCCAGTCCTTCTGCGGTGCCAGACGAATGCGGCCACCATCGGCACCACCACGCAGATCGGAACCACGGAACGTAGAGGCTGCGGCCCAGGCAGTTGACACCAACTCTGAAACCGACAAGCCTGATGCCAGTGCCTTGGCCTTGAGTGCCGCGATGTCCTGGTCGTTGACCAGTTCATGATCCACATCGGGAATCGGATCCTGCCAGATCAGCACTTCGCTGGGGACTTCCGGGCCGAGATAGCGCGAGCGCGGTCCCATATCGCGGTGGGTCAACTTGAACCAGGCACGGGAAAAGGCGTCAGCGAACTCCTGCGGGTTCTCGTAGAAATGCCGTGAGATCTTCTCGTAGGCTGGATCGAAGCGCAGTGATAGATCAGTAGTCAGCATGGTCGGGAGACGCTTGCTGCTCGGATCATGGGCGTCGGGAATCGACTTGTCAGCATTGGTGGCTTGCCACTGCCACGCACCGCCCGGGCTCTTGACCAGCTCCCAGTCATACTTGAACAGGTTCTCGAAGAAATAGTAGCTCCAACGAGTCGGAGTCGCGGTCCACGTCACTTCGAGGCCACTACCGATGGCATCTCCTGCGAAGCCCGAACCATAGCGGCTGGCCCAACCAAGTCCTTGAGTCTCGAGTCCGGCAGCTTCCGGGGCAGCGTCAAGATGACTGTCGGGGGCCGCGCCGTGAGTCTTGCCGAAGGTATGCCCGCCAGCAATCAGGGCCACTGTTTCCTCATCGTCCATCGCCATGCGAGCGAAGGTTTCGCGAATGTCATGAGCCGCAGCTACAGGATCCGGATTACCTTCCGGGCCTTCTGGATTGACATAGATCAGGCCCATATGGGTCGCGCCGAGCGGCTTCTCGAGGTCACGATCCTCGGAGAGAATACGCTTGTCACTGCCCAACCATGCCGTTTCTGACCCCCAGTAGACATCCTGATCCGGTTCCCAGATATCCTCGCGGCCGCCAGCGAAGCCGAAAGTCTTGAAGCCCATGGACTCCAACGCCACATTCCCGGTAAGAATCATCAAGTCTGCCCAGGAAATCTTGCGGCCATACTTCTGCTTGATCGGCCACAACAGACGCCGTGACTTATCGATATTGACGTTGTCCGGCCAGGAATTGAGCGGAGCGAAACGCTGTTGACCGCGACGAGCCCCGCCACGTCCGTCGAAGGTGCGGTAGGTACCGGCAGCATGCCATGCCATGCGAATGAACTGAGGACCATAGTGACCGAAATCAGCCGGCCACCATTCCTGAGAGTCGGTCATCAAGGCACGCAGATCTGCCTTGACGGCATCCAGGTCGAGGCTCTTGAATTCTTCGGCGTAGTTGAAATTCTCGCCCATCGGGTTGGAGCGCGAAGAATGTTGATGGAGGAGGTCAATGCGCAGCTGGGATGGCCACCAATCTCTGTTGGTCGTACCGCCGCCGGGAGCTGGTATGGAGGCGCCGGTGCTGTGAAAAGGGCACTTGGAAGAAGAGGATTGTTCGCTCATTGCTGGTTTTGCTCCACGGTTGCCAGTGTCTTGTCGGTTTGTTCGTCGCCAAACCTGTACGAATAAAACTAGTTCGGTTCCGACGTAAGCGATAATGGATCCTGCCTATTCCCCCCATAGAAAGTCAGGATTTGCCGCCAGAGCCGTTGTGCTGGAACAAACCGCAGGTTCTGGCGCCGTACTCAGTCATGACGCAAGTCTGGCTGGAGAAGGGCAGCTCCCAGCCCAGGGCTGTTACACTCCAGAAGTACGAGATACCACTGAAAGAGGTTGTCATGCCCCGCACGTCGACAGACAGTAGCGCCTCGAACACCGTCACGCTGTATTTTGGTCGCGAAGAACTCATCATTCGTCAGCGCTATGAAGTGATCAGCATCATCAACGATATATTTATCGGCATCTGGTTCATCATTGGCTCTATTTTATTCTTCTACGATTCCCTTGCTTATTACGGTACCTGGCTCTTTCTGATCGGCAGTATCGAAATGATGATACGCCCAGTCATCCGCCTTGCACGGAGAGTCCACCTCAAACGGTTCCAGCCCGAAACCACCGGAGCAGTGGATGCCGGACACGATTTCTAGATTCCCGTGACCGGATAGACGTCGGGGAGCTTGAGAGCAACCGCCGTTATATCCGAACAAGGTCGATGCCTACGACAAGACTGGAGAACAGAGCACAAGCGCTACAAGTGACGCTGAACCAGAGCTTCGAGGTGTCGGCAGCTGCTCTCGAGCACCGCATCCGACAGGTTGGTCACACCCAACAGTAATCCACTCCTCGCCAATCCCTTGTCGGCATACCAGGGCGACAGCGGCGCAGGGGCAAGCTCCCATGCCTCAGCGGCTTCTGCGATCGCCACATCATCGGTGCCATCCGGTAACGGCAACAGTAGTGATAATCCTGCCATGGTGTTGGATGACAGCTCTTGTCCCAGCTGGTGTAACAAGGCATCACGACGCTGTGCATAGAGCCGCTTCATGCGCCGAATATGGCGCAGGTAGTTGCCATCACGCATAAACGCGGCAACGGCACTCTGAGTAGCCAACGATGAGGTTGGCGACAGAGCAGCAGCGACGTCTCCAAAAAGGTTGACCAGCGCTGGAGGCACGACCATGAAGCCGAGCCGCAGAGTCGGGGTGAGGGTCTTGCTGAAGGTTCCAATATGGATGACACGTCCGTCACCATCCAGTGATGCCAATGACGGAGCCGCCTTACCGCTGAGCTTCAATTCACTGAGGTAGTCGTCTTCGATGATCCAGGCGTTTGCCGCCGTTGCCCATTGGAGCAGGGCATAGCGTCTGGCGACTGAGAGCGCCATGCCCAGCGGTGCCTGTTGACTGGCGGTGACAATGGCCAGAGAGGCATTGGGGGCGCGCCTTGTTCCTTCAGCGACATCCAGCCCCTCCATGTCGACCGGGACAGGAACCGGAGTGTAACCGGCCAGTGATATCGCTCGATTGGCCAACGGGTAGCCTGGCTCTTCCATCCAGACCTGCTGGCTATCCAGCCTGAGCGCATGCAGGGCAAGACCCAGTGCTCCGGCATAACCGCTGGTGATGATGACCTGGTCGGCGGAACACTGCAGGCCGCGAGCGACCGATAGATAGGCGGCAACTTCCTTGCGTAGTTCCATCTCTCCACGCGGATCGTGGTAACGAGTCGCCTGCATGGCGGCCTGTCGCGAATAGCGAACGATGGTGCGTGACCACACCTTGTAGGGAAACATGTCCGACGCCGGAACGCCGACCTGAAAGGGTTTGGGCGCGCTGTGGAAATCGCGATATAGCTCCGGCAGCGGCAATCGCACTGGAGCTTCCTCGAGGTGGCTCTGGAACGCCGGGAGTGGACTGGCAACAAAGGTTCCCGCAGCACCACGAGCGACGATCAGTTGCTTGTCAGCCAGTCGTTCATAGGCACTCTTTACCGTCCCTCGGGAGACGCCCAGTTGCGTGGCAAGGTCATGCCAGGAGGGGAGGCGAGCACCTTCATAGAGATGCCCATCGCGGATGGCAGTGGCAATACTGTCGTGTATTTGCTCGGCCAGCGAACGTCGCTGGAGGCGGTCAACGGCGATACGAAGAGAATTCATGATTCATGGTATACCGATAACGTCAGTTCTTGGTGCTTTTTTCTGCACCGTCCAGCGCCCAGACTACTCTCCTGCCCAATCACCCGCCACTGCTGCTGAACAGCGGTAATCAGCCGCTGTTCGGGCCGACAAGGAATCTCGACATGCCAACTGGAAAACCTGCAACCCGCTATGGACTGCTACTGACGCTGTTGGTCAGTCTTTGCAGTATCTCCGTAGCGAACGCCGCCAGCGATACGCAAAGTGAGGAGCAGGCCGCTGAAGCCTACGATCAGGATGCCGACGGCGAGCGTCGTGCAAGGAGTGCCGGGGAGTCTCTGATCGGCCAGCCGGGACCCGATGTCACGGTCACCACTCTGGATGGTGAGCAGATTGACCTGTCCGACCTGTATGGCAACAAGCCCGTGTATCTAAAGTTCTGGGCAACCTGGTGCGTGCCTTGTCGTCAGCAGATGCCGGGGTTCCAGGAGATCTACGAGACATACGGTGATGATATGCAAGTCATCGCGGTCAATACCGGCTTCAGCGATACCGCCGATGCCGCTCGCAAGTATCGCGAGGAAATGGGCCTTGGCATGCCGATCACGGTTGATGATGGCACCCTCGCTGAAGCCCTCCATCTGCGAGTCACTCCCCAGCATGTGCTCATCGACCGTAGCGGACATATCGCCTACGTCGGGCATCTGGACGATCAGGAATTCGAGGATGCTCTCCAGCAGGTCGTGCAGAGCAGCGATGATGCTGATGATGCCACTCAAGGTGCCGAGGCCGCACAGCTGCAGGCGCTGCAGGTTGGCGATGGCGTCGAGAATATCGAAGGACTCACGCTAAGCACATTGTCTGGTGATGTTGTCAACGTGTCCGATCCTTCCACGGACAGGCCGCGTGGCATCGTATTTCTTGCCCCCTGGTGCGAGGGGTATCTAGAGGAGAGTCAGCCGGAAACCTCTCAAGCCTGTCGCCGTGTACGTGAAGCCGTGGATGGTCTCGCCGGGCAGGGAGACATCGACTGGATCGGTGTGTCATCCGGGCTCTGGGCATCACAGGCGAACCTTGAAGCTTATCGTGACGACAACGACGTCGATATTCCCCTCGCCCTTGATGCCAGTGGTGACTTCTATCGTGCCTTCGGCGTCCGGCAGATTCCTACCGTCGTGCTGATCGACAGCAGTGGCCATGTGGCCAAACGCCTGGAACCCGAAGATACGGCGTTGGCAGAGGCCGTACAGAGCGTCGTTGCCAAGTGATACCCACCGATGGCCAATGCTGACCCATCCACTCGACGGAGAAGCCCATCGCTGATGGGGCTGTTGTCTATGCCAACCACCAATTTGCGCGCTCTTGCAGCAGCACCTCTGCCACGCCTGCTCTCTATAGCCGCTGTGCTGATCGCAAGCATACTGATCTCGATGCTGCCCGGCACCGCCGTGGCACAGGGCGCTGCCGAGGGTCACAGCGATGTGATGATTCGCACATCGCTGGTGGCAGAGAGTGCTCGTCCTGCGGCGGGAGAGCAGACAACGCTGGCCATCGTCATGCAACCGCAGGATGGGTGGCACGGCTACTGGAAACAGCCCGGAAGCATCGGGCTAGCACCACAGTATGACTGGCAGCTACCCGATGGCGTAACGGTAGCAGAGCCGGCATATCCGGTCCCCGAGACACTGCTCATCGATGACTTGATGAATCATGTCTACGAACATCCGTATGCCATTCTGGTGCCGCTGAATATACCGGACGATCTGGATGAGGGGACGCCGCTTGCTGTCCGGGTCAACCTTCAGTATCTGGCCTGCCGCGATGATGCCTGCATTCCTGAGCGAGCAACGCTATCAACGCGGCTGACAGTCGGTGATGGCGAGGCATCGGCTCGTCATCAAGCGGACTTTGATGATTGGCGCCAGGCCTTGCCGCGGCCGTTGGGTGCACGAGCCACCTATGAGTACATTGACAAGGAAGACACAGGCGAGCGCATTCGTATCGCCATTCCGTTGCCAGCCAACGTCAAGCTGGAGCAACCGCACCTGTTCGTCGCCAATGATGGTGCCGTCGATCCGGCTGCCAGGCAGGATTTCAACCGCGAGGGCGATAAGCTTATCGTCGAGACCGTGGCAGGAGAGACGTTGCCTGACGAGCCTCTCGAGGCGGTTGTGACCATTGCCGGAGGCACCGGCCTGGCTTTCCAGGCGGATGCCGGATCTGTAGCAGCCCTGAGCACCGCCAGGCATGTCGCCGGTAATAGTGCTGAGGAAGAACAAGCCAGCAGCACTGTGGGTGTGATGCTGACAGCGCTGCTGGGTGCCATTGCCGGGGGAGTCCTGCTCAATATCATGCCGTGCGTATTTCCGATCCTGAGCCTCAAGGTGCTTAGCCTGGCAAGATTGTCTGGCGGCCCGCGCGAGGCAAGGCGAGAAGCGCTTGCTTATACGGCAGGAGTCATCGGCGTATGCATACTGCTCGGAGCAGGGATTCTGGCCTTACGCGCTGCCGGGACTCAGGTTGGTTGGGCCTTTCAGCTCCAGGACCCTCGCGTCATCGTCGGCTTGACGCTACTGATCAGCGCTATTGCCTTCAACCTGGCGGGATTGTTTGAACTCGGCGGCTTCAACGGCGGGGCTCAGTTGGCCGAGAAGGGCGGTGCCGTCGGTGCATTCTGGACCGGGGTGCTGGCAGCCTTTGTCGCCACGCCCTGTTCGGGGCCGTTCATGGCGACGGCACTGGGTGCCGCAATATTGCTGCCACCGCTGGCCGCACTGACGATTTTTGCGGGGCTGGGGTTCGGCATTGCGCTGCCTTTTCTGATCTTCGGCTATTTCCCTGCGCTAAGTCGCAAGCTGCCACGCCCCGGGCCATGGATGCAGAGCGTCAGGCATGCCCTGGCCATTCCAATGTTCATCACCGCACTGGCGCTGTTCTGGGTGCTGGGGCAGCAACTCTCCAGTGATGGTCTGGTGGCTAGCCTGGCCGTAGTCATGCTGCTGGTGACAGGACTGTGGCTGACAGGCCTGCGCCAACGTAGTGCCAAACGCTGGCCCTGGGTGCCGTCGGTCTTCACTGCCGTGATAGCGCTGTGCCTTGGCTGGCTGGTGCCTGCGGCATTTTCACAGAGCGCTGACTCAAGAAATTCTGGTTCACAGAGTCCTGATTCACCGATTGCCGACGCCGCCAACGAATCTCGTCAGCTATTGAGTTTTGATGAAAGCCGTCTCGAGGCGTTACGTCAGCAGAACACGCCGTTATTCGTGTATTTCACCGCAGACTGGTGCGTTACCTGCAAGGTGAATGAAAAGACCGCCATTGATCGTCAGACGACACGTGACGCCTTCCAACAGGCCGGCGTGACCACCATGGTGGGAGACTGGACCAATGGAGACCCTGTTATAACGGCGTTTCTCAATCGCCATGGCCGAAACGGTGTGCCGCTTTATCTGTGGTATGCGCCTGGGACAGACAAGCCCAGAGTGTTACCACAGTTGCTCACGCCGACATCACTCACTGATCTGGTCGCCGAATGACCACCAGGAGGAAGAAATGATGAAGAAACTGCCATTGATGGCCATTTCCCTGATCATGCTCACCGGCACCGGATCGATGTCACAGGCGCATGAAAGCACTGTGAGCGACACCACCAGGGAAACCGTCGAGCAGGAGTTCCGCCATGAGATCCCGAATGTCCCGGGAAAGGTCGTCACCGGCCTTGTTGTCGAGTATCCACCGGGGGCATCGACACCAGCGCATATGCACGGCGATTCCTTCGTGATCGGCTATGTGCTGGAAGGCTCGATCAGGAGTCGCGTCGACGGTGAGACGAATATCTACGGCGTAGGAGAAAGTTGGACAGAAGATCCCGGGGCTTCACACGAAGTCAGCGAGAATGCCAGCGAAACGCAACCGGCCAGAATCCTTGCGATCTTTATCTCGGATACTCAGCAGAAGGAACTGGTGGAAATGGCGCAAGGAGTCCGCCAACCAGCGCCAAAGGGTGGTTTGGATGACGCCGGAGCACACTAGACTAAAGCATCGCAGACTCAGTGCAATTGCCGCTGTGCTGGTGTCCTCACACCTTCCGAGTTGACGGATTGACGGGTTGACGGGTTGACGGGGAGGGAGGTTGAGCGGCAATCGCGTCATGCGTCGTACTGCTTTATTGTATCGATGACATTTCGATTTCCTGGTTTGCGCCGGCTTGGACCGGACCTGCGAGGTGAGAGAGCCAAAGCGATATCGCAATGTTTAGGTGACTGTGGCGGACGTCCAGTTCCGTGTGCTCATTGCAGTCTAGAGCTTACGATATATTGTTATATATATAGATAAATTATATTATGAATATTCCTCCGACCACCTGAAGAACATGTCTTCCCATGGCAGATCTGGATATCGAAACGCTTCGAGGCAGCGCTGTGGATGCCTGCGCTCTATTGAAGGTACTTGGCAACCCTGACCGCCTGCTGCTGCTGTGCCAGCTCACCCAGGGTGAACACTGCGTAGGTGACCTCGCCAGTGCGACGGGCATCGAGCAACCGACGCTCTCTCAACAGCTCACGGTTTTGCGGCACAACGGCTTGGTCAGCACTCGGCGCGAAGGCAAGCAGGTCAATTACAGCATCGCCAGCCACCAGGCAATGGAAGTCATGCAGGTGCTTTACCGACTTTACTGCCAGGATCCCGAGCGCAAGGAGCCAATGAAATGACCATTAACTGGGCGAATTTTACACCGTGGTATTCGCTCGCCGGAGGCGCGCTCATCGGCCTTGCGGCAACCTTGTTGATCCTCCTGAACGGGCGAATTGCAGGTGTCAGCGGTGTGGTGGGCGGTTTGCTGAGACCAACGAAAGGTGATGTGTTGTGGCGTGTTTCATTCATCGCGGGGCTGGTCCTCGCACCGGTATTGTTTCAGGCGGTTTTCGAGCGGCCCGACATTGAGATGGTGGCGAACCCCTTGACCCTGATCGCGGCCGGGGTGTTGGTCGGTATCGGCACGCGGTACGGCTCCGGTTGTACGAGCGGACATGGCGTCTGTGGGTTGTCACGCCGATCGCCGCGCTCACTGATGGCGACTGTCGCATTCATGGCCAGTGGCTTTCTCACCGTGTTTGTCGTCCGCCATTTGCTGGGTTGAGGAGCTGCGATGAAATTGCCAAGCGCATTTGTAGCGGGGCTGATTTTCGGACTTGGCCTGATTCTGTCAGGCATGACCGACCCATCGAAGGTGATTGCATTCCTTGATCTGGCCGGGGTATGGGACCCCTCGCTCGCGTTCGTCATGGGCGGCGCCATCACCGTCGCGAGTATTGGGTTCTACTTCGCGTCCAAGCGGTCCCGGGCGGTGCTCGGCGACCCGATGCGTTTGCCGACTGCCACCCGGATAGATCGCCGTCTCGTTTTGGGTAGCCTGGCGTTCGGAGTGGGTTGGGGACTGGCCGGTTATTGCCCGGGACCAGTGGTAGCGTCGCTCTTGAGCGGTCGCAGCGAACCGCTGATTTTCTTCGTTGCGATGCTGGCGGGCATGGCACTGTATGAGTTCCAGACGCGCTTGTCGGAAAAGCCGCAGTGATCGATTGCGTTCGTACTCGCGAAACCAAGGCGTCCGAGGGGGAACGCTGCCAATAATCTGCGCCCCGGTGCGGCTCGCCAGCCTTGGGCACCGCACACGAAGGTGCGTTTCGATGACATAGGTGATGCGCAGGGCACGCGCTTTCGCCATCTGTAGGTAGATATCAATATCGCGACGGAGGTCGATGACCGCAGCCACTTGCCATACCGTCATATCATACCGCCGTGTGTTCGCATAATGTATATTATGTTAAATAAGGTCATTGATAACAGCATTGATGGTGACATCGAGACCCTGACAATTCGACTTGACGGT
The DNA here is from genome assembly GCF_001431725.1 of Halomonas huangheensis. NCBI lineage: Bacteria > Pseudomonadati > Pseudomonadota > Gammaproteobacteria > Oceanospirillales > Halomonadaceae > Halomonas > Halomonas huangheensis. The sequence goes on along the minus strand of NZ_CP013106.1, from coordinate 2,265,721 downwards.
GTAGAGCTATTTACTATGATCCAAAATGAATCGCTTTTCAGCAAAGGACATCATGATGGCCTCCACTGCCAAGACTAGATCCGTTACCGCCCATGTCCCTATAGAGCTGGCTGAACGGGTCGATGAAATTTCCAACCGACTGGATCGCTCCAAAAACTGGATCGTCAAACAAGCCCTGGCCGCCTGGCTTGACCAGGAAGAGGAACGCGACCGCCTGACCCGCGAGGCTCTGACCGATGTGGATGCCGGTCGTGTCATTGACCATCAGGCCGTGCAAGCCTGGGCCGACAGTCTGAGTACCGATACTCCGCTGCCGGTACCACGCTGATGGAATTGAAGTGGACGAGTAAGGCCCTATCCGATTTGGCACGCCTCTACGAGTTCCTGGCGACAGTGAATCAGCCCGCAGCAGCCCGTACGGTGCAACAGCTCACAGCGGCACCCACGACTCTGCTGACCAACCCGCGTATCGGCGAGCTGCTGGAAGAATTCAAGCCGCGTGACGTGCGGCGGATTCTGGTCGGCCATTACGAGATGCGCTACGAGATCACGGGTTCTAGCATCTATCTGCTACGTCTGTGGCATACCCGTGAGGAGCGCTAGCCCTGGATGCCAATGTTGTAGGTTCAGCTCAACCTTCTTCAATCTCCTGCAGAAAACTCTTCAGGACTCGCTGACTTTGCATCAGTTTCTCCACCTTCTGGTCAACCAGATGAATCTGTTCATGCAAGACGTTGCGTAGTTCATCACAGGGTTCAAACACAGGGCCATCTCCCCTCACGCACGGCAGGAATTCCCGGATCGTCGCCAACGTCATGCCCGCCGAGCCAAGCAGCTTGATCCGTTCGACCGTTCGCACTTCGGTGGGCTCGTAATCGCGATAGCCACTTTCGGTGCGCGCTGGCTTCAGCAATCCTTCGGTCTCGTAATAGCGCAGCATGCGCACACTCACGCCAGTGCGCGTCGCCAACTCGCCTATTTTCATCTCGCTTCACCTTTTTGCTCTTGACCCTGACAGCACTGTCAGGGTCTAAGGTACAGGCTCTTTGATGTGAAATCACCGAGGAGCAAGACATCATGACGATTCCATCCAGTCACTCTCCAGCGCTGCTCAATGGACAGCCGGTAACGTCCGAGGCACTGACACCAATGGCCTTCGCCGGGTTTGCGCATTTCACGGCGATGCAAGTTCGAAACCGCAAGGTCAAGGGCCTGGACCTGCACCTGACTCGCCTACGGGAAGCCTCATTGGAATTCTTCGGTCGAGCCGTGCCCGACGAGCAGATTCGATCCTATATCAAGATGGCTATCGACGCGGGACCGGAAGATCAGTCATTGACGGCGACGGTCTTCTCCCGTGGTGGAGAGTTCTCTGCTGACAGTATGGATACGGAACCTGCGGTTCTGGTTCGAACGGCTGAGTCCTTCAATGGTCCGACGGGGCCGTTGAGGCTGGACGCAATACAACATGAGAGGCCTCTGGCCAGAATCAAACATGTTGGCGAGTCCGGCAAGACCTATTATCTGCATCAGGCCATACGCCGGGGCTTTGACGATGCGGCTTTTGTGGATACGCAAGGACGCTTGAGTGAGGCGACTATCTGGAATCTTGTCTTCCAGGACGGTGAAACCGTTATCTGGCCCAGGGCTGAGATGCTGAAAGGCACCATGATGGGCATCGTTCAGCGACAGCTGGAGAGTCGCGGCATTCCTCAGGCTTATGAGGATGTTAGCCTGGAGCATCTTGGTTCTCTGTCCGGCGCAGCAGTGATGAACTCATGGACACCCGGAATTGCCGTAACAGCCATTGCTTCGCAGGAAATTCCGGAATCGGAATCCTTCATCAGGTTGCTGCACGAAGCTCTCGCCGAAGAACCTGCTGATTATCCGTAGTCGCTGGACCCAACCGCCAGTTCTGCGAGTCCAGACAGCTGCATCAGGGACGTTCTTGGCAAGTTGCTCAGAACGTCCCCAGCTGCCCTTCCATCTTGCTTCTCGCATCCTCTTTCGAAGCCTGTTGTCGGCACACGCCCAAATTTCAGCCATTGCGGGAACATCACCGATCAGAAATGTTCCATTTATTGGATAAATGCAGCCTGGTTGAATACAGTTTCACCGCTATGGCCGCGCTGCTGATGTAATTGGTTTGATGAATCGTTTGATGGAATAAAATCCAACCACGAAAGGAACTCCCCATGCCCTCTCTGACACGTCGCTGTTTTCTTTCCAGTGCTTCTGTACTGACTGCTTCCGCATTGGTTGTGCCTGCAACTCTGGCTGCTGAAAGTGGCCACAACAGTACTCCCGACCTGGGGGCTGAGTTCGAGGCACTCGAGCAACGTCATAGCGGTCGTCTGGGTATCGCGCTGATGAACCTGTCTTCCGGTGTAGTCGCCAGCCACCGCGGTGATGAACGTGTGCTTTTCAACAGCACCATCAAGACAGTCATCGCTGCCGCCATGCTGTCGCGTGTCGATCGTGGCGAAATAAGTCTCGATAGCCGTCTCGTTGTCTCCGAGTCGGACCTCGGTGGCTGGACCCCGATCACCGAACAACACCTGGGCGAACCAGGCATGACGGTTGCCGAGCTGTGTCAGGCAGCAGTCGCATGGAGCGACAACGCTGCTGCCAATGTGTTGGTTACCGATGCAGGTGGCCCGGCTGCAATCACCGAATATCTGCGTTCCATCGGTGACGAGGTCACGCATCTGGATCGCATGGAACCGGAGTTGAATGAGCACGACCATGAAGGTGACGAACGGGATACCACCACGCCACTGGCCATGCTTCAAACGCTGCGCACGCTGATATTCGGCGACACACTATCGCCTCAATCCCGTCATCAGCTCGTTGCCTGGATGGTCGAGGGCAAAACGGGAGATAATCGCCTGCGAGCAGGCATGCCTCCGAACTGGCTTGTCGGAGAAAAAACCGGTACCAACAGCGTCGGCAACGCCAATGACGCTGGCGTTGCCTGGCCGATGGATCGGGGTGCAGTCATTGCCGTGGCTTATACCTGGCTGCCGGATGCAGAGCCGGAGCAACGTGACGAGGTCATCGCCGAGATCGGTAAGTTGGCCACGTTAATCTAGGGTCTGTGCGTGGCATCACCCTGATGCCAGGACCTACTGGTCGCTGATCCACAAGCCCGGATAGATACAAGGCTTGTTTGAAAAGTGGCAGCACTACTCCGGGGGCCCCCATACCCCACCCGCCAGGGCCCCAGGAGTTTCTTGTGAAGTGACACTGGTTGGACAAGCTGTATGTCAGAAAAAACACTGGAAGTCGGTTTGATAGGCGGCGTTGAAAAGCGCCGCATCGAGATTGTAGCGTGGCGTAGCGAGTGGCCCGGCCTGTATCAATGCCATGCTCAACGTATTTGTCAGGTGCTCGGGACCATTTTGCAGCGTATTGAGCATATCGGCTCGACCGCGGTGGAAGAGTTGGATGCCAAGCCGATCATTGACATCCTTGCTGTGGTCGCGGATCCATCAGATGAAGACTGTTACCTTGCCGCTATGCAGGCTGCTGGATATGAACTGCGAGTTCGAGATCCGGACTTCGACGAGCACCGGATGTTTCGCACTCCACAGCGGGATGTTCATATTCATGTCTTTCCCCCGGACTCCATTGAATGCCAGCGTTATCTACTGTTACGCGACTATCTTCGACGCCATGGGGGTATGCGAGATCGCTACGCCGCTCTGAAACATGATCTGAGTCGTGTCGATTGGGCCGATATGAATGCTTATGCCGCGGCCAAAACAGAGTTCATCGAGCACGTCATTTCACTGGCCAGGCTGGAGGCGACTCAGCCTGGCGTGAATGCCGAGTAGCGACTCGATGATTGTCTACTTCGACAGCTGCTCGAGAAGCCTGGCAACCGCTTCGGCACCGGGGTCGTTGTGACCCACCAGATTGGCTTCACTGACATAGCTGGCGCGCCCGGCGCGAGCGTGGGTCATGCTCGCGGTGGCATTGGCTCCCTGACGAGCGGCTGCAGCAGCGTGAGTCATCCCCTGGTCCAGGATCTCCAGAGCAGGTGCCAGGGCATCGATCATGGTGCGATCTCCGGGCCTGGCGCCACCGATCTGCTGCATGCGCGCCAATCCAGCCTTGAGTGCATCCTGTAGATTGCTGCCCTGAGAGGCGGCATCACCTGCAGCGGCGAAGAAGATCGCCAACAGGACACCTGACGAACCGCCCATGGTCTGGCTCAACTCTGATGCCAGACTGCGCAGCAGTTGCGGGGTATCCGCGAGCGGCATGTCATCAAGGCGGTTGCGCAATGCATGCGCGGCGGTTGCCAGCGTGCTACCGGTATCTCCGTCACCGGATTTGGCATCCAGCGTATTGAGCTCGGCTTCAGCCTCGATCAGGATTGAACAACTGGCGTCGATCAGCAATCGAACGGATTCGCAGGAAGACGCCGTCGGGCGAGTCGGTGCCAGCCCCTCCGGTAACGGCAATACCTCAGGCTCCCTCACCACCGAGCTGCACCCCGGCCAGTAAGCAGATGCGACGTCGGTGTGTATGGCCTTCTGCATGACCTCATCTGCCGCCAGTAACGAGATCGAGAAGCCACGCATATCCAGCGATGTCATCAATGATGCAGGGCCGACTGCCCAACCAATTCTGTCGCCGATAGCGGAACTCAGCAGTGCCTCAGTGAGGATCGACATTTCCAGCTGTGTGCATCCGCCGAGATTATTGATCAATGCCACGTAGCGGCTTGATCCGCCACCGGTGTCGAGATACTGACCGAGCTTATCGACCACCAGCGCCATTGCCTGCTGCGCATTGATGAAGTCGACCTGCTCAACGCCTGGCTCACCATGAATGCCCAGGCCCAGCTCGGCCTTGCCGTCGGCCAGTCGCTGCTCCTTGCGGGAACCGGGCACGGTACAGGTATCCAACGCCATACCGATGGACATGGTGTGATCGACAACTGCCTGCGCAGCGTCGGCCACACTATCGAGATCAGCGCCCTGCTCTGCCAGCGCTCCGGCTATCTTGTGGACGAATAGAGTTCCAGCCAGCCCACGTGCCTGCGGATTGTCAGGCAATGCGATATCGTCATCGACAATCACCATTCTGACCTGCAGCCCCAATGCTCGTGCCCTTTCCGCCGCCAGACCGAAATTGAGCCGATCACCAGTGTAATTCTTGACGATCAACAGGCACCCCGCCTCTCCTGTCACCGCCAATATCCCGGCCAATACCGCTTCTACAGAGGGTGACGCGAATACCTCACCGCAGACCGCGGCAGTAAGCATGCCTCGTCCCACAAAGCCGGCGTGACTAGGCTCATGTCCGGAACCCCCTCCAGAGACCAGCGCGACCTTGCCGCGTTGATGGTCGGTTCGCACCACCACCTTGATATGCGGATAGCCATCGAGGCGAGCGACTCCCGGCCCCGAGCTTCTCAGCACGCCTTCGATGGCATCCGTGACAAGAGTATTGCGATCGTTGATGAACTGATCCATGACGGGTTCCTGATGAGGATGGAGGAAAACGCTGCTCAGGTTGGCATAGAGCCCTCAGCGGGTTCAATAAGACGAGCCCTCAGCGGGTTCAATAAGACGAGCCCTCAGCAGGTTCAAATGAGCCCGCAATCAGCGTCGTACTCGCCCTCTTTCTCCCCCCTCCCCAAGTGCCTGACAGGCGGATGCTCAGGAAGACTGCATTTCCGGCACCAGGTCGGCCCACAGCCGTCGTCCATCGGTGGATTCGTCACTGCGCAACAGCGTACCCATTTCCTGCTCATCGACTCCCAGCATGCGTAGAATCTGCTTCTGGGCGGCTTCGAGGATTTGAGTGCGCTCCTGATCGTCCGGCAGGCTGCGGGCAATGGCCACCGCGCCCACTAGAGAGGCAAGGATAGCCCGCGCCTTCTCGGAGATGACTTCGCGATCTGGTTCGAAGGGCAACTTCTTCAGCTTGCTCAGCGCAATCAGACGCGTTTCGACCATTTTCTTGATACGACGATACGAGGCCTCGAACTGGGCCTTGACCTCGCCGTTGTCATTGCCGATCTCATTGAATAGTACATTCTCCGGGCCCGGACTATTCCTGCGCTCCAGTTCCTGAAGATTGCAGTAATTGGTGACCAGCGCCGTCAGATGCTTGATCGACAGAGGGCCCTTTACCAGGCGTGCCGCGCGGCTATTCTTGAGCGTTTCGCCGATGGATGCACTGTACAGCGCTTCCTTTGACTCAAAGTGGGCATAGAAAGCGCCATGGGTCATTCTGGCCAGCTTCATGATCTGACCAATCGACACCTTGTTGAAACCATCGCGACAGAAAAGCTCGGTCGCGGACGCCAGGATCCGCTCACGACTACTGGCCTTGCGAGTTGGAGAATATGGCATGGGAGTCTCGCCACTGATCCATTGAACAAACAGGGTTTATATCCAGTGCCTATATCGGGCCGACAGCTCCGGTATTCTACTACGCAGATTGAATATTATCTTGATCATATCAAGTCTGATGTTAGCTTCACGACGATATCCGATTCTCAGGAGGCAGTATGGAATCCCCTATCGTCATTACCGGCATGGGCATGGTCAGTCCGCTTGGATGTGGAGTCAACAAGGTCTGGCAGCGTCTGGTGGCCGGACATTCCGGTATCGGTTCCATCACGCGCTTCGCGACGGATGATCTACCGATCAAGATTGCTGGCCTGGTGCCCGATATCAGTGCCGATCCCGAGGCAGGATTCGACATCGACCAGGTGGCGGACCCCCGAGAGCGACGCAAGCAGGACCTGTTCTCACTCTACGCGCTGGCAGCCGCCGAGGAGGCCCTGCAGCAGGCGAACTGGTTTCCGGACAATGCTGCTGACCAGAGTGCTACAGCCACCATTGTGGGGACGGGTATCGGCGGTTTTCCGACCATTACTCAAGCGCAACAGACGCTGACCGAGCGTGGTCATCGTCGCTTGTCGCCCTTCACCGTGCCGGCCTTCCTCGCCAATATGGCGGCCGGACAGTTATCGATTCGCTATGGCTTACGTGGCCCGCTGGGATGTCCAGTCACGGCCTGTGCCGCAGGCCTGCAGGCCATCGGAGACGGCATGCGTCTGATCCGTAGCGGCGAAGCCGAGATTGCTCTGGTCGGAGGAGCCGAGTCCTGTGTCGATCCGCTGTCACTGGCAGGCTTCAACGCGCTCAAGGCGCTATCCACCGAACAGCAGCAACCGGCCAGCGCATCACGGCCCTTCGATCAGTCACGCAACGGCTTCGTCATGGGCGAAGGCGCAGGACTGATGGTGATCGAAACGCTGGAGCATGCTCGCCAACGCGGCGCCACGCCTCTGGCAGTCATCAGCGGTTATGGCACCAGTGCTGATGCCTGGCATATCACCGCTGGCCCCGAGGATGGCGCCGGCGCCGCTCAGGCCATCCGAGCCGCACTGCGTATGGGGGGACTCGCCCCGCAGGACATCGACTACGTCAATGCCCATGCCACGTCCACTCCGGTGGGTGATCGTGCCGAGATTGCCTCGCTACGTCAGGTATTCGGCGACAGATTGCGCGATACACCAATCTCATCGACAAAATCAGCGACCGGCCACCTGCTTGGTGCTGCTGGCGGTGTAGAGAGTTTGTTCAGCGCCATGGCGGCGATGACGGGTGTGCTGCCACCAACATTGAACATGGAGCACGCCGACGAAGACATGCAGGAGCTGGATTTCGTGCCCTGTACGGCGCGCGAAAAGGCTACTCGGCACGTGCTGTGTAATGGTTTTGGCTTTGGTGGCGTCAATGCAGCGTTGATCATCAGCCGCTTCGACGATTGATGAGTGGCGATCCCGTCGAGGTCTTACATGGCCTCGACGGTACGTCGAGTGGCGTCGATCAGCGTGCCGAAAGCTTCAATGGCACCTGTCTCATCCCCTCGGCGCATGGTTTCCAGCAAGGTGACGTGGTGCTCGAAGCTGGCATCGAATACTTGCATACGATCTTCCAGGCTGTCCCAGGAGACATACAGGTCGTCATGCATCAGCTTGATCAGCCCGACCAACACGCTGTTTCCGCAGGTCTCATAGATCGCCAGATGGAAGGCGGCGTCCGCTTCACTGACACCGAGGAAGTCGTCCTTTTCACGTGCCTCACGATAGTCCGACAGATGCTCGGACATGATCGCGAAGTCACTCTCCGAGCCACGCCGGGTTGCCAGGACGATGGCCCTCTCTTCCAATGCCTGGCGAACATCGAGCATTTCCAGTAGATGCTCACGTGCGTCGCTGAGCCCCAACGTCTCCAACAGCTGAAAGGTCTTGCTTTCGCTGACGAATATCCCTTTGCCGTTGATGACCTCGATGATGCCTTCGGCCTGGAGTTTCTTGAGCCCTTCTCGCAGTGTCGATCGTCCCACCTCCAGACGGCTCATCCACTCGGATGCGGAAGGTAGCTGATCACCAGCCTGCAACTGATTCTCGCTGATCCAGGCGCTGATCTCGCCGGCAACGGTATCGGATAAATAAAGTCGTTTCATTCCGTGAGATACACCCTGTCAACGAACCCTGACGTACTGTTTGATCGATCATCTACGGCAAGTTATCGCCAAAGCGGTGCTGTATCAATTGATGCGAGTAAAACTCCGTGCTAGCTTGACCTATCAGACAGGCTGATAGCTCTCGAAATTTGCGACAGAATCAGCATCGAGACGAAACATGAGGTGCGCCATTGGATAGCCGGGATCGTTACATCTGCCAACATGCCTTCGAAGATGATGCTGGCCATCATGGCGCAGTCACACCGCCGGTCTATCAGACCAGTATCTTCACCTTTCCGGACCTGGAAACCTTCAGCCGCTCGCAGATGAAGGAGCGCGAGCACTATATCTATAGTCGGGGCCTCAATCCCGGTGTTCACCTGGTTGAACGCAAGTTGGCCGCTCTCGAGCGTGGCGAAGCCTGCAAGGCGTTCGCTTCGGGAATGGGTGCCGTCGCCGCCACGCTGTTCTCCCTACTGCGTCAAGGCGACCATGTGCTGCGCATCAATCAGACGTATGGGCCTGGCGTCGAACTGCTCGATCAGCTCGAACATTATGGCGTCAAACATGATGGCATCAGCGGTACCGACGATATTGAAGCATCACTGCAGCCTTCCACGCGTATCATTTATGTGGAGAGTCCTTCGTCACTGTCGATGGAACTGGCAGACCTCGATGCCATTGCCCGAATTGCCAAGGCACGCAATATCCTCACGATGATCGACAACACCTGGGCGACGCCTCTGTTTCAAAAGCCGTTGCAACACGGATTCGATCTCGTCATCCATTCACTGTCCAAGTATATCGGCGGCCACAGTGACGTCGTTGGCGGGGCTGTCATTGGCTCCGCCGAGATGATCGATCGGCTATTCGCGATTGGACATCAACTGCTCGGAGCCGCTCTAGCCCCCCAGAATGCCGCGCTGGTACTGCGTGGGCTGCGTACTCTGCCACTACGCATGAGCGAGCACCACCGCAATGGGTTACGTGTAGCGCGCTTCCTTGCCGACCAGGCATGTGTAGAAGAGGTGTTCCATCCCAGCCTCGCTCAGGGGCAACCCGCAGAGTGGGTGGCCAAACAGCTTAGCGGTCACGCGGGCCTGCTGAGCTTCCGTATCAACCAACCGACCTACTCTCGCATCGCCAGCTTCATCGACGCCCTGCAGTTGTTCCGCATCGGTGTCAGTTGGGGTGGCTACGAGAGCCTTGTGGTTTCGCCCATGCGCCCGAACGGCAGTGGTCAGCCACTTATTCGCCTTGCCGTAGGACTCGAGGATATTGATGACATCCTCGCCGACCTCGATAGGGGGTTGAACGCCCTCAACCACTGAGCGTATCAGGAGGATTTCCAATGCCAGCTCAGCAACAACTACAACCAGGCTTCACACCTTCGCTACTACTTTTGGTCGCCATTGCCGCGGGGATCATCTTCGGTATCGTCATTTCCGGGCTTCCCACTGAACTGGTATTGATCAGTTGCGGTGCGATAGCAACGCTTTTCACTGTCCTTCACGGCGGCAGCTGGCAGTTGGTGATGGACATCATGGGGCACAAGATCAAGACGGCGCTGACCGCCATCCTTGTGCTTTACAGTATTGGCATGATCATCGGCACCTGGATGATCTCGGGAACCATCCCCTACTTCATCTATCACGGCCTTGAACTGGTCGACCCTCGCTACCTGTACGTCATGGCATTCTTCGGCACGGCGATTGTATCGACCTTCACCGGCACCTCCTGGGGTTCTGCCGGTACCCTGGGGGTAGCGATAATGGGCATTGCCACCGCCATGGATGTCAATCTGGCGATTGCTGCAGGTGCAGTGCTTTCCGGGGCCTACTTTGGTGACAAGCTGTCACCGCTGTCTGATACCACCATCATGGCATCGATGGTGGTGGGAGTAGACCTGTACCGCCATATTCGCTACCTGATGTACACCTCATTGCCGGCCGCCACACTTGCTGCTGTGGTCTATCTCATGCTGGGCCTGAACATGGGAGATGGTGCGGCCACCTCGGCGGCAATATCGCAGGGCGCTGATCAGATTCGCTCGATCTTCGATCTCAACCTGTTGTTGATGCTACCGGTAGTTATCGTGCTGACCGGCTCGATCCTCAAGAAACCCACGCTGGTAGTGCTGTTTCTTGCCACGCTGTGCGCCATCGTGTTGGCGATGATCGTGCAGCATGCCCCGCTTTCGGCTGTGGCAACCGCTGCGGTGTCGGGTTTCAATGTCGACCTGTTGAGCGTGATTCGCCCTGACGTCGAGGTGGATAGTCTCTACCCGGCCCTGCTGACGCTGCTTAATCGTGGCGGGCTCTATAGCATGCATGGCGCGGTGCTGTTTGTATTCTGTGCGTTCTTCTTCGCCTCGGCGCTCGAAGCCTCAGGCATCCTGCATGTGGTACTCAACCGTACACTAGCGTATGTACGCTCGGCGACCGGCACCATTCTGGCATCGTTGGCGGCGGGCATGGCGATCATTCTGGCGACCGGCAACAGCTATGTGACCTTCTTCCTGACTCGCGAGCTGTTCGCGGAGCAGTATCGCAAGCGCGGCCTGCACCCTCTCAATCTATCGCGCAGCCTGGAAGATGGCGGCATGATTCCAGAGCCGCTGGCTCCGTGGACGGTATCCGCGGTGTATATGGCCGCAACGCTGGGGGTCGCAACAATCGAATACGCTCCCTGGGCGCTGTTCAATTATCTGGGGTTGGTGTTCTCGATCCTGCTGGCGCTGGCAGGCCCATGGTTTGGATGGTTTGGCGTCCGTCGTATTCCTGTTGAGGAGGAGTCAACCGTGGCCCCTGCCATGGAACCCGCAACTCGCTAAATAGCCCTTCGGATTGAGTTCCTTGCAACAATAAGGGCCCCGATATTCCATCGGGGCCCTTACTATTTCATTCCACCATTTTCATCAACACCATCAACTACACCCCGCCATCAACTTTCCGCTTCGGATGCAGAATCAAGCGGTCTGACCCAGATGTTGCGATAGCTGACATCGGCGTCGTGGTCCTGAAGAAAGATCGGCGCACAGCCATGCGCCTCGTACTCCGGTGCTCCGATCCACTCGGTGCTACCTTCGATTTCCACGTGATTCTGCACCAGCACGCCGTTGTGCAGTACGGTCACATTGGCCGGGCTGTTCAACTCGCCACTATCATCGAAACGTGGTGCGGTGAAGACAATGTCATAGCTCTGCCACTCACCCGGTTCACGTGACGCGTTGACCAGTGGAATGTGCTGCTTGTAGATCGACGCCGCTTGACCATTGGGATAGGTCGGGTTGTGCCATGAGTCCAACACCTGGACCTCGTAGCGTTGCTGCAGAAAGATGCCGCTGTTGCCACGATCCTGACCCTCATAGCCAGCGGTATCCTCTGGCGCGCGCCATTCGACATGCAGCTGTACGTCACAGAAGGACTCACGTGTCTCGATCCCGCCACTGCCACGCGCAACTGTCATGGCACCGTCTTCGATAAGCCATTCAGCGGCTTCGCCCTGCTCGTTCTGCCAACTATCCAGGTTCTCGCCATTGAACAGCACGATGGCATCCGAAGGGGGGCCCTCGCGGGGGGCTTCCACCATTTCCGGTACCGGCTCCCAGACTTCGGTCAGAGAGGCCTGGCGGTGACGCTCCTGCTCGGAGGCATCGTTGCTCTCAGCGGCGGACAATCCGCCAGAGGCAGCGACCATCAGGCCGCCGAGGCACCAGGCGCTCCATTTGCTGCGCACAAGGAATGTTGAGTTCATCACTAATACTCTCGCAACTGATCGTGGGCATCGGGGACACGCAGAACGTGCCCCGACAGAGTCGTGGCAATTATGTGGTGGCCCAGGCGGGCTCACCCTCCTGATAGGGGGCATTGCCGTCATAACGTCCGGGTACAGCGACATAGCGCAACACTTCTGTTGCGCCGACCTCTGAGGTAAAGAAGCCGAACAAGGTCAATTGCTTGATCATGGTGAAGTAGTGCACATCGCCAGGCGCATCGAGCTGCGAGTTTCCTTCACCCACGTCCTCCAGTAGCGCAAGTGCTTCCTGGTCAAGTGTGTCTATCAATGCGCTGCGCTCAGTATCTTCAAGTTGCTGGAAGCTACGTCCATATTGCTGCTGGCAACGCTCGCGAATATCCACGGGTCCGCTGATGAAACGATCCTGTTCGGCAGAGGTATAGCAATCGCGGACGAACACTTTCATGAACTCAGCGACTTTAGCGTCGCTGGCACCGGGTGTGTCGGTACGCGGAAGAATTGTTTCGGCTACGGCATCCAGCAGTTCGATATCCTTTGCCGAGAGAACCTCGCCACCGACGCCACTCTCGCTACTGTGAGCAACGAGAACGTTGCCACCGATCAACGCGGTGCCAGTCGTGGCGGCGATCAGTTTGAGTAGTTCACGACGATGCATTACAGATTCCCCCGCTTCATTTCGTTGACGGCGAAGTCTGCTGCACGAGCAGTCAAGGCCATGTAGGTCAAAGACGGGTTGACGCAAGAGGAAGAGCTCATGCAGGCGCCATCGGTAACGAAGACGTTGGGTGCGTCCCAGACCTGGTTGTGGGCGTTGAGGACGGAAGTTGCTGGATCGCGCCCCATTCGGGCCGTACCCATCTCATGTATGCCCATACCTACACCGTAATCGCCCTCTTCGGGTTTAACATTGCGAATGCCGCCGGCCTCGAGAAGATCAACGGCGTCCTGCATCATGTCCTTGCGCATGGCCTTCTCGTTGTCACGCAGCTCGACGTTCATCGCCAGTACAGGTAGTCCCCACTTGTCGGTGATCTGTGAATCGAGATGAATGCGGTTATCGTGGTGCGGCAACATTTCACCGAAAGCCGTCATACCGATAGTCCAGGCACCCGGCTGACTCAGGGCATTCTTGAAGTCCGCACCATGGTTGAGCTCTGCGATATCACGATCCCAACGCTCACGGCTCGCCGATCCTTGATAGCCGAAGCCACGCAGGTAGTCGCGGCGATCATCACCGACGTTACGGAAGCGAGGAATATAGAAACCTGCGGGCCGTCGCCCGAAGTAATAACGATCCATGTACCCTTCCACATCGCCGCTGGCGCCTACCCGGAAGTGATGGTCCATGACGTTGTGACCCAACTCCCCACTGCTGCTGCCAAGGCCTCCAGGCCAGACATCGGTCGCCGAATTCATCAGAATCCAGGTCGAGTTGAAGGTCGAGGCATTGAGGAAGATGACGTTGGCTGTGTACTCGTAGGTCTCGTTGGTCTCGGCGTCGAGCACCTCAACACCGGTGGCGCGGCCACGATCGCGGTCGTAGAGCACCTGAGTGACGATGGAGTGCGGTCGAAGGGTCAGATTGCCGGTGGCCACGGCCGCCGGCAATGTCGCGGACTGAGTGCTGAAATAAGCACCGAATGGGCAACCCAGCCAGCATTTGTTGCGATACTGGCAATTGGTGCGCTGCTGCTCCGGCTTCGGCTGGGTGATGTTGGCAACACGGCTGTGTATCAATCGTCTCGAGCCATCGAAAGACTGCTTGATGCGCTCGGCAACATCCTCTTCGACGCAGTTGAGCGGAATTGGCGGCAAGAACTGGCCGTCAGGAAGAACATCGAGGTTTTCCCGTGTTCCCGAGATGCCTGCGAAGCTTTCCACGTAGTCATACCAGGGGGCCAGATCCGCATAGCGGATTGGCCAGTCGATGGCGACGCCTTCGCGTTGGTTGGCTTCGAAGTCGAGATCCGACCAACGGTAGCTATGGCGCCCCCACATGAGAGACCTGCCACCTACATGGTAGCCTCGGAACCAATCGAAGCGCTTCTCCTCGACATAGGGAGATTCCTGCTCATTTACCCACATGCCCATGGTGGATTCATTGAGCGGATAATCGCGACTCAGCACCGGGTACTCATCCTTCATTCGCTGAGTGGGAACATCGCGATGAGGGTAATCCCAGGCCTCCTTCTGGGCGTTCTGGTAGTCCTTTATATGCTCGATATTGCGGCCACGCTCAAGGAGCAACACCTTGAGGCCCTTTTCCGTCAGTTCCTTGGCGGCCCAGCCTCCGCTGATACCTGAACCAACTACGATGGCATCATAGTGATTGTCTGCCACGGTAAATCTCCTTTTATATTTTTGATTCCATTGTATTTATTGTCTTGCGGCGACGATCACTCAGCGGTGTCCGATGCCAGCGCCTGTTCAAGAAATTCGGCGCCTTGAACAACCACTGCTGCGGCATCTGCCGGCAGGTCGTGCTCGATGATGTACCACTCGACGCCGGCATCATCGGCGGCCGGCAGAATGCTCTGCCAATCCATGACACCTTGCCCCGGAATGGCGAACCCTTTCTCATCTTCGGCTTCGCCTTCAGGAGCATTGTCCTTCACGTGGATGGCAAACAGCTGATCGTCGAAGTTACCCAGGTATTCCGCTGGGTCTTGCCCTCCTCGGGACACCCAGGCCACATCGACTTCCGCCAGCAGTTCTGGGCCAGCCGCATCCAGCAGGATCTCCAATGCCGTCTGGTCGCCATAGGTCTGCATCTCGAAATCATGGTTGTGGTAGGCAAGCCGCAGATCCTGCTCGGCAAGCTTGTCAGCCATTTCACCCATCTCTTCGCCGAGAGCCTGCCATCCAGCCTCATCCATGGGCCGCTGGGATTCGTCCAGGTAAGGAATCACGATGGTGTCGTTGTCGATTGCCTTGTGGAAGGCGGCGACACTGGCGAGGTCCTGACGCAGGTCATCCAGCTGCACGTGGCTGGACACCACATCAAGGCCATTGGCATCCAGCAATTGATTCAATTGCTCCGCCGATACGCCCTGATCACCCACCAGTTCGACGGCACCAACGCCTGCCTCGGCGACAGTGGCAAATTGTTCTTCGAGCGTTCCGTAGTCACGCAAGGTGTACATCTGCACCGCTATGGGGGCGTCCATGCTCCCCTCGTTGGCTACAGCCATGGGAATCATGGAGCCCCCAAGCAAGGGAACGAGAAAGCTACCAATAAGCAGAGTGCGTTGTGATTTATTGTCGTGGATGTGCATCGTCGGTGAACTCCGTTTCAGGGAAGTGATGTAACCGGTTACATTGTAATAGATGATCGCCCCTCTACTCGCAACCCCGCGTGGTGTGACGCAGTTCACCTCAAAAGACACAGCTTCCTATAAAAGACTTTCTTATCAAAAAGATACAAAAAAATTTCCTACAGAACGTTCTCCATAAGACATTAGTTCTATCCACCTTCGTAGGGCATCTTGCGGCTGCAGGATCAGGCGCTTGTTGCACAGCGATAGATCGAGAGCGGTAGTGAAGTTCTCCATGCAGAGGACCAGTGTTCTCAGTGCAATCGGCTACCGCCTTTCGCGCAACAACTTGTAATAGAAGGCGTCGCAAATGTGCCACAGGGTGCAGACACATCTGATTTACGAGACAATTTCCCGATTGTTCGGAGCCTTGTGTGTCCTGTTGGAAGGAAGTCGCCGCGTGAACATCTCGCGTGCGGTGCTGAAAACTGCTGTACCCCGCGCCTGAAATGACGGCATTGCCAGAGCTGGTGCAGGACAGTACTCAGCGTAGCCTGGTGCTTCGACCAGCAAATCAGGTAAAGGGGTATCAATGCACTATAAGCCGACCAGCATGGACAGGACTCGTTGGGCTCCTTATCATCGCTTCAATTTATCGTCGCCGGCTGCTCGCCTGTACGGGGCAGTACGTGCACACTGTGTATCTTTTCGACACAAGGACGCCAGCGTCATGCTCTTTCGACCGTTTCCCCTCCTTCCCCTCGCGGGCGCCCTACTGTTGGGTGGGTGCGCCTTGGCGCCGGTCGATCGTACGCCTCCGCCGAATCCCGTCACTCCAGTCGAGTTCAATGCCGGCATGTCACGCCTCGAAGCGCAGATTGCTGGCCAGTGCAGTGCCAGCCAGCAGTTGCTTGCAGGTACCTCTGCCCAGAACGCGGCTATGACTGCAGATATTCGCGAAGTCGGTTCCCAGCTACGCAGTTTGCGCAGCCAGCTCGCCTCGATGGATACGGCTCCTCAAAAGGCGCAGCCTGCCCTTAGCCAGTGTCAGCCCGCGATGGAGGGCCTTGCCAACAAGGAACTGTTGGGACGCAGCGAGTGGATAGGTCTGCCGAGTGTCGGTACATACCTCAATGCGCGAGTCGCTTCGGGAGCCAACACCTCGATCATTTCTGCGCGTGAAATCACCAATTTTGAACGTGACGGTGAATCCTGGGTGCGCTTCAAGCTGGGTCTCAACGACGCAGATGACGTCGTCAACAGTGTTCGCGATGAGTGGATTGAAGCGCCCATCGAGCGTGAGGCTACAATCGCGCAGGAATCCGGGGAAGAGGCACGTCCCGTGGTCAGCCTGCTGATGACCCTTGGCCCGATCCGTGAACAGGTTGATTTCATTCTCAGTGACCGCCCGAGTGATGATTTCCCCGTGTTGCTCGGAAGGCGCTTCCTGATGGATATCGCCATCGTCGATGTCTCTCAGAGTAATCTTCACAAGCGCCCGGAATTTACTGACGGCGAATAAGCCGTACGCACAAAAGACAGCCAGCCAGGCTCTGGTTGCTGGATGCATGAGCCGGAAATGTGCTCGAGAGGATGTTTCCGGCCTTACGCTCCCCGCAAGGAAGACCCATGTCCAGATTCCCGTTCTATTTCATTGTTGCCCTGCTGATGGTGGTAGGTATCGCCATGAGCATTCATCGTCATGTCGAGTTCGAGGTCCCCTGGACGCCAGGTGAGCAACGCCAGGTCTGGGATATCGAAGCCCAGGTCACTTTTGATGGCAATGGCGGTCCGGCCAAGGTCAATATGGCGCTGCCCTCCTCGCAGCCCGGTTTCCGCATTGTCACCGAGCACACTGCATCGCCTGGCTATGGCCTGAGCTTTGAAGAGCAGAATGGCGGTCGCCGTGCCGTATGGTCTACGCGCAATGCAGAGGGAGACCAGCGTCTCTATTACAGCTCACAGCTACTGGTGACCAGCAACTCCAACAAGGCCATGAGCGCTCCCCCACCGCCTCCGGTGCAGGACGTCGTCTGGCAGCGCCCTTATGACACTGCCGCGAAGCAGGTAATCGACCAGGCATGGGCTCGCTCCTCCGATGCTTTCACCTTTGCGCAGCAGTTGCTGGGAGAGTTTACCGACGACGAACAAGGGGAAAACGCACGCTTGCTGCTCACTCAGTTTGACCGCGTGCCTCTATTGGTACGTCTACTCAACCAGGCGGGTGTTTCGGCACGTGACGTCAGCGTGTTGATACTGGAAAGCGGGCGTCGGCGGCAGAGCCTCACCCCATGGGTACAGGTCTATGATGGTGACAAGCAGGCGCTGTTCAATCCCGCAACCGGTGAGCAGCGGCGTCCCGATAACCTGCTGATGTGGGAAGGTGCCGGTAACGCAGTACTCGAGGTTGAGGGCGGCAGCAATTCACACATCTCCTTCTCGATGCTGGTACGCAACCAGTCAGCCTCCTCGGCAGTGAGAACTCAGCAGGCCAAGGACAGTGATACGTTGCTGAACTTCTCGATTCACAGCCTGCCACTGGAAGAGCAGGCGTTGTTCCAGACCATTCTGCTGATCCCGATCGGCGCTCTGGTGGTGGTGCTCCTGCGAGTTCTGGTCGGCCTCAAGACATCCGGTACTTTCATGCCGGTGCTGATCGCATTGGCATTCATTCAGACCTCACTGCTGACCGGTTTGCTCGGCTTCCTGCTGGTGGTGGCGACTGGACTGGTCATCCGAAGTTATCTTTCGCATCTCAACCTATTACTGGTAGCGCGAGTTACCGCGGTGATAATAACGGTGATTGCGATCATCTCGATATTCACCGTGGCGGCTTACCGTTTTGGACTCAATGCCGGCCTGACCATCACCTTCTTCCCGATGATCATCCTCTCATGGACTATTGAGAGAATGTCGATCCTCTGGGAAGAGGAAGGCCCCAAGGAAGTGCTGATCCAGGGCGGAGGCAGTCTGATTACCGCGGTACTGGCCTACCTTGCCATGAATAATCCGTGGATTCGTCATATCACTTTCAACTTCCTCGGTGTCCAGTTGATCCTGATGGCCTGCATTCTGTTGCTGGGTAACTACACCGGTTATCGTCTCCTCGAGCTGCGCCGCTTCAAACCGGTGACGGAGGACTGAGAGATGAAGAACTGGACTATGCCCAGCAAGCTTCGCGCCAAGGGCATCATCGGCATGAACCGGCGGAATATTCGCTACATAGGCCGCTATAACGACCGCAAGCTATATCCGCTGGTTGATGACAAGCTGCAGACCAAGCTGGTGGCGCAGGAATACGGAATCGCTACCCCGCAGTTGATCGGGACGGTGACCACCCAGTTTGGGGTCAAGCATATCGCCGAGATGCTCGCTGGTCACAATGGCTTCGTCATCAAGCCGGCGAAAGGTAGTGGTGGCAAGGGAATCCTTGTTATCGAACGCGTCGAGGGTAAACACTTCATCAAGCCCAGCGGTGCCGAGCTCGATATCAAGGATATCGAGCGCCACGTGTCGAATATCCTTTCCGGTCTCTACTCGTTGGGTGGAGCCCCGGATGTTGCGCTGGTCGAAGCGCTGATCAACTTCGATACCAGCTTCGCAGCCTACTCTTATGAAGGTGTGCCGGACATTCGCGTCATCGTATTCAAGGGTTACCCGGTGATGGCGATGATGCGTCTGTCCACGGCGGCATCAGATGGCAAGGCCAACCTGCACCAGGGCGCGGTGGGCGTTGGTATCGATATTGCCAGTGGTCGTGCTGTGCGCGGCGTGCAATTCGATCGTCCGCGTACAGACCACCCGGATACTGGCCATGAGTTGGCCAGTTTACACATCACTGGCTGGGATACGCTGCTCGAGCTGGCTTCAAGCTGCTATGAGATGACCGGGCTTGGCTACCTGGGTACCGATATGGTCCTTGATCGGGACCACGGCCCAATGCTGCTGGAACTCAACGCACGCCCAGGCCTCGCCATTCAGATGGCCAATGGTGAAGGGTTGCGGGAACGTCTTGAGTTGATCGAACAGCAACCAGAGGGAGTGCCGGTCGCCGAACGTGTCGCTTTCGCCCAGCATGAATTCGCCCGTCAGGGTGAGTTGCAGAGCGATGCTCTGGAAGCCGTCGTCTGATAATCGACCCGTATCCGCCGCTGGCCCGAACATCGGCCAGCGCGTAGACTAGACGCCTGATTCTTGTGACCGGGACATCATGACAGAAACTGCCCTGCTTCATCAGGCCGAACAGCACTGTGCGCGCCGCGGCGTTCGCTTCACGCCAATCCGGCGTCGTGTACTGGAGTTGATCGCCGACACCAGTGGTGGGCTCAAGGCCTATGATCTACTCGACCTGCTCGCTCAGGACCATGCTGCGGCACGGCCCCCCACTGTCTATCGTGCGCTCGACTTTCTCATTGATCAGGGGCTGGTACATCGCATCGAGTCTCTCAATGCCTACGTCGCCTGCCCTTGCCCCGAGCATACCCACCGTTTCCAGTTGCTGATCTGCCGTGAATGCGGACACGTTGAAGAGCTACATCTGGATGACGTCAATGATCAGCTCACCGCTCGTGCCAAATCACTCGGTTTTCAGGTCCAGCGCCAGACGATCGAGCTGCTCGGTCTGTGCCACAATTGTCAGCCACACTGATTTTCGGCCACGCGAGTTGCTGGCCAGCTGGTGTTCAGCTCATCTACTTTGATCTTCAGCCACCCATACGTCACGGGAAATGACAGCATGACGACCCTATTCAAGGAACTCGAGCGAGCGCCGGTGGATAGCCGCCACAACCTGAGTGATGTGCTGGCTGCCGTGCGCTTCAATGCTGATGGTTTGCTCCCGGCGATCGCCCAGCAGCATGACAGCGGCGAGATATTGATGATGGCGTGGATGAACCGTGAGGCGCTCGAGGAAACATTGCACACCGGTCGTGTCTGCTATTTTTCCCGCTCGCGCAACAAGCTCTGGCGCAAGGGAGAATCCTCGGGACAGCAGCAACATCTCAAGGGAGCCGCGCTGGACTGTGACGGCGACACCCTGCTGCTGCAAGTGGAACAGACCGGTCCTGCCTGCCATACCGGCCGCAGAAGCTGCTTCTACATCGCACTGGAAGGTGATGAGGCACGGATCACCACTACCCCTCTCATCGATCCCGACGCACTGTATGGCAAACCAGGCGCCTGATCCGTCACGTAAGCACCAACCGCCAGCCATGGTGAAACGGCTGGCTGGCGGGCTGTTCATCCTGCCGATACGCTTCTATCAATGGGTAATCAGCCCGATACTGGGGCCACGCTGCCGTTACTGGCCGAGCTGCTCGCATTACGCCAGTGAAGCGATCAGTGTGCATGGCCCCTTCAAGGGCGGCTGGATGGCTTTCAAGCGCCTGTTGCGCTGTCATCCGTGGTCAAGGAGCGGAATAGATCCGGTCCCGGGAGGCCCCAGCGAAAGAATGTGTCAGGAAGACCCGGAACTCGATGAGCAGTTTCGCACGCGAACAGACAGACCGGATTGAACCCCGATTGAAAGATTCAACGTGACTCGCAAGGGTAGCAACTCGCGCCATCGCCCAGCGCACGCTGCATCAGAACGCTATCCACCCAACGGCCATGTTTGAAGCCCACCGCTTCGAAGGTCCCGACTACCGTGAACCCCATACGACGGTGCAAAGCGATAGAGGCCGCGTTCTCACTGTTGCCGATAACCGCCAACATCTGACGCCAGGGCCCCTGTTCGCAATGCCGAATCAATGCATCCAGCAGAATACTGCCGATGCCATTACCTTCCTGACCTGCGGCGATATACACGGAATTCTCTACAGTGAATCGATATGCGGCTCGCGGTCGATAGCTGGCAGCATAGGCATAGCCAACTACCTCACCATGCTGTTCGGCAACGAGATACGGCAGTCCGGCATCCAGTATGACGGCACGCCTCGTCAGCAGTTCGCTGGTCGAGGGCGGTACTTCCTCGAAGGAAGCAAGACCGTGGAGGACGTGATGCGCATAAACTTGTTGGACTGCCGGCATATCCACATCAGTAGCATCACGCACGCATAGCTCCATCGATCCTCCTCCTCTCGAGCACGAAAACAGGGTTACGACTGCTCCTGGCGAGCGACCAGATAGATACGCTCCAGCATCGCATTGAGGCCATTACTGCGTGTTGGAGACAAGTGCTTATCGAGACCAAGATCTTTCAGGAAGTGCGGGCTGGTCGCAACAATGTCAGCAGGTTGACGATCATTGTAGATGCGCATGAGTACGGCGATGAGCCCCGAGACAATCGCCGCATCCGAAATGGCATCAAAGTGCAGATTGTCGCCCTGCCGCTCGTGATGTACCCAGACATTCGACTGGCACCCCTGGATCTTCAGCTCATCGGTTTTCCAGTCATCAGGAAAGCTCGGTAGAGCCTTGCCCAGGTCGATGATGTACTGATAACGGTCCATCCAGTTGTCGAACAGTTCGAACTCCTCGAGCAGTTCCTGCTGAGCCTGTTCTGCGGTGGTAATGCTGGTCATGACGCCTCCGAGATTGTTGCGTCGATTATACCTCCACAGCGACTGCACGTCGTCCCATAGGGCCTATCTTCCCTGCCACCGGCACTCCCGGTACCTGAGGCACTCGGAGCCATGCCGGCATTCGCCACGAAAAGCGGTCAGAAAGATATGATCATGCGCCAGCCGTAATCACGATGATGAGGATTTCATCTGGACGATGCCTGTCAGCGCAGAGCGTAGCTGGCGTACCAGTTGCTCGTGTTGCTGCTCATCGCCTGAAGTGTTCTGCAGTAACAAGCGAAACACGCCGTCGAGCATGGCATAACCAAGTTGTGAGAAGTACTCGTCCTGCATCCCAGCAGCCTGTAGCGCAATCCCTACCGTTTCCTTCAACTTGTCCTCGATCTCCGCCACCACCGGTCGGAATGCCGGATCAAACATCGCCTGGCTGCGAATGTCGTACCACAGCCGATGGGTAGACAGATCATCGGTGATCGAGCGCGCCAATTCCTCGGCAAGGCTGTCGAGCACCTTACCGGTATCATGGTGGATACGTACGGCATCCTCGATGCGACCGATGAACTCGGACTTGTAGAGGCGCACACAATAGGTGATCAGCTCTGCCTTGTCGGTGAAGTAGTAGGTCAAACTGCCCAGTGACATGCCGGAATGCGCAGCAATATCCCGCATGGTGGTATTGGCATACCCAATGCGCTTCAGCGCATCCAGAGTACTGACAGCAATTTCCGTCTTCTTCGACTCACGCTTCGCCGCCTTGCGCCGCGCGCGTTCCTCAAGCCTTGTTTCCGGGTCTGACAGTTGTTGATTCATGTGTTCGTCTGCTCTGGTATCCGCGGAGATCAGTACATACTCCTGCACCCTGCCCTGTCACCCTGCAATGCTCTCCTCCCGTGAGCCGGAGCCCGAAGACGATCTGCATGCGCGTGATTCACGCCTTCGGGATAACATCCAGCTCTGGCCAGTCTCAGCTTCCCGCTATCCCAGGATGGCGTGATAGAAGATTCGCGGCACCTTGTGCCAGCCAGGGCTATGGTAAAAATCGACCAACAGCCGCGCCACCTTATCCTGTCTACTGTTGGTGATGAACCAAGGCGGTTTTGGCAACAGTGTCGGTCGCCGACTCGCCAGACTGCGGGGAAAAGGCCGGAATGGCGCTTCGACCACAGTGCGTTCGGTCTTTTCCAACATGAAGCTATTATGCACGGTGCCTATGCCGCTTTGCACATCCTGCAGGCTATGGCCGGGGAATGCCCCCCAAGGACATTGGGCCAGCAGGAAACCGACCCCCGACCAGCTATTGATGGCAATGGTGCCATAACGCAGTTCACTGAGAAGTTCGTTGAAGCGTTGCTTGCCGATTGCTCGCCGTGTCGCGGGATGAATGACAATGTTGGCTCCCAGGGTGCCATGTAACTCCTGATTGGCGTAATCAATCGCCGCGCGCAGAAAGCTCTCGGCATCGGCGGCATCCAACTCGGTTATCGACATGGCGGGGCCAAACACTTCCGTCTTTCGGAAGTAATCGGAATCAGCGGTCTCGGCAATCGTCACCGGAGGCGCATCCCCACGTGACACCTCAGTACTATTACCCGCTTCAGCCTGGAAGGCTGCCAACCGATCCTCGACGCCCGGGTAATATGCTGGACGTGTAGAGCGTGCCATAACACTTGAGGTTCTCTCGATCAGCTCAGCTCCATGCTTCCAACTACGCGGCATTATCAACACCTGACAAGCTACACAGTTGAAGCCGGAGTTGTGCAGTTTCTGAGTGGCAAGCTGTTCGGCTTGAAAAGCGATGTCCGCCTTGCTCCAGGGGCCGGGAACGACAATCGTCGGACACACTGCGCCCAGTTCAGAAGTAAACCGCTTGCTGTTACGTGGAGTGCCAGCCTCACGATTGCGTTTCGCCTCGTCGCCAGTCCCCCAGACAATGGCGTCATGCGTGGTCTGGGAGCCGGTGATATGCATTTCCTCAACCCAGGGGTGCTCAGTCAACCATGCACCGACTGCGCCATCGCCCTTGACGATGTGTAGCGCATTGCGGTCGATCAGCACTGCCAACGCTTTTTCCAGCAACGGCAACAGGTAATCGTTTACCGGGTTCAACTTGAGCAGGCAGACCTGGTTTTCGATAAACAACTTGTGGAACACGTCCAGAGGCGCAATCGAGGCAACGTTACCAGCGCCCAGAATCAGCGCCACCTTGCCGTGACGTTGCTCCATGGGCACGTCGTAGATCAATGCCGCATGCTCAGCGAGATTGCTCTCCGAAATGCCAGGCTGCATCCATACATCAGCCGTTACCCCCGACAACAGCAGACGATCCCAGAGCGTCGATGGCATCACTCGCAGTGCTAAACGTCCACCGGGCATATGGCGTCGACGAATGCTATCAAGGAATGCCTTACCCTCGATCTGCTCCAGAGTCGCAATCAAGCCATTGCACCCAGCCATCATCGCGCCCGGGCCGGCTAACCACTCCTCTCCCATCAAAGGACTGCCAGGTGCTATCCCCTTGGCGCTGCTGGCCGCCCGTGCCCAGTCTTCAGCAACCACCAGCAATGCATCCTTGATCTGCTTGAGGATGGTGATTCGCTGTTCTACTGTCGTTCTGGCCCAGTCATCTTTCGCCAGGTAAAGCGATTCCAACGCGGCCTCATGCTGCGGATACCGGGGATCGGTGGTTGCCCTCTGCGCTTCCTGCTCGGCGATCGTCATGTCTTTTCCTCCGTCAGAACCTGCCCATATTGGTCGCGCAGTTTGTTTTTCAGCACTTTACCCGTAGCACTCATTGGTAATGCATCGACGAAGATGACTCGATCCGGGATCTGCCATTTGGCGACCTTGCCCTCGAAGTCTGCCAACAGTTGCGTTTCTCCTACATCGGAGCCATTTGCCCTGACGCAGACCAATATCGGACGTTCATCCCATTTGGGATGCCAGGCGGCGATGGCTGCCGCATTGGCCACACCGGGATGCGCGATGGCGATATTTTCGAGATCGACGGTGGAAATCCACTCACCACCAGACTTGATGATGTCCTTGGCGCGATCACGAATCACCAGGTAGCCGTTCTCATCGAGGGTGGCGATATCACCGGTGTCGAACCAGCCGTCCTGAGTCAGGGCATCCTCATCTTTCCCGTAATAGGTATCGACCACCCAGTGTCCACGAATCTGCAGCAACCCTTGACTCGAACCGTCATGAGGCAGCGGATTGCCATCGGCATCTACAACACGGAGCTCGACACCGAAGATGGGGCGCCCCTGTCCCTGGCGCAGTTTCCGTTGCTGTTCCAGAGGTAGCGCTCGGTGCTTGTACAATGGCTGGTTGATCGTGCCAATCGGCGAGGTTTCGGTCATTCCCCAGGCATGGATCAGCTCGACACCATAATCGTCGCGGAAGACATTGATCATTGAAGGCGGCAGCGCAGTACCACCAACGAAGGAGCGTTCGAGATGAGGTAGTTGAGCATCGGATGCCTTGAGTGCTGCCAACAACCCCATCCAGATGGTAGGTACGCCGAACGCCACGTTGACCTTCTCGTCATTCAAGAGACGCAGCAGACTGTCACCATCCAGATTCGGTCCGGGCAACACCAGCCGTGCCCCTGCAATAGCGGCGATAAATGGAATGCCCCACGCGTTGACGTGGAACATCGGAACCACCGGCAGTAGTGCGTCTCCCGCTGAGATGCAGGTCCCGTCTGGCTGGTTGCCTCCCAGGGCATGCAGGACCAGCGAACGGTGCGAGTTGAGTACACCCTTGGGCCTGCCAGTGGTGCCGGAGGTGTAGCATAGTGCTGCTGGCGTCGTCTCATCCAGCTCGGGCCATGCGTGCTGCGCATCGCCCTCGGCAATCAATTCGTCGAAGAATTTCAGTGATTCGACGACCGTCAGCGCCTCCTCATCACGTGGCCCCATCAATACCAGATGCTTCACGGTGGTCAGGTGAGGCAGCAAATGAGGGATCAGCGCCAGGAAGGTGTGATCAAAGAACAACACTTCATCGGCAGCATCATTGATGATGTAGATAAGATGCTCGGGGGTCAGTCGTGGATTCACGGTATGAGTGACGCGGCCACCGGCCCCGACCCCGAAATAGATCTCAAGGTGGCGGCGATTATTCCAGGCGATGGTGCCACAGCGAGCTCCAGCCGAGACGCCTAACTTATCCAGCGCCGATGCCAGACGACGGGCGTTGGCTGCTACGTCTCCCCAGCAGGTACGCTCGATTCCACCACCGGTGTCTACGGAAACGATCTCGGTGGAAGCATGGTAATGCTCAGCATGCTCGATCAGCGAGCCAGTGGTCAGCGCTCGATACATCATTTGACCATTCATGACACGCCCTCCTCTGCAACGACGCTCTGCATCGCACTCTGACCGCTGATTTTCTCGCTGAGGATCATATCGGCAGCCTTCTCCGCGATCATGATGGTGGGGGCATTGGTATTGCCGCTGACCAGTTTGGGCATCACCGAAGCATCGACGACCCGCAAGCCTTCGAGACCATGCACGCGTAGCTCGGAATCGACCACAGCCATCTCGTCGCGGCCCATACGGCAGGTTCCGATGGGATGGTAGATGGTGTCACCACGTGCCCGGATGTTGGCTTCCCACTCAGCGTCGGTCATGCTGTCGTGAATCCCGAAAAGCTCCTGGCTCTTGTATTCGACCAGTGGTGATGCATGCATGATCTCACGCGTCAGTCTGGCGCCACGGATCATGACATCGAGGTCACGCGGATCATCAAGGAAGTTCGGGTTGATGCCCGGTGCGGCATGAGGATCTGCCGACTCAAGAAACACAGAACCTCGCGACCAGGGCTGCAGCTGGCATACATGAACGGAATAGCCATAACCCCAATGCAGGTTGCGGGCATGGTCATCGACAATCGCAGCCACAAAATGCAGCTGGATATCAGGACGGTCGAGTGAGGGATCCGTCTTGAGGAAGGCTCCGGCCTCACCGATAGGTGAAGCAATCATGCCATTGCCGTGCCGACTCCAGCGCGGTATGTGGCTCAACAGTCGCATACCACCCTGAATACCAAAGCCGAACAGGTTGGTATCTTTTGTCTTGTAGGCCTGAATGTAGTCGAAATGGTCCTGCAGGTTCTGCCCGACGCCAGTCAGCTCATGAACCATTTCGATGCCGTGAGGCTGAATATCTTCGGGACGACCAACACCAGAGAGCTGTAGCAACTGGGGAGAGCCGAAGGCTCCACCGGCGAGTATGACTTCACGCCTGGCCTTGATTCGCTGCTCTTCTCCATTGCGTGTATAGACCAGGCCAAAGGCACGCTTGCCTTCGAACAGAATTCTCGTCGCATGTGCCTGGGTAATAACCGTCAGGTTCGGGCGTGTGCCGGTGATCGGGCTCAAATACCCGTGTGCTGCGGAGCAGCGCTCGCCCTTATGCTTTCCTTCATGGAACTGAGTCACCTGAAAATAGCCGACCCCCTCATTGTCGCCGGCGTTGAAATCATTCGTCTCAGGGATCTGCAGCGACGCAGCAGCATCAATAAAGGCGCGCGAAATGGGTCGAGGTTGTTCCTGGTCGGCAACCTGTAGAGGACCATCACCACCGTGTACAACACTGGCGCCACGCACATTATTCTCGGCCTTGCGGAAGTAAGGCAGCACAGACTCCCAGTCCCAGCCTTCATTGCCCAGATCAGCCCAGTCATCGTAGTCAGCACGATGACCTCGCACGTACAGCATGGCATTGATGGCCGAAGAGCCTCCCAGACAACGGCCGCGAGGCTGGTACCCTCGGCGTCCATTCATACCCGGCTGCGGTACCGTCTTGAACGCCCAGTTATTGAGCTTTCCGTAACCCGGTAGCATGGCCACCACTCCTACCGGGGCTCGTACCAATAGCCCATTGCCGTTCGTTCCGGCTTCGAGCAGGCATACGCTGTTGTCTGGGTCCGCGCTCAGCCGATTTGCCAGTGTGGCACCGGCCGACCCTCCACCGACAATGATGTAGTCGTAGTCCATACTTACCTCACGAAGATGCTTGTTGTTGTGCTGGCGTATGTTTCTGTTCTGTGCTGAACTCTAGAAAAAATTCGTACACTTGACCAATAAAAACGTACGAACTTTAGTCCAGGTGGCACTCAATAGCCCATCTACGACTCATCCGAGCAGCGCCCTGATATGGGTTGCTCGCAGGTGATGCCCAACAAGTGACAACACTGACAATGACAACATCGACACTGTGGAGATCCCATGACTGACTCAACACCACGCTCAACATTGGCAACCCACGAGGTGCACAACCAACCCCCGCTACGTGGTGACATCGACCTGTGGTCAACAGACTCGGCTCTACGCGAGGCCATGAGCCGTGAAGGAGGCCAGACCGCTGTCGTAACGAATTATGCGCGGATGATGGGGAGCGCAGAGATGCGCGACGCCGGAATGGATGCCAATCGTCATCCGCCGGAGCTGGTGCTGTTCGATCAGGGCGGACGTAGGCTCGACGAGGTGCGTTTTCATCCGGCATGGCACAAGTTGATGCAAGCCAGCCAAAGCGCGGGCTATGCCAGCATCGCCTGGCAAGGCACCTCTGGTGGCCATGTTACCCATGCCGCCATGGTCTACCTCGCCAGCCAGGTTGAGCCGGGGCATTGCTGTCCCATGACCATGACCTATGCTGCCGTTCCCGCACTTTCCGCCAACTCGGCGCTGGCCGATATCTGGCGTCCGCGTTTGACAGCAACCCAGTACGATCCTTCACCGCGTCCCATCGAGCAGAAGTCATCAGCCACGTTAGGCATGGCCATGACTGAAAAACAGGGAGGATCAGATCTACGTAGCAATACCACTCGTGCAGAGCCTGAATGCGATGCCTATCGCCTTTCCGGCCACAAGTGGTTCTGTTCTGCACCAATGTCCGACGGATTCCTGACTCTGGCTCAGGCACCTGGCGGGCTGACCTGCTTCCTTGTGCCTCGCTGGCTTGAAGGTGAGCGCAACGCTATTCATATCCAGCGCCTCAAGGATAAGCTCGGCAACCGCTCCAATGCATCGTCGGAGATCGAGTATCACAACGCTCTGGGTTGGCGCTTGGGTGATGAAGGTGCTGGGGTCCGAACCATTATCGAGATGGTTCATCACACTCGCCTCGATACCGCCATGGCACCTGCAGGTCTGATGCGTGGTGCTCTCGCAACTGCTCACCACTGGGCGTCTCATCGTAGCGCCTTCAACCGCAACCTCGTCGATCAGCCTCTGATGCGCTCCGTGCTTGGCGATCTGGCACTTGAAGTCGAAGGAGCTCTTGCACTGGGCTTGCGCGTTGCCAGAGCCTTTGATGGCGACAGCGCAGAAGACCGAGCCATGGCACGTATCGGTGTCGCGCTGGCCAAATTCCTTGGCAACAAGCGTTGTCCCCTGGTGACCTACGAGGCAATGGAAGTACTGGGAGGCATGGGCTACGTCGAAGAGACTGGCCTGCCACTTTACTATCGTGAAGCCCCACTGAATGGCATCTGGGAAGGTTCGGGCAATGTCATCTGTCTGGATATTCTGCGCACCCTGGCGAAAGAGCCGCTAGCAGCAGAAGCACTGCGTGCCGACCTGATGGCAGCCCAGGGAAGTGATCGCCGTTATGATGCCGCGCTCCGCGCGCACCTGGAGCGCTGGCCCGGTTTGCCAGCGGAGAGTGAGGCGCGTTGGTTTGTCGAGCGCACGGCACTGCTGCTGACGGCATCGGTACTGATACGTGCAGGAGTTGCTGCCGTTTCGGACACCTTTGTCACCACTCGAATCGCCGGAGAGCGCGGACATGTAATAGGAGCTCTAGGCGGGGACATGAGCAGCGAGTTGCTTGCTCGTATCTGAACGCCTGCCAAATGGTGCCATATTCATCAATAACTCTATTCGTTATCAACATGGACCCCGCAGGGGCCGGCTTCAGTCCGGCTCCCTGTCACCAGCCCCCGGCAGTCGATGCCAGGATTGCTGGCGGTGCCATTCCTCGTCTTCGGTGTGTAGATAACGTGCGGTGGTATCGAGTCGTGAGTGTCGTGCCGACTCAGCAAGATAACGCAGCTCAACTCCGGCCTGCGCCTGGTGGGTCAAGGCGGTATGGCGCAGCCAATGCGGCGTTGCCTGTCGCAGCCGAGCGGTGGCCAGTTCATCGCCGCCCTGCTGCTCCATGGTGTCCGCCGCATCTGCAAAGGCCTTGCGAATCAGACGATAAAGATGATTCGCCCCCAGCGCCGTCTTGCCATCGAGTCGCCGTAGTATCGGACCTTCGCTGTAGCCCGGCGCCTCGCCTGGCCCGTAGTGTTCACATGCTGATTTTATCAGCTGCATCATGTCCGGAGGCACGGGGATCTCGGCGTACTTACCTCCCTTGCCCACCACGCGCCACCACCAACGGCCTTCTCGCAGGGCCAGGTCACTGAGCCGTGCCTCGCTCATCTCCGAGATGCGAGGTGCAAGCAGATACGCAAAGCCAAACACCAGACGCCGGCGCTGCCAGAGTTTCACCTGCCTGTCTGACGCTCCATCAGCAAGCGGGCGATTCAACCAGCTCCATAGCCACTCCCATAACGGGCGTTCCAGGTAGCGTTCGATTCGCGTATCACGGCTATTGTCCAGGCGCCGGCGCTTGTCACGCATCAGTCGAAAAGGGTTATGCGTCAACCAGCCGGCCTCCAGTAACCAACCGACCATTCCCTGCAGGATAACCAGGCTCTGGCGACGACTGGCTGGCGATAGTGGGCCACGAAACGGTCGCCACTGTGGATTACGACGCGGTTTGACCGGCCCAATCCAATAGTGGTGCGGCTGCGGGTCGGCGAGAAAAGCCTCGAACTCATCGAGATGTGGGCGCCGTAACTCACATAGCCGCATGTCGCGACTATCCAACCACAACAACAAGCGCTCTGCCTCACGCCGGTAACTGCGCAATGTCTGCGGACTGGCTCGATATTCCTGCAGCCAGGCCGCTACGGCCTCTGCATCACTGTTGGCCAGAATCGCTGCCCCGAAAGGCGCTGGCTGATGCCCACGCCCCTCAGCAACAGTTGGCATATCCAGCGTCGGTATCGGGACAGCAGCAGCGGGATCGGATCGAGACATCGGCTTCAAATCTTTCGGTGTGGAGCAGGAATGCCGGCGCCAACACCGACTGACGGCGATTATACAGACAACGCCGAGAGGATACCTCGCCGCCGATGCTGGGCTTTGATGCGCAGAGCAGTTCGTTGTCCTACACCTCAGCCAGCCGCAGCAGTTACCATGGTACGAGCCTGGTGACGCATGAGGCTGGTAACGTATTGGACTTGCACTGCCGCGCCGGGCACACACGGCCTGTCACGCGAAAGCAGCGGATGACCGCCTCCACATCATTCAAGAGTACTCAATTTCAGAGAATACGGATGTCTGACCACAAGGATGCACACGACAGGCAGCTTGATGAGCTCAAGGGTGAGTTGATTCGCTTCATCGAAGAGCGCTCTGCCGTCGATCCTCAGTCGCGTGAGGGCGGTTCATTACGCTCAAGAGCACTGACCGAGCAGGAGTTGGAGGAAATCACCGAGCATCTCGCTGCAGAGCGCAAGGCGAAGCATGCGGCGATTCTCAGCAACCTGCTGGATCTCATTGATCGCGCTGGCACCACCGTGGGTTCGCTGTCACTGATTGCCTTGTTCTTTGCCGACAAGACCAACACGCAAGGAACCTTGTTGGTTGCCAGCACCTCCAAGCCGTTATGGGGCGCCGCTTTTGGATTTCTGCTCGCATTGGTGGCATCCTATTGCAAGGCCATCCTCACCTGGAGGGACAAATAATGGCGTTCTACATCATTCTCGCGGCCATGGCTGCCTTTACTGCAGCGACCGGCTTCGCTGCCTGGCGACTGGATAGAGCTTACCAATCCGACGTCAAGGAATTGCGCAAGTTCGCACACCAGTACCTCGACAGCCGGCAGTAACCCTTCCTTCTGCAGCTCACAGCCGAGACTCGTTCTCGGCTGATGTAACTACTCTCAGTCTACCCTCCCTTCCCGCCAGGCTCTTTCTGCTTGCGTGGCAGACGTTTGTGCCCAGCACATGCTCGACAACATGGGTTCTGGCAACCTGCTTCTACTGGTAACCCGCGCTATTTGAGCGTGGACGGGCTGTTCCTCGCTCAGGGCATATGGCCCGCTGTGGCCAGTCTTCCGGCATTACAGTCAGCCTTACCCAACCATTTCCAGCACTTCACTCCATTTGCGTCCCCCCTTGCCCCGTCACTACGGGCTTTATCAGCCGCATTTCCTGGCGATCTGTACACCTCAATAGTCATGATAATGCGAGTAATCTTGATTTTATATTCAATTTCATAAATATTATTACGTATTTATGATTTATGTAATTACAGATATTGCGCTACAATTCATCACCGGCGAACACCAGTAACCACCAGGATCGCTTGTCATAGACCATGCAGATAAACACCAGCAACAT
The DNA here is from genome assembly GCF_001431725.1 of Halomonas huangheensis. Lineage (NCBI taxonomy): Bacteria > Pseudomonadati > Pseudomonadota > Gammaproteobacteria > Oceanospirillales > Halomonadaceae > Halomonas > Halomonas huangheensis. The sequence goes on along the minus strand of NZ_CP013106.1, from coordinate 2,233,221 downwards.
CCGATCTACACTCAGGGCATGGCACCCCGGGGCAGGTTTCGGGCATTATCTGTGTTGGCGCCGCTTGTTTGTGCCACTCAAGGAGAGACACATGGCCCGAACCGGGATTACGTTCGAAGACGTCCAACGCGCCGTGGACACTTTGCTGCAGCGCCAGGAAGCCCCCAGCGTGCAGAAGGTGCGCGAGATTCTCGGCACCGGCAGTTACACCACCATCAGCGACCACCTTCGCGAATGGCGATCACGCCGCGATGAGCGCCGTGATGTGCCTCCCCCCCAGGGTATGCCGGTGGAATTGCAGCAGCTGGCGGAAGAGCTCTGGCAACAGGCACAGCAGGCAGCGACCGAGAACCTTGCTCACTATCGTGAGGAAGCCGATCGGCAGGTGGAATCTGCTCAAGAACGTGTTGCAGATGCGTTGCGACGCTCTGAAGATGCTGAACAACGCGAATCAGCCCTCGCCGCGCACCTCAGCAGCACAGAGCAACGCCTGCAGCAATGCAGTGCGGAAAGTGCGCGCATGGAAGCGGCAGCGCAGAACCTGGAGCAGCAAGCAGAAAAGGAGCGTCAGCGCGCCGGCCAGCTTGGCGACCAGTTAACCCGCCTGCAGCAGGACAATGAACGCCAGGCCGCGCAACACCTGGCCGCGGTGGCACAACTGGAAAAGGAGCAGCGCGAGAAACTGCATCAGGAAGAACAGCGTCATGAAGCTGCCGAAGCACGCCTGATGGCAATGCTCGACGATGCCCGCCAGGAACGCCAGGCTCTGGAGAAGGCTCATGCCCAGCGCCTGAAGCAGGCCGAACATCGGCAGGACGCTCTTCAGCAACAGCTACAGGCTGCGCGCGCAGATCTAGGGGACGAAGAGAAGCGTCATCGCGAGACTCAAACCGCTCGTTCACGGGCCGAGGAAAGCGCACGAGCTCGCGGTCATGAGGTTGACCTACTCAACGAGCGTATAGAAGAACAGCGCCGGCAGATGGCAATGCAATCGGAGCGTCTCAATCTTCTCGAAGCACGTCTGGACGAGAAACTCTGGACGCTGACGGGCAAGTCTTCCCCGGATCAGTCTCGGGAACTGGCCGGCCAACACAGTGATACAAGCACGAAGAACGGACCGAGCTCAGATATCGAATAAGCGTCTGAGTGCGCTGGATGTCAGTCTGGTTCAGGCAGGATCAGGGAACCATCGTCCGCCAGTGGCCAGAAGGGATTGGCGGCGACCTCCCAGACATGACCATCGGGGTCAGCAAAGTAACCGGAATAGCCACCCCAGAAAACCGTTTCGGGTTTCTTCAAGCATGTCGCTCCAGCCGCAAGCGCTGCTGCAAACACCTGGTCCACCTCTGCTGCATCCAGACAGTTCTGCGCCAACGTCATCGCTCCGGTGCCCAACTCCTGCTCGGAGCGCGCCTGGTCAGCAGCAAGTTCGGCACGCCCGAACAGTGCCAATGCTGCCCCATTCATCTGATAGAACACTATGCCCGGCTGGGATTCGCCATGTGGCTGCCAGCCCCAGCCAGCATAGAACGCCTTTGCCCGTGCCAGATCTGTGACACTCAATGTGATCAACGTGACTCGCTGTCGCGGAAACCCCATCTATCTTTCCTCCATTCCCGATCAGTACAGGCGGGCAATAACCTGGCGGACAACAGCAACATATTGGTGCTGCGCATAGCTGCCTGAATACGCATCCATGCCAACCTGTTCCCATAAAAGCATAATGCCGCCTCAGAGGGCGGCATTATGCGACTATTGGTCAAGGCAGCACATCGCCACCATTCATTGCGACTCTGTAGAGCAGGCCTAACGATAGTAAGCGTTGGTGGTATCCGTATGGTCAGTCACATCACGGATGCCGGCAAGCTCGGGAATACGCTCCATCAGTGTCTTCTCGACACCTTCCTTCAACGTCAGGTCGACAGCGGCACAGCCCTGGCAACCGCCACCAAAGGCCAGTACTGCCACTTGCTCCTCGGTCATCTGAACCAGCTTGATCTCGCCGCCGTGAGCCGCAAGCCCCGGATTGATCTCACTGTAGAGGACATAGTTGATGCGATCTTCCAGCGGGCTATCGGCGTTGACCTTGGGCATCTTGGCATTGGGCGCCTTGATGGTCAGCTGCCCTCCCATACGATCCGCATTGAAGTCGACGACACCTTCTTCCAGAAACGGAACACTATTGGAATCAAGGTAGACGTTGATCTTGTCGAGGTTAAGAAGCTCATCAGTGGGCTCTTCTTCACCGGGTCGACAATAGGCCAGACAGGTTTCGGCGTAAGGGGTGCCCGGCTGGGTGATGAAGATGCGCACCGCAATACCCTCGACACCCTGCTTCTCGAGCAGTTCTGCCAGGTATTCCTGTGCGCTGTCGGTAATCTGGATGTTCTCGCTCATGTGTCTCTCACTGCTGTCAGCTCCCGCCGGCACTTTGCCATTACCACAGCGGGTATATTTTCTTCATGGTAAGCGACACCATGGCTCGATACAATCCCGAGTGAATTAGTCGGGTATGCCTTTTCCCTGCCGCCAGCCTCACCGATTTGGTAAGATACCAGCCCTTTACGGTACTTACCTGCCGAAGCGCAGGAGTATATCAACATTCTGATTGCTGCTGACGGGCTCCGGTGGTCCCCCCATAGATGGGTACGAACACCGTTCGATACAATAGCCTGCTTGTATAAAAACTAATCGCCGACCTGATGTTAGCGCATTGCTGGAGATACCTCTGCCCATGGTTGCTGTTGCCACTGACCAGACCGCCCGCCTGAACGAAAGCCTCAAACAGCGCATCCTGATGCTGGATGGCGGCATGGGGACGATGCTGCAGAATGCCTCGCTAAGCGAAGAGGAGTTTCGCGGCGAGCGTTTCAGCGATTGGCCCAGTGATCTCAAGGGCAACAATGACCTGTTGGTACTGACCTGCCCTGAGTTGGTAAGCCGCATTCATCGCGATTACCTCGAGGCCGGTGCAGATATCATCGAGACCAACACCTTCAATGCCACACGGCTTTCCCAGTCGGACTACGGCATGGAAGAGCTGGTGGCCGAACTGAATCGCGAGGCCGCTCGAGTGGCCCGAGAGGTCTGCGATGCCGTAGGTAACGAGACCGGGGTTCCGCGTTATGTGGCGGGTGTCCTCGGCCCCACTTCGCGCACGGCCTCGCTATCGCCAGACGTCAATGACCCCGCCAGGCGCAACGTGACCTTCGACGAGCTGCGCGACAATTACCGCGAGTCAGCGTTGGCACTGATGGAAGGCGGCGCCGATCTGATCATGATCGAGACCATCTTCGATACGCTCAATGCCAAGGCCGCTATCTACGCATTGGAAGAGATTTTCGACGAAACTGGCGTGCGCTTTCCGGTGATGATCTCCGGCACCATCACCGATGCCTCGGGCCGCACCCTGTCCGGCCAGACCACTGAGGCATTCTGGAACTCAGTGCGTCATGCCAGGCCGCTGACTGTCGGTCTCAACTGTGCGCTGGGTGCCGAGGAGCTGCGACCTTACGTCGAGGAGCTCTCCAACAAGGCGGAAACCTTTGTCTCCGCCCACCCCAACGCTGGCCTGCCCAATGAGTTCGGTGAATACGACCAGACGCCGGAAGAAATGGCAGAGATTGTCGCCGAGTTTGCGCGTAGTGGCCTGGTGAACATCATCGGCGGTTGCTGTGGCTCCACACCCGAGCACATTGCGGCCATTCACGCGGCGATCAAGGATCTGCCGCCACGCATCCTTCCCGAGCGGTCTCTCGCCTGCCGCCTGTCCGGCCTCGAGCCCTTCAACATCGAGAAGGATTCGCTGTTCGTCAACGTCGGCGAGCGTACCAATGTCACCGGTTCTGCTCGCTTCAAGCGACTCGTTGTCGAAGATGACTTCACCACAGCGCTGGAAGTCGCACTGGAACAGGTAGAGAACGGCGCTCAGGTCATCGACATCAACATGGACGAGGGCATGCTCGAGTCCCAGGAAGCCATGGTGCGCTTCCTGAATCTGATCGCCGGAGAGCCGGATATCGCTCGCGTGCCGATCATGGTCGACTCCTCCAAATGGGACATCATCGAAGCTGGCCTCAAGTGCATCCAGGGCAAGGCCATCGTCAACTCGATCTCGCTGAAGGAAGGCGAGGAAGCTTTTCGCCATCAAGCGACCGAGTGCCGTCGGCATGGTGCCGCAGTGGTGGTCATGGCCTTTGACGAGGAAGGTCAGGCCGACACTTTTGCGCGCAAGACCGAGATCTGTCAGCGCGCCTACCAGGTACTGGTCGACGAGATCGGTTTTCCTCCGGAAGACATCATCTTCGACCCCAACATCTTCGCCATCGCTACCGGTATCGAGGAGCACGACAACTACGCGGTCGATTTCATCGAAGCGACGCGCTGGATCACTGAACACCTACCGCACGCCATGGTGTCTGGTGGTGTTTCCAACGTTTCCTTCTCGTTTCGTGGCAACAATGCGGTACGCGAAGCCATTCACTCGGTGTTTCTCTACTACGCCATTCGTGCCGGCATGACCATGGGTATCGTCAATGCTGGCCAGTTGGCCGTCTATGATGACCTGCCGGATGAGCTGCGTGAGGCGGTCGAGGATGTAGTGCTCAATCGCCGCAGCGACGGCACCGAGCGCCTGCTCGAGATTGCCGAGCGCTACAAGGGCGACGGCAGCAGTGCCGAGAAGAAGGAAGATCTTGAATGGCGTAGCTGGGAGGTCGAAAAACGTATTTCTCACGCCCTGGTCAAGGGGATTACCAGCTACATCGAGGAAGACGCCGAACAGGCTCGCCAACGCGTCGAACGCCCGATTCAGGTCATTGAAGGCCCGTTGATGGATGGCATGAACGTGGTCGGTGATCTGTTCGGTGCCGGTAAGATGTTCCTGCCTCAGGTGGTCAAGTCCGCTCGCGTCATGAAGCAGGCAGTTGCCTATCTCATCCCGTTTATTGAAGCCGAGAAGAGTGAGGGTACTCAGGCCAAGGGCAAGATCGTCATGGCCACGGTCAAGGGTGATGTTCACGATATCGGCAAGAATATCGTTGGCGTCGTCTTGCAATGCAACAACTACGATGTTGTCGATCTCGGCGTGATGGTGCCCGCCGAGAAGATCCTCAAGACCGCCATCGAGGAGAAGGCAGATCTGATCGGCCTATCCGGGCTGATCACACCGTCACTCGACGAGATGGTACACGTCGCCAGGGAAATGCAGCGCCAGGGGCATACCCTGCCCCTGCTGATTGGCGGTGCGACGACCTCCAAGGCGCACACTGCGGTCAAGATCGAGCCACAATACGATCAGCCGGTCATCTACGTGACCGACGCTTCACGTGCGGTGGGTGTCGCTAGCCGCCTGCTTTCGCCAACTCTCAAGCCAGCCTACGTTGCCGATATAAAGGAAGAATACGAGAAGGTCCGCGAGCGCAATGCGAAGCGTCGACCCAAGGCGGCGGACCTGGACTACGCCAGCGCCTGCGAACGCAAGCCGCCTCTCGAGTGGGGCAGCTATACGCCACCAGCACCGACCTTTACCGGCCTCAAGGTCTTCGACGACTACGATCTCGATTCGCTGGTCGAACGCATCGACTGGACGCCATTCTTCATGAGCTGGGAGCTGGCCGGCAAGTATCCGAAGATCCTCAATGACGAGGTCGTCGGTGAGGCTGCTCGAAACCTGTATGCCGATGCCCAGGCGATGCTCAAGCGCTTGATCGATGAGAAGCTGATCCAGGCTCGTGGTGTGATCGGGATGTGGCCTGCCAATACCGTGGATCACGATGTCATCGAGGTCTATGCCGATGAATCCCGTCAGCAGGTCATCGAACGGCTGCATCATATTCGCCAACAGACCACGAAGAACCGCGAAGGCGTCTGCTACAGTCTCGCCGACTTCATCGCACCCCAGGACAGCGGCAAGGCCGACTGGATCGGTGGTTTCGCTGTCACTGCCGGCCATGGCGTTGAAGAGCTGTCAGCGCAGTACAAGGCGAATGGCGACGACTACAACGCCATCATGGTCCAGGCATTGGCTGACCGTCTCGCCGAAGCCTTTGCCGAGCATATGCATGAGCGCGTACGCCGCGAATTCTGGGGCTATGTTCCGGAGGAAAGCCTCGATAACGAGGCCTTGATCGCCGAGAAGTACCAGGGCATCCGCCCTGCTCCCGGCTATCCGGCCTGTCCGGATCACACCGAGAAGGCAACTCTGTTCCGCATGCTCGATGCCACCACCAATACTGGCCTGGATCTGACCGAGAGCTTTGCCATGTGGCCGGCTGCAGCGGTATCCGGCTGGTATTTCTCGCACCCGAAGTCGAAGTACTTCTCCACCGGCAGAATCACTCGCGACCAGGTCGAGCGCATTGCCGAGCGTAAGGGACGAGATATCGGTGACATGGAGCGTTGGTTGTCGCCGGTGCTGTCCTACGATCCAGCATGACATCAACTGCACGTCCACGACCGAAACTGCAAGCACGCCCCACGGGCAATGACCGGGGGCGTGATGCTGCCTGATACGACACGGCGCCGGACTATCATGCGCCTTGCCCTGCCAATCATGGCGGGCATGCTGACTCAGAGCCTGCTCAACCTGGTCGATGCCGCACTGGTCGGCAGCCTGGGCCCCAACGAGCTGGCTGCCGTGGGTATCGGCGGCTATGCCATGTTCCTGATCTCGGCAACGGTGTTCGGGCTGATGTCCGGTGTCCAGGCCCAGGTCGCACGCCGCCATGGTGAACAGGCTGTTGAGCGCTGCAGCGCCCCCCTGCATGCCGGACTGGTCATTGCACTGGCCGTTGCCCTGCCGCTGAGCGCGCTATGTATCTGGCAGGCCCCCAGACTGTTGGCATTGATCAACGACGACCCGTTGGTCGGTGGTATTGCGGTCGACTATTTCCGCTGGCGCGTGGCATCACTACTGCCGATTGCCCTGATCTTCTGCTTTCGGGGCTACTGGAATGGCGTGCAGGAGACCGGCATCTACCTGCGTATCATGCTGGTCATGCACCTGGTGAACCTGGTCGCCAGCATCGGGCTGATCTTCGGGCGATGGGGACTGCCGGAAATGGGCACCAGCGGCGCCGGTCTGGGGACAACGCTATCTCTGGTTACCGGCTTGATACTGTGGGCCGCTGTTACACATCATCACCTTGCATTGCCTCGAGGCTGGCCTTCTACTGGCGATCTATTGACGACCCTGCGCCTGGCGACACCGCACTCCTTTCAGCAGCTATGGTTTGCCGCTGGCTATGCGATGCTGTTCTGGATTCTCGGTCAAGTGAGTACTGCGAGCGTCGCGGTGGGTCATGTACTGGTCAACCTCTCATTACTGCTGATCCTCCCCGGCGTTGGTTTCGGCATGGCCGCCATGAGCCTCGTCGGGGAAGCCCTCGGACGCGATAATCCTGAAACTGCTCACCGCTGGGGCTGGGATGTGGTTCGTCTGACCTGGCTTTCCCTTGCCGCACTATCACTGCCGATGCTGGTCTTTCCCCATCAGGTATTGGGGTTGTTTCTGCATCAGCCAGAGATGATCGAAATGGGAGTTGATCCCCTGCGCCTGACAGCGTTGATGATCGTGGTTGATGCGGCTGCGCTGGTGTTTACCCAGGCATTGCTGGGTGCAGGGGCTCAACGCACCGTCATGTTGCTGACGCTATCGACTCAGTGGCTGGTATTTCTACCACTGGCCTGGTGGATCGGTGTCCACCAGGGATGGGGGCTGGTCGGCATATGGTGGTGTCAGTTAGGCTATCGCACGCTCAACTCGCTGGCTTTCGTGCTGATCTGGCAACGGCGACGATGGCAAACCGTGACAATCTAGAATGGCGACTCCAACTAGAAAGATGCCCCTAATTACTTTTTGCGCGAAAACTATAAGGATTTATTCTTTTATAGAATAATGGCGAAAGAGTAAGGTAGCGGGCAACGTCCCGTCATTCTCATGCTGCAGGAAAGCGCTGAATGTACCGCTACGACAATCATGACCAGACACTGGTCGACGAACGCGTCGAACAGTTCCGTGACCAGATGCGCCGCTATCTTGATGGCAAGATCAGCGATGAGGAATTTCTGCCGCTGCGCGTGCAGAACGGTCTGTATGTGCAGCGCTATGCGCCAATGCTGCGTATCGCCATTCCCTACGGCATGCTGGCTTCTTATCAATTGCGCAAGCTTGGCGAGATTGCCGCGCGCTATGACCGTGGCTATGGCCACTTCACCACGCGTACCAATCTTCAGTTGAACTGGCCGAAGCTGGAAGACGTACCGGACATCCTTGCCGAACTGGCGTCGGTGCAGATGCATGCGATCCAGACCAGCGGCAACGATATTCGCAATACCACTACCGACCAGTTCTCTGGCATCGCCGGTGACGAGGAAGTTGATCCACGTCCCTGGTGTGAGCTGATCCGTCAGTGGTCGACTTTCCACCCGGAATTCTTCTACCTGCCCCGCAAGTTCAAGATTGCGGTGACGGGAGCCAGCGAAGATCGCGCAGCCATTCAGGTTCATGATGTGGGCCTGCGCTTCTGGCGCGACGATGCTGGAGAGGTGCGCGTCAAAGTACTGGTGGGAGGTGGTCTCGGCCGCACGCCAATGATCGGCGAAACCATCTGCGAGGACCTTCCCTGGCAGCACCTGCTGACCTATCTCGAGGCGATTGTACGCGTCTACAACCAGTTCGGTAGACGTGACAACAAGTTCAAGGCACGTATCAAGATCCTGACCAAGGCGCTTGGCGTTGATGAAATGCGTCGCCGTGTCGAGGAAGAGTGGGCGCACCTCAAGGACGGCCCGCAGACTCTCAATCAACAGGCCATTGATGAAATGGCGGACCACTTCATCGAACCGCCACGCCGCGAGATCGATGAATCGACCATCGATGCCTATGAGACGCTGCGTGGCGATAACCGTGCCTTCGCACGCTTCGTGACCAACAACGTCACTGATCACAAGGTCCGTGGTTACAAGGCTGTGACTCTGTCACTCAAGCGCAGCGAACAATCACCGGGAGACGTAACGTCACAGCAGATGGCCGACATTGCCGACCTGGCCGATGACTACAGCTTTGGCGAACTACGTGTGACCCACGAGCAGAACCTGGTATTGACCGATGTCGCTGTCGATCAGATCGAGGAGTTGTGGCACAAGCTCGAAGCCCTTGGCCTGGCAAACCCCACCGTGGGCACCCTCGCCGACCTGATCTGCTGCCCCGGCGGCGACTATTGCGCGCTGGCCAATGCCAAATCGATTCCGGTAGCCCAGGCGATTCAGGAACGCTTCGAGAGCCTCGATTTCCTCTATGACCTCGGGCCTCTCGACCTGAACATCTCTGGTTGCATGAACGCCTGCGGTCACCACCACGTCGGCCACATCGGTATTCTCGGGGTCGACAAGAAGGGCGAAGAGTACTACCAGATATCTCTCGGCGGCAGCCAGGGCAATGGCGCCTCGCTGGGCAAGATTCTCGGTCCGTCCTTCTTCCGTGAAGACGTGCCAGGCGTTATCGACAAGGTCCTGCAGGTCTATGTCGGCGAGCGCCAGCCTGATGAAACGTTCATCGACACTTATCGCCGTATCGGTCTCAAGCCGTTCAAGGAGTTTGTGTATGCTGCCTGAGCAGACGCCCCCACGCCCACTGATCAAGAATGGCCGGCAGGTCGAGGATCAGTGGCTGCGCCATGACGAAGACGCCGCTCCGGCACAAGGCTATGCCATCGTACGTCTCGATGTGTGGCTGGCCGCCGAGCGACGCGATTCTCTGGCACCCTGGCTGCCCAGCGATACCGAGCTGGACACAGAGACCATCGCGGCACTGCGTGAGGCACCTCTGGTAGCGATCGACTTTCCGAAGTTTACCGATGGCCGTGGTTATTCCATCGCGCGAGTGCTGCGTGAGCGCCATGGCTTCACCGGAGAGATCCGTGCGGTTGGTGATGTGCTGATCGATCAACTGGTGTACATGAAGCGCTGTGGCTTCGATGCCTGGTCGATGCGTGAAGATCAAATCGTCGAGGACGCGCTGAATGCTTTCAATGCTTTCAGCCGCCACTATCAGGTTTCCATCGACAACCCCGAGCCGATGTTCCGACGCCGCCAACGCGAAGCACGCGAACGTCAGCCCGAGGCTGCGCTGGCCTGACACCCTCGCATGTTCCTGAACGACAACGCCGCCCATTATCGGGCGGCGTTGTCATTTCAATACCTTTGAAGAAGATAACGCCTAGCCTCGGCGCTTCTGTTGCCGTTCACGGTTATTGGCCCTCGCCCTCTCACTCTTGCGCAGCATTACCCAAGTGGCTCCCAGGCCGCCGTCGCGCTCCTGGGCGGAAGCATAGGCCTGGACTTCATCGAGTAGCGTGAGCCACCTGGCCAGACAGGAACGCAGGATATTGGGCGGGCTATCAATATCTCGCCCACGACCGTGGATGATCAACACCGAACGCAGATCCGATGCATAGGCATCGCGAATGAATACCGGCAACTCGCGGCGGCATTCCTGCAGAGGGCGCCGCAGCAGATGGAGACTGGCCTGAACCGGATAGCCACCCTGGCGCAGACGCTCCAGAACGCCGATCTGAATACCATCACGACGATATTCCAGTGGATCGAAAGGCGGTACCAGATCAATGAACTCGTCTGATAGCGTGTCCAATCCATCCCCCCCGGCAATGGCATACTGACGACGCGCCATCTGGGACTCACTGGGAGTGCCGCGATGATGACCGAGGTCTGCCCTGTTGCGCTCCCGGTTGAGGGGCTGCACATCGCCCATCAGTGCCCGAAAATCCACATCTTCCTGGCAACTCTGCGTCATGTGACACCTCCTCTCACCTGTGGTCAGACTTCCTATCCTGGCAGGAGTGATGGGGAAACTGAACCATTGCCCCATCACTACCCCCTCGCCAGCATTTTCCCACCCTCTCACCACCATCAACGCTCAGTCGTGCTCGCCGACATCTTCCGTGATCCTGCCCAGCTTGACCAGGCGCGCCTGAATGGCGCCACGGCTTCTCTGATGCTGCCTACCCAGCTCACTCATGTTCAGGCCTTCATCGAAGCCTTGAGCCAGTTGCCGATCCTCTTCCGTGGTCCAGGCTTCTCCTGCTCTACCTGGTCGTGAAGCGGTCTTTCCGGGCTTCCCAGCGTCCATCTGCGCCTGTATCGCCATGGAGGCCATATACAGGGCACGAATGATATCCGGGTGTTGCAGAGTGCCGCCGTCAGGATGAATCTCGCCGGTTATCGGGTCCACGCCAGAAGCCAGTGTATTGATGATCTGCAGTGCCTTGTCGCTATCCATGTCACCCTCCCTGGTAATGGCCTGGGTTGAATTCTGGCCCGGTGGCGTGAAAAGTCGAACAGTAACTGTGCCATACCACCGTTGTGATCCATTCCGCCTGGTCACAACATGTCCGTTTCAGTCCGCTGGTTGTCCTTGCTTCCCCTGCTGAAAGCGTCCGATTGCTCGTATCCTGGTAAGCCTACCCTGAACTGGAGACGGAGCACTCATCATGGACACAGCGTTACTGTTGATCGATGTACAACAATCCTTTACTCAACGTGACTACTGGCAACCTGAGGAGACTCGCGGCTGGTGCGATGCACAGCGCCGCCTGATTGACCTTGCTCATACCAGCGGCATACCTCTGGTACGGATCTATCATACCGAGCCTGCCAGCGGGACTCCCTTCGACCCCAGCCATGGCCTGATACGTCCGCTGGCTGGATTTGACGACCCGGCACAGACCACCTTCTACAAGACGGTGCACAATGCCTTCACCGGCACCGGGCTGGAATCCTGGCTGCGTCAGCGGCGAATCGGCAAACTGTGGATCAGTGGTATCCGTACCGAGCAATGCTGTGAAACCACCACTCGTGTCGCATCGGATCTCGGCTTTGTGGTCGATTTCGTCAGTGAAGCCACCCTGACATTCCCCATGTCGCGCGCTGGCATCACCTGGAGCGCCGATGACATCCGAGCGCGAACGGAACTGGTACTGGAGAAACGTTTTGCTCGTATCGTGGATGTGAGTACTCTGGAGAACGAATCGCTTGCTGCCTCGAGCGTCTGAAGGAGACTCAATGCCCGTGCTTCCCATCAGGGACGACACCACGTGCCGTATCGGCGTGCTGATGCTGCCCGGCCAGGTCCCGCTTGACCTGGTCGGGCCCTGGCAGGTCCTGCACTGCGCGGCACGCATTAGTGGCAGATACCAGATCGACTATTTTGGCCCACACAACAGCCTCGACTGGATGGGGCCACTCCAGTTGCAGGGAATTGCGCCACTCCCCGAGGATGCCTCGGACCTGGAGCTGTTGGTCGTGCCCGGCCAGTACCGCAATGCCATCGAGATCGGAGTACAGCAGCTCGCACTGCACTGGCTGCGAACCATCGGCCATCAGGCCCGGACCATCATGTCGGTATGCTCGGGGACGCTGTTGCTCGCCGAGGCAGGGCTGCTCGATAACCGTCGCTGTACCAGTCACCATGAGCTCCTCGAACGACTCAGACAAATTGCTCCTGCTGCCAGAGTGCAAGAGGACTGTATCTTCACTGATGACGGCCGCTTTCTGACCAGTGCAGGCATTTCCACCGGTATCGATACCATGCTGCATTGGCTGACACGTCACGCCGGCCACGAGTTGGCCCTCGCCGTGGCGCGAGACATGGTGCTGTATCTACGCCGTAGTGGGCAGGAGCCGCAGCTCGGTATCTGGCTGCGCGGCAGAAACCACGTCGATGCCCGTATTCACCGCCTTCAGGATCAACTTGCCATGGCCCCGCAGCAGGGCTGGAGCGTTCCACAGATGGCAAGACAGGCGGCAATGAGTGAACGACACCTGAGGCGCCGCTTTTTGGCGCTGACGGGAATGTCGTTGGGAGATTACCTGGCGGCCCTCCGCCTTCAACTGGCGCGGCAGTTGATGTTGGAAACGTCGCTGGGCCTGGGCGACATCGCCGCACGTGTAGGCCTGGGAGATGACCGTCAACTGCGCCGACTCTGGTCACGCCATGAAGTAGGTTCTCCCGGTCAGTGGCGCCGACAACAGGGCTACCTGTC